>NZ_CP151657.1:970740-1294320 GCF_038405225.1 Arthrobacter citreus
GCGTCCGAAAGCGTCATGAACTCCGGATCGATCTTCTGTTCCTCTGGATGGGCGTCGTACCAGGCCACCATTTCGGCGGCCCCCTCCGCAAAGGGAATTTCCGCTGCGAAGCCCGGCACCAGGGATTTGATCTTCGAGTTGTCAAAAATGACCGAATGGGATTTGTCGCCGAGCAGGCCCGGGCCGCGCCGGGGGTCGCGGGCGGCAATGGTCTCCGAAGCCACGTGGACCAGGTCCGGCTCCGGCACGCCGGCTGCGGCGGACAGGATGCGGTATACCTCGTTCCACGGCAGGAATTCGTCAGAGGTGATGGTGTAGCTGTCGCCGATTGCCTCGCCGCGGCCCAGCAGCCCGGTGAAGGCCCGGGCGAAGTCGCGGCTGTGGGTCAGTGTCCACAGCGAGGTGCCGTCACCGTGCACAAGCACCGGGAGGCCGGCCCGCATCCGGTGCAGGTCCGTCCAGCCGCCCATGAGGGGAATCATGGTGCGGTCGTACGTATGGGAAGGCCGCACCACCGTGCCCGGAAACCCTTCCTCCCGATAGGCCGACACCAGCAGGTCCTCGCACGCGATTTTGTCCCGGGAATACTGCCAGAACGGATTGCGCAGGGGAGTGGACTCAAGGATCGGAAGCCGGGCCGGAGGCTTCTGGTATGCCGAAGCTGAACTGATAAACACATACTGGCCGGTCCGGCCCCGGAACAGGTCCATGCCGGCGGCGAGCTGTTCCGGGACAAAGGAAATGAAGTCCGCGACGGCGTCGAACCGGCGGTCCCGGAGAACTTTCGAAGCGGCGGCCGTGTCACGGATGTCGGCGTGCAGCACTTCCACGCCGGCCGGAGCAGGCCTGGCGGAGGAGACTCCGCGGTTCAGCAGAGTCACCTGATGCCCCAGCCGGCTGGCATGCGCGGCGACCGCCGAGCTGATGACTCCGGTTCCGCCGATGAGAAGAATGTCCATGTGCGCTTCCTGACTGGCCGTAGCAGCCGCGTCGGGGAAACTTCGCGGCACGGAGGAAAGTCCGCAGGCCCATTCTGCAGCAGAATCCGGTTTCTGTCCCGCTGCAGGCTCCGCGTGCTGCCGGCTAGGACGACGGCGGGGCCCCGGCTTCCGGGCCGGCACCGGGTCCGGTGTCAGCACTGTGTTCGCCCGTGCGCTCGCCGAGACCGGTCTTCCGGCCACCGCTGGAACGCCTGCTCACAGCCGATGCCCACACCCAGGTGGCCCGCCGGATACCGGCATCGGTCCACAGCACCTGCACTGCCCTGGCGTTCCAGGTGCATGCTTCGCCCTTCACCCGCTCAGCCGCGTTCGGGAACCGGATCCAGGCCCAGACAGGAATGCCCGGCACCGAGGTGGTGGCGGGATGGTGCTCAAAATCCAGCTCTTCCGGTGTGAGTTCAAGGGGCTCCGCGCGCCGGGCGTAGCGGGCGGCGAGCCGTTCCGCCGCTTCCTGATCCATGCTTAAAAGTAGAACACATATTCGAACACCTGGATGTTCCGAAGTAAGCCGCTCCCCGATGCACAATGGGAGCATGTGCGGACGTTACGTGATGGCCAAGGCAACATCCGATCTGGTGGCCGCCTTTGAAGCCGAGCAAGCGGTGGGGGAGGACGTTGCCCCATCCTGGAATGTGGCACCCACTGATGATGTGCGGATCGTCACCGAGCGCGCGCGGCGGCGCGTGGAGGGCCGCGGCGGCGGGAACGACGACGGCGGGAACGACGGCGGCAAAAACGACGGGCGCCCGGAAGGCACGGAGTCCGGGGACGCCACCGTCCGGCGGCTGGCAACCGCCAAGTGGGGCTTGGTTCCCGTGTGGGCGAAGGACGCGAAGATCGGTGCCCGGATGATCAACGCCCGCCGGGAAACTGTCCTGGAGAAGCCCGCGTTCCGGAAGGCGGCAAGAAAGCGCCGCGCTCTGGTCCCGGCGGACGGATACTACGAGTGGGAAAAATCGGGCTCCGCCAAGATTCCCACCTACCTGTACTCGCCGTCCGAGGATCCACTGGCGTTTGCCGGGCTCTACGAATACTGGCCCGATCCATCGCTGCCCGAGGACCATGAGCACAAGTGGCTGGTCAGCTTCACCATCATCACCACGCAGGCCAGCGATGCGCTGGGGCACATCCACGACCGCACGCCGCTGATTGTTCCGCCGGACCTGTATGGAGACTGGCTGGATCCGATGCTGGCCGAAACTGCGGACGTCCAGCAGCTGCTGGACGCGGTTCCCGAACCCGTGCTGACTCCGCGCGTTGTTTCCAGCGAAGTGAACTCGGTCCGCAACAACGGGCCCCAGCTGATCCTTCCTGCAGGTTAGCCACCTCCGGAAGGATCAGCTGCGGAAGGACCCGTTGCGGAAAACCATCTGGAGCTACCAGGCGTAGTCCTCCGGTGCCGTGCGGTGGCCCGGGAAAATGGTGTCCAAACGGCTAAGCGTGTCGGCGTCGAGCTCAACCTCCAGTGCCTTCAACGCGTCGTCGAGCTGGTCCTGGATCCGGGGACCGACAATCGGCGCGGTGACGGCTGGCTGGTGCAGCAGCCAGGCCAGGGCGAGAATGCCCGGAGCAACCCCGAGTTCATCGGCGAAGTCCTCGTACTGCGCCAGGGCTTCCCGGTGGGTCTCCAACGCCTCCTTGGCCCGGCCCTCCGTGCGGCGTCCGCCCTGTTCAGTCTTCTTCAGCACACCGCCCAGCAGTCCGCCCTCCAGCGGCGACCACGGCAGCAGTCCCAGACCGTAGTGCTGGGCTGCCGGAATAACCTCGAGCTCGACAGTGCGACTGATCAGGTTGTAAATGGACTGTTCACTGATCAGGCCGTTGAAGTTCCGGCGGCGCGCAGCCTCCTGGGCCTGGCTGATGTGCCAGCCGGCAAAGTTCGAGCTGCCGTTGTAGATAATTTTGCCCTGCTGCACGGCCACATCCATGGCCTGCCAAATTTCATCCCAGGGCGTGTTCCGGTCAACGTGGTGGAACTGGTAGAGGTCAATGTAATCGGTCTGCAGGCGTTTGAGGCTCGCGTCCAGCGCCCGGCGGATGTTCAGCGCCGACAGGAACGTGTCGTTGGGCCGCTCGCTCATGGATCCATAGAGCTTGGTGGCAATCACGGTGTCTTCCCGCCGTCCGCCGCCCTTGGCGAACCACCGGCCCACAATTTCCTCGGTCCAGCCCTTGTTCTCGCCCCAGCCGTAGACGTTGGCAGTGTCGAAAAAATTGATGCCTGCCTCACGGGCGGAGTCCATGATGGCGTGTGCGTCTGACTCCTCGGTTTTGGGCCCGAAGTTCATGGTGCCCAGGCACAGGCGCGAAACGCTCAGGCCGGACCGGCCCAGATGGGTGTACTGCATAAAATCCTCGCTTGGAATAGTCATCGGAAGTTCAGCGCATCACGGAAGCGCTGGGTGCAGGACCCATTCTGCGGGGTCCGGCGCGCCGCGGCTAGGGGTACCCTGTGGCCCCCACCGGGAAATAGGGTGGAAACCAACCGCTACGAAAGGCAGCCATGAGCCACCCACATGTTCCCGGCGTGACGCTGAACAATGGAGTTCGCATTCCCCAGCTCGGATTCGGCGTTTTCCAGATTCCGGAGGAAAACACCCAGGAGGCTGTTGAAGCGGCGCTCGAAGCGGGGTACCGGCACATTGACACCGCTGCGGCCTACCGGAACGAAGCAGGTGTGGGTGCCGCGGTTGCCGCTTCGGGCATTCCCCGCGAGGACCTGTTCATCACCACCAAGCTGCGCAACGGGGACCAGTCCAGGGCCCGGGCCGCCTTCGAGGACAGCCGGGCCGCGCTGGGCCTTGACCAGGTGGACCTGTACCTGATTCATTGGCCCGTCCCGTCCCAGGGCTTGTTCCTGCAGGCGTGGAAGGACATGGAACGGATCTATTCCGATGGCTTGGTCCGCGCCATTGGTGTTTCCAACTTCCTTCCCGAACATCTGGAGGAGCTAACCGGTGCCGCCGACGTCGTGCCCGCCGTGAACCAGATTGAGCTGCATCCGACATTCGCGCAGCGGGCGCTCGCGGACGCCACCCGCCGCCACGGCATTGCGGTGGAAGCCTACAGCCCGCTGGGGCAGGGCGAAGACCTGGAGAACAGTGCAGTCCTCGAAATTTCACTTCGTCACGGGGCAACCCCGGCCCAAGTGGTGCTGGCCTGGCATTTGGCTTCAGGGAACATCGCCATCCCCAAGTCCGTGACACCGGAGCGCATCCGGGAGAATCTCGAATCCGTCAGCGTGGAGCTCACCCCGGCCGAGATGGAGCGGATCAATGAGCTCGACGCCGGCATGCGGCTGGGAGCGGATCCCGCCACGGCGTCCTTCAGCCAGTACTGAGGTAGCCTGAACAGCAAAACCTGAACTCCAAGGAGGCCCCGTGCCCGAGTCGTATTACCGCGCCCTGGGCGAGGACAGCTTTGAATCCACCATCCACACCCAGGGTGCCTGGAATGACCATGAGCAGCACATGTCACCTGTTGCCGGCCTCCTCGCCTATGCGTTGGAAAACTGCAGTCCCCGCGAGGACATGCGCCTGGCCCGGATCAGCTACGACATCCTCGGTGTCATTCCCCGCGGCACCTTCGATGTGCGGACAAAGATCCTTCGGCCCGGACGAACCATCGAACTGCTCGAAGCGGAGCTGATCGCGGAAGGCCGGACGGCGGTGCGGGCCACCGCGTGGCGGCTGGTCAAGGGTGCGACGGCGGAAGTTGCGGCCCTGGAGGATGCCCGGATGCCGGGACCGGACGGCCTGGAAACGGCTCACGGCATGACCCAGTGGCCCGGGGACTTCATCGGTTCTCTCGATTTCCGCGCCGTTGACGGCCTGCGGCCGGGCCGCGGCCAGGTGTGGGTGCGCACGCCGTACGACCTGGTTGAGGGCGCACCCGCCAGCGATCTTGTGCGCCTGGTGGGTCTGGTGGACACCGCCAACGGCATTGCGGCGCGGGTTCCCCCGGGCGGGGACAGCTACATGTTCCCCAACGTTGACCTGCAGATCCACCTCCACCGCGCGCCCCGCGGCGAGTGGCTGGGGCTGGACACCAAGGTCACGTTCGGCGCCGACGGCATTGGCCTGACCTCCTCGGTGCTCCACGACGCCGAAGGCCCCTTTGGGCGCAGCGAACAGATCCTGACCGTGCGCCGGCTCGGCCTGAATGCCTAGGCTGCACCGTGCCGCAGGACCCGCAGCCACCCCTCGCCGTCGTACGCCAGCAGGCCTCCCTTGGTGCCGCCGGCGACCTGGATTTTGCCCTCGCCATGCTCGATGCCGCCCGTGCCGGAAACCTGGGTCCCACGCTGCGGCTGTACCGGCCGCAGCCAACTGTGGCGCTGGGCCAGCGCGATGCCCGCCTTCCCGGATTCGACGCCGCTGCCGCAGCCTGCAGGGCCCAGGGCTTTGAACCGCTCGTCCGCAAGGCCGGCGGACGTGCCGCTGCGTATCACCGCGGCTGTTTGGTCCTGGACCATGTGGAGCCGGACAGTGAAGGGGTGGCGGGTTCCCGGCCGCGGTTCGCCGCCTTCGGGGAGCTGTATGCCTCCGCGCTGCGCGCGGCCGGCGTTCGTGCCGCGATGGGGGAAATTCCCGGTGAATACTGCCCGGGGGAGTTCACCGTCCATGGCACCACCGGAACCGGACGGAAGATCAAGCTCGTCGGAACGGCCCAGCGCGTGGTCGCCGGGGCCTGGCTCTTTTCCTCAGTGGTTGTGGTGCAGGATGCGGCGCCGCTGCGCCGGGTCCTCACCGGCTGCTATTCGGCGCTGGGCCTGGACTGGAACCCGGAGACCGCCGGGGCGGCGGAGGACGCCGGCACGGCAGGGACCAATGTTTCGGTGGACGGCGTCGAGGCGGCGCTGATTGCCGCCTATTCCGCTTCCCGGCCGGTGGTCCCCGGGAGTTTCGAAACGCTGGCAGCCTCCCTGGACAGTCACAGCGCCACCGTGCAAAATACCGCTCCAGTCCAGTAATCTGTGCATCGATCAGTAAGCTTGCTTAAGGTTCTGCACACCGCCGTACGAAGGAAGATCCGTGGCCATCAACACGACCAAAAAAACCTCAGCTAAGAACACGACCAAAAACACCGGCAAAAACGCGCTGGAAAACACGGCCCTGCGCCTCAGGGCGGTGCTGGAGGTCCTGGCCGCCGAGGACCCGTCAGCAGAGCGGCGGATCAGCCGCGGAGAAGTCCTCTCCGCAGCTGTGACCCGGGTGCCGCTGGAAGGCCGGGAATCAGAACTGCTTGCCAGCGGCGCTGCCCGCGGGGAGCGGGCCCTCGCCACCGCCACAACCAAGCTGGTCAAAGCCGGCTGGATCATTAAAGAGGGCAGGGCAGGCTGGAGCATTACCGCACATGGCCGCCGGGCCCTGGAGGACTTCCCGACAACAACCGAGCTGCTGGCGGCCATGGACAGCCCCGCCCCGGCCACAGAGGGCCCTTCACCGGCGGACGTCGAGACAGTTATTGAAGAGGCACTGCAGGAAGCCGTGGCTGTGCCGGAGGCTCCGCAGGAACAGCACGGGGCGCATCAGGGGACGGAAAGCCCCGAGCCGTCCTTCCCTCAGCCCGGCGCCGTCACAGTGGCCGGGAACTTTGGCGGCGTCCTGGCCGGCGCGGACTGGAATCCGGCGGGCACAGAGCTGCAGCTCACCTTTGACCGCAGCGACGAGCTGTGGAAGCTGACCATGGACCTTCCGGCCGGACAGTATGAGTACAAGGTGGCGCTGGACGGTTCCTGGGAAGAGAACTACGGCAGGGACGGGCACCGTGACGGCGCAAACCTGGAGATGACGCACGACGGCGGCCCGCTGACGTTCCTCTATGACCACGCGACACATCTGGTCATCACGAAGCCGGACGTCAACGGGTAAGGTCCCGCGGCGGAAGCGCGCGGATGCCCCCGGCCCGCGGGCCGGACTGGAAGCTAGCGGTCCGCCGCCTCCGGCGTCAGGCCGTGCCGGGCCAGGAAGCCCAGCACCGTGTCGGCCACAACATGCCAGCTGTGGTCAATCACCAGCGAATGTCCGCTGCCGGCAAACTCCAGGTACTCGGTGGGGGAAGGGGCGGACCGGTACCGCCGGGCCGCCGCCCGGACCACCGGGGCCGGAACTACGCGGTCTTCGCCGGCTCCGGCCAGCAGCAGCGGTCCCCTCGCCGCCGACGTGTTGACCCGCGCGGGGGAGCATGGATTGACGTTGGCATGTGCGGCCTGAAACAGCGGCCGGCCCGGTGCGGGCATGACGCAGGTGGCGTGCAGGTCATTGGATTCGCGTTCCGAGACCGCGTTGGCGTAGGTCCTGCGGAAGTGCTGCGGGGACTGGCGGAGGATCCTGCGCCGGTTCAAGGGGTTCCACAGCAGGGGCAGTGATGACCACAGCTGGACCGGAGAGAATCGCAGCACACCGCGAAACCGGGTTGGTGCCAGCGCCGCGGCTCCCGCTGCCGCACCGCGGGCGAGCAGCTGCTGGGCCACCAGCCCTCCCAGCGAGTGCCCCACCACTATGGGCGGTCTTCGCAGTCCGCTGATGAATTCCTCGTAGTGGTCCAGGACCTCCCGGAGACCGGTTCCGGCCATGGGGCCGGGGAAGGCATTGGCCGCGGGCAGGGCTTCGGGTTCGCCCGGCCAACCGGGAGCCACCGGGTCATAGCCGTGCTCGCGGAACAGGTCCAGCCACGCGTCCCAGCTGCTGGCATGCAGCCACAGCCCGTGGATGAACACCACGGGCATGCGGTCTTCGGGGCGCACCGAATCCGAATCCGTGGAGGGAAAGGGGGTCCGCAGGCTCCCGGCAGGGCTCATGGTCAGTGCTCCTCGCATCGGAATGCTCCGGTCCGCCGCCCGGATCTGCTGGCCAGTCTGCCATTGTTGGCTCGCGGCGCGGTAGGTGTCAGGACCCGATCAGGCGCACCGGATCAGTGAGGAACCCGGCCGGTTCACGGACCCACCACACGCCGTCGGCCCTGCGTTCAGCCCGTGTGGAGAACCGGTACCGGTACATCCTGGCCCGGACCCAGCGCGGCGGCGCCCCTTCGAAGGGGTCATGGCGCAGCAGGGCCAGGGTCCGCCGGTCACCCTCGAGCAGTTTCTGCAGCAGGACCGGAAACCAGCTGCTGCCGCCGGCACCCAGGGCAAGGAACCACATCAGCCAGTCCAGGCGCAGATGGTACGGAGCAAACTGGCGCGGCATCCGGGACGGATCACCGGGCTTGCCCTTGAACCCGTATTCCAGCCACTTGGCGTCCGGGCCGGGCTGATCGAGGGTTCCCTCGATCACCACCTCGTTCCGGCGGCGGGTAATGCTGCCAAAGGCGCCGTAGGCGTTGGACAGGTGCCAGCGGTTAAAGCTGGCGTTCATCAGCTGATTGCGGCTGAACAGGTTCCGCAGCGGCTCCCAGGCCCAGTAGAGCATCAGCACGGTAACGGCCAGGACAACGACGGCGAACCACACCGGCGTTGCTGCCGGATCCGGTGTTCCGGGCGAGGTCCCGGGCAGCAGTGCCTGCAGCATGGAGTCCGGCACCGCGCTGAAGGTGATCAGGATGGTCAGCACATTCAGCCACGCAAAGTTCCCGGACAGGACCAGCCAGGCCTGGGTCAGGATGACCACCGCGGCGGCAATTCCGGCCACCGGCTGCGGGAAGAACAGGAAGAACGGAACCACCAGCTGGGCAAAGTGGTTGCCCAGGACTTCGGCCTTGTGCAGCGGCTTGGGCAGATGGTGGAAGTACCAGCTGGCGGGGTTTGGCATCGGCTGCGTCTCGTGGTGGTAATACAGGGCGGTGAGGTCCCGCCAGACCGGATCGCCGCGCATCTTGATCAACCCTGCGCCGAATTCCAGCCGAAACACCAGCCAGCGGAAAAGGAACAGCACCGTGAGCGGGGGAGCAACGTCAGAGGAGCCCAGGAACGCGGCCAGGAAGCCGGCCTCCAGCAGCAGGGATTCCCAGCCAAAACCGTAAAACGTCTGGCCGATGTTCACGATGGACAGATACAGGAACCAGATCAGCAAAAAGGCGGCCATCGGAAGCCATGATGGACCGGACTGCGGCAGCCCGGCTACCAGCAGTGCGGCGACGGCGGCGCCGGCCCAGGCCACGGTGAGCAGCAACCGGTCCGAGTAGTGCCAGCGGAACAGCGTGGGAACGCCCCGGCCCCGCACCCGGTCAAGATAGCGCGGTGCCGGCAGCAGACCATGCTCACCCAGCAGCGCGGGGAACTGGTTGGCCGCGGAAATGAAGGCCAGCAGGTACACGGCGGCGATGCCGCGCTGCAGTACCTGGCGCCCAATTTCGTATCCCTCAGCGCTGAACCACTCCATGGCACCTCAGATTAGCTCCAGCCGGTGGTGGACGCTGCCCCTTCCGCAGATGCTTTGTGGTGGCCGGCGCCACCCCGGCGCAGGAGTCCTAAGCTGAAACAGGAGCTTAATACCAGACCCCGGGAGGTGCCGAAAATGGCAGAATCGCGCGTCCTTGCCCTCATCGTGGCCCACCCGGACGACGACGCCTACGGCCTGGCCGGAACGGTGGCGCTGCACGAACACGACCCGGGGTTCCGCTTTGTCCTGGTTCATGCGACCGACGGCGGTGCCGGAACGATCGATCCGTCCTACCCGCCAACCAATGAGCCGCTCGGCCTGATCCGCCGGCGGGAAATGGAAGCCGCGTGGACGGCGCACGGCAGGCCGCCGGACCGCCACGAGTGGTTGGACTACGACGACGGCGGGGTGGCGCAGGTGCCGTTCGGGGAACTGGTGGAGCGGATTGAGGGCATATTGGCGCAGGAGCGCCCCGACGTCGTCGCCACCTTTGGTCCCGACGAGATCACCGGGCACCCGGACCACATTGCCGTCGGTGCGGCCACGGACGCCGCCTTTACGGGTCTTCGGGCCGACGGCGGCCCGGGGCTGCGGCGCCTGCTGCACGGCGCCATGCGCCGCTCCACTTGGGAGCGGTGGAACCGCGGCAGGACCAGCCGCGGACTAAGTCCCTGGGACGAGCGCAGAATGTATGACCTGCGTCCCGTTCCGGATGAATGGATCGGCGTGGAGGTGGATGTGGGCGCCGTGGCGCACCGGATCGTGGCCGGGCTGATGGAACACCGTACCCAGCGGTTTATGGTTTCCCCCGGTGTGTCCCCGGATGCGGAAGAGGACGCCGGCTGGGCCCGTTCCGTCTCCGTGGAGCCGCTGGTCATGGCCTGGCCGCCGCGCCAGCCCGGGGCACCCGTACTGGGCGATGTGTTTGAGGGGCTGGACTAGAACCGGAACAGGGAGGTGATTTCCTGCCTGACATCATCGACATAAACATCGGTGCGCTCGTCGAAGAAGGACACCAGATCTTTCAGCTGCGCGGAGTCGGGGAGCACTGATTCGTAGGACCAGGCCAGGTCCGTACCTTCCGGCCTGCCGGTCACCGACCAGTAGTTTGCCGTTCCCTTGTACGGGCACACCGACGTGGTCAGGGACGCACCAAGGGCATCCCAATCCACGTCCTCCCGGGGAAAATACGTGCGGGGAGGGAGCATCGTTTCATAGACGAACAACGGCTGGTGGGTCTCGGCGAGCAGCTGGCCACCCAGGTGCACCCGCACGGACCGTGACGACTGCCGTGCATCGACCCGGTGGAAGGGATCCCGGGGGTGCCCCTTGATCTCATCGTCCTCTTCCAGCCACCGGTCAAAGGCGTCAAAGTCCAGCACCACGTAATCTGCCAGATCGGGGTCGTCGGCCCGGAAGCCGGCACCCGGCAGCCCGTGCGATCCCGCCTGGAGGTCCAGGGGCTGCCCTGGTGCCGTGTGTGCGGAAAACGGATAGCGCGGGTCCATCAGGGCGTTCGGCGGCACGCCGGCCAGCGGATCCTCCGGGCCGGCGTCGTGCGTTTTTAGTTCGGCACTGATGTCCCGCGCCGGCACCGCATAAACCGGTGTTACCCGCCGGGGCTCGTACACCAGGTACGCATGGTCGGAATCGACCACTGTGTTGTTCCCGAGCTGGGCGCGGACCCGGCGTGGTGTCGGTTCAAACCGCAGCTGGGGCAGTAATTCCCAGAAAGAAGGGCTGATCTGTTGGGCCATATGATCAGTGTCTGGCGGCCCCGGACCGGAATCAAGACCCTGGGGGTGCGGTCCGGTCCTCGATCACCTCAGCACTCCAGCGCTCCACACCCTCCCCGGAGACAAGCACCTGGAAAGGGTCCGTGACCTGGGACGGGAAGGAATTGGCGAAGACGCGGCTGCCGTCGGAATCACAGGGAATGGTGGAACCCACTCCGATATCCGGCATATCGACCTGCAGCTCACCGCTGCCCTGGCATGACATCACAACTTTGAAGCGTCCGGTGCTCGATGCCATGCTGTCGAAGCTGCCGAGCGTGGTCTGGTTTTCCAAGGAGCCGAGGACAACTTCACTGTAGGTGGCGTCACCGGATGGCGCTGGCTGCAGCGTCGGAAGCGGAGTCGGGGACGGTATGTGGGTGGGGCGGGGCGTCTTTGATGATGCCGCTGCGGTTGGTTCATCAGCTGCTGATTGCGCTGATGAA
Source organism: Arthrobacter citreus (assembly GCF_038405225.1). Lineage (NCBI taxonomy): Bacteria > Bacillati > Actinomycetota > Actinomycetes > Micrococcales > Micrococcaceae > Arthrobacter > Arthrobacter citreus. The sequence goes on from NZ_CP151657.1 coordinate 982,284, forward strand.
CAGCCCGTTACCAGCAGGGCACCTGCCAGTGCCAGGGTGGTGGCTGAGTTCACGCGTCGTGCGGTCCGTGCCATGGTTCCCCCTCATCGAGGAAGGGCGCTCCGTGCAGTCCAACCGGAGCATCCTCCGACTTATGACCAGCTGCGCACGAATCTGCGTCAATCTGCGTTGCCGTGCGCTGGAGCTGCTGGTCAACGAATTCGCCCCACGCTAGCACAGGCACTAACCGGGGTTTTCGGGCTGGGCCGGTTGGGCGGGCCGTTAAAAGGCTGATGCGCGCCGGATAGCCGGCGCGCATCAGCAGATTCAAACGTGTGTCGGGCTCCGGCCAAACAGCCGGGAGGGGAGTGCCCAACGGCTGGTTCTAGTGGCCCCGGGCGATCCATTCCTCCAGCTGCGGGGCTTCCGCGCCGATGGTGGTGGAATCCCCATGCCCGGTGTAAACCCGGGTTTCCGACGGCAGCGTCAGCAGCCGTTCCCGGATGGACTCGATGATGGTCGGGAAGTCGCTGTAGGAGCGGCCCGTGGCGCCCGGACCGCCGGCGAACAGCGTGTCACCGCTGAAAACCACGGGGGCTCCGTCACCCGGTGCACCGGAGGCGAGCAGGAAGCACACCGACCCGGGGGAGTGCCCCGGGGTATGCAGTGCCTGCAGCGTGATCCCGGCAACCTCGAAGATGTCGCCGTCCTCGATCTCACCGTCGGGCCCCTCGTCCGGGAACACCGCATCCCAGAGCATCCGGTCCGCGGCATGCAGGAACACGGGGGCGCTGAACAGTTCACGGGCATCGTCCACGGCGCGGATGTGGTCGTCGTGGCCGTGGGTGAGAAGAATGCCCATGACCTCCCGGTCGCCGACGGCAGCCGCGATGGCGTCCACGTCGTGGGCCGGATCGATGATGATGACCTGGGCCTCATCGCCGACAATCCAGACGTTGTTGTCCACATCCCAGGTTCCGCCGTCGAGTGAGAACGTTCCCGAGGTAATGACGTTGTCGATGTGCACGCCCATTTAGAGCACCACCACCGAACGCAGGACCTTGCCGTCATGCATCTTGGTGAAGGCTTCCTCAATGTCGCCCAGGCCGATGCGCTCGGACACAAACGCATCCAGGTCCAGGCGTCCGAGCTTGTACTGCTCCACCAGCATCGGGAAGTCGCGCGACGGCAGGCAGTCGCCGTACCAAGAGGACTTCAGCGATCCGCCGCGGCCAAACACGTCGGCCAGCGGAAGCTCGATCTTCATTTCCGGGTTGGGCACGCCCACCAGGACCACGCGGCCGGCGAGGTCGCGCGCGTAGAAGGCCTGCTTGTAGGTCTCGGGACGGCCGACGGCGTCAATGACCACGTCCGCGCCGTTGCCGCCGGTGAGGGCACGGATGGCCTCGACCGGATCTTCTTCCTTGGAGTTGATGACGTGCGTGGCGCCCTGGGCTTTGGCCAGCTCCAGCTTCTTGGCGTCGATGTCCACGGCGATGATGGTGGTGGCGCCGGCCAGCTGGGCGCCGGCGACGGCGGCAATGCCCACCCCGCCGCAGCCAATGACGGCCACGGATTCTCCGCGCTTCACCTCACCGGTGTTGATGGCGGCACCAATGCCGGCCATGATGCCGCAGCCGAGCAGGCCCACGGCGGCGGCGTCGACGTCGTCGTCCACCTTGGTGCACTGGCCGGCGGCAACCAGCGTCTTCTCGGCGAAGGCTCCGATGCCCAGGGCGGCCGTCAGCTCAGTGCCGTCTTCCAGGGTCATCTTCTGCGTGGCGTTGTGCGTGTTGAAGCAGTACTGCGGCTCGCCCTTGCGGCAGGCCCGGCATTCGCCGCAGACGGCGCGCCAGTTCAGGACCACGCGGTCGCCCGGCGCCACCTCGGTGACATCGGGGCCGACGGCGGATACCACGCCGGTTGCCTCATGGCCGAGCAGGAACGGGTAATCGTCGTTGATGGCACCCTGCTTATAGTGCAGATCCGTGTGGCAGACACCGCAGGTAAGGATGTCCACCAGGGCCTCACCGGGACCCGGATCCGGCACCAGGATGGTTTCCAGAGAAACCGGGGCGTTCTTTTCCTTGACGACTACTGCCTGAACCTTGTGAACCATATGCGTGTGCTGCCTCTCGAATGTCCGGGCGGAGCGCCGATGTCCGGCGTCCCGCGTTCCATCCTATGAAGCAGGACGGCCGTGCGCGAAGTTGACGCGTCCGGGTTTGCTGCCCCGGGCGCCGGGGATGCCTAGAGGCCCAGGCGGGACTTAACCTCGGCGGCGGAGGGATTAGTGGCCGATGAGCCGTCCGGGAAGATGACGGTGGGAACGGTCTGGTTGCCGCCGTTGATTTCGGCGACCAGCTCCGCGGTGCCGTCCACGTCCTCGATGTTGACCTCGGTGTACCCGATTCCGGCGGTGTCCAGCTGGGACTTCAGGCGGCGGCAGTAACCGCACCAGCTGGTGGAGAACATGGTGATGGAACCGGCGTCGGGGGTAAAGGCTTCAGCTGTGGCGGCCATGGAAGGCTCCTTTTCGTTCTGGGCTACAGGGACTGACCCGTACAACAATGGCCGGCATGGTTCAATTCCCGGGGCAGAGCCGGTTCAATTCCCGCGGGTACACCGGTGCGACTGGTGCGGGCGCACCAGAGCTGTACGAAGCCGAGATGAATTGTTGGTCGAGCCAGTCGGCAACTTCTATTCGTTGCTTATCCTGCTCTGCCCGGGCCACAGTACGCAGCTCCGCTGCTGCAGCGATTATCTCGTCTCGGATGGCTTGTAGGTTGCGCTGGTGTCGATGGCCCATTCGCAAATCCAATGGTGGCAAATATGACGGCAGAACCCGAAACCATTGTGACAAGGAGGGTCCACAATGACAGACTCTCGGCTAGCCGTTCGCTGAAAACGCGGAAATCCGAGCGGTTGCCTCGATGAACACCAGGAGTAAAACATGCCACCTACACCGAGCAATGCAACGCTTGAGGAAATTACCAGACTGATTAACTTTGAAACGGTCAGCCGCGACAGCAATCTTCCGCTGATCGACTACGTGGGTGAACGCCTGAATGCTCTGGGCATCGAATCAAAGCTGGTCCACGATGCCACCGGGCAGAAGGCAAATCTACTGGCCACCATTCCCGCAGGGGACGGCACGCGGACCGGCGGCATTGTGCTTTCCGGGCACACCGATGTTGTTCCGGTCGACGGACAGGACTGGAGCTCCGATCCGTTCACCCCTCAGATCCGCGACGGCAAGCTGTATGCCCGGGGTGCCTGTGACATGAAGTCCTTTATCGGCGTGGTGATGGCCAAACTCGACTCGATGGCCGCGGCGAAACTCAGCGAACCCATCCACCTGGCCTTCTCCTACGATGAGGAAGTTGGCTGCATCGGAGCGGTTGACCTGGTGGCGGCTATCACCGCCGATGGCCTGAAGCCGCGCGGCGCCATCGTGGGTGAACCCACGTCCATGCGCGTGGTGCGGGGGCACAAGTCGGTCAATGTCATCAAGGTGGATTTCCACGGTATTGCAGCACATTCCTCGCTGACCACCCAAGGGGTCAATGCCATTTCCGCGGCCGCCGACTTTGCGGCGTTTGTTGATGCCAAGGCCAAGGAATTCGCCGGCACCGGCGCCGCCGATGAAGCCTATGTTGTCCCGTACACCACCACCACGGTAAACCAAATCCAGGGCGGCATCGCGGTAAACACCATCCCGGCACTCTGCACACTGAACTTTGAATTCCGCTCCATCGGTGCCGATGACCCGGTGGCGCTCATTGAAACCTTCCGTGCCGAAGCACTACGCATCGAGGCGCTCATGCAGGCCCAGAACCCAGAAGCACGCGTCGACTTCACCGTGCTGGCCCAGACCCCCGGGCTCGATACTCCCGCCGAGGCCTCGATAGTCTCCTTGGCGGCAGAACTTGGCGGAACGCCTAGCCCGGACAAGGCAACCTACGGCACCGAGGCGGGCTTGTTCTCCAACGCCGGCATTCCCACGGTTGTCTGCGGGCCCGGCGACATTGCCCTGGCGCATGCACCCGATGAATTCATCCCTCTGGAGCAGATTGCCGCGTGCGAATCATTCATCGACAACCTTGTGGAAGCACTCACCGCCTAGCCTGCCACCCCTCACGCCACCAGGAGCACCTTATGAGCGCACCAGCGACGATAACCCCGAAGCAATTTCAAGACGCCAAGAAGGCGGTGATCAGTAGCTCGATCGGCGCCGCCCTTGAGTGGTTCGACATCATCGTCTACGCAACCTTCGCCACCGTCATTGCCAAGAACTTCTACCCGGATTCAGATCCGGCGTTCGCACTGATTCTGACCTTTGCCACTTTTGCGATTTCATACGTCATCCGCCCGCTGGGCGGCATGGTGCTGGGCAGTTACGCGGACCGCAAGGGACGCAAGAGTGCCCTGACGCTGACCCTGCTGCTGATGATGGTCGGGACGCTGATCATGGCCGTCGCACCCACCTACGCAATGGTGGGCATGTGGGGCGGGGTCATCATCCTGCTCTCACGCCTCATCCAGGGATTCTCTGCGGGTGGCGAATTTGGCACCGCAACTGCATTTCTGATTGAGACGGCACCGCATAAGAAGGCGTTTTATTCCTCCTGGCAGGTGGCAAGCCAAGGCGCCGCGATGGTGCTGGCCTCCGGCTTTGGCTTCGCGCTGACCGAAGGGCTCTCCGAAGAGGCGCTGAACAGCTGGGGCTGGCGTGTACCGTTCTTCGTCGGCTTGCTCATAGGTCCGGTAGGGCTCTACATCCGCGCCAAGCTCTCGGAAACCGAGGATTTCATTCAAAGTGAAAAGGTAACCTCGCCCGTCAAGACGCTTCTCGTGAATCATTACGGGCGCCTTCTTGCCGCTTCGGCTTGCGTTGGTGTTGCAACAATCTCCGTGTACATGATCCTCTACATGCCGACGTTTGCCGTGACGAACTTGGAAATCCCCGCAACCGCGGCATTCCTTGGCGGCGTGGTCGCCGGTCTCGTCACCCTCGTGGGCGTGCCGTTTGTCGGTCATCTGGCGGACCGAGTGGGACCCGCAAAGGTGATGACCTATGCGGCAATCGGCGCCCTGCTCCTTGCCTGGCCGCTGTTCCAGCTCTTGGTCAACAATCCAACGGTTCCAACACTTGTGATCGTCATCGGCTTGCTCGGCGTGATCATGGCGTTCTACTTCGGGCCGCTTCCTGCCTTGCTCTCCTCGCTGTTCCCTGCAGCAATTCGAGGAACCGGACTGGCAATCACCTACAACGTTGGGGTGACGCTGCTGGGTGGCATTGCGCCGCTGGTGCTGACCTGGCTGCTGGACGTCACCGGGTCGCTGAGCGCGCCGGGCTTGTACTACATGGCCATCGCCGTGATTTCCCTCGTTGGCTTGTACTTCGTGAGAACACGTTACAGCCAGCCTTAAGCTCTGGGCATCAACGAGCGGTTCACTTGTAATCCCCGGAAGGCCCCGTTTCTCTGCCAATTGGCAGCGAAGTGGGGCCTTCGCCGTGGGGGCGTTACAAGGCTATGACACCGCAGCTCAGCGGGCGTCGGCGCGTTCCTGGTGTTTGCTTCCGCCCCGGGCCGCGGGGAACAAGGCAAACTGGAACCATGTGCGGACGTTATGTAATGGCGAAGACGACGGCGGACCTTGTGGCCGAGGCCGAGGCGGAAGCTGACGCCAACCTGGAGCTTCGCCAATCCTGGAACATCGCACCGACGTCGGACGTGCCGGTGGTGCTGGAACGGTTCATTGGCGGGGCGTCCGGAAATCGTCCGGCCCCGGGAGGGACCGCCGCCGCGGGCCGGCCCGTGCGCCAGGTGCATGTGGCGCGCTGGGGCCTGGTGCCGGGCTGGGCCCGCGATGCCTCGGCCGGTGCCCGCGCCTTTAACGCCCGCAGTGAAACCGTCCTGGAGAAGCCCACCTTTCGCGACGCCGTCATCTCCCGCCGCTGTGCCGTTCCGGTTCAGGGATATTACGAGTGGAAAACCGGACCAGGACGCGCCAAGCGGCCGTTTTACGTTTCCCGCAGTGACGGGGCGCTGACCTTTTTTGCCGGCCTGTATGAGTGGTGGCGCGATCCGGCCAAGGCCCCCGGTGATCCGGGCAGCTGGCTGCTGTCGGCGTCGATCCTCACCACCGCTGCACCGGACCCGGCCGAAGCCACTGCATCGGGACAGCCACCGGTGCTCGCCGCCTTGGGGGAGCTGCATGACCGCATGCCGGTGCCGATGGACCGGGGGACCATGGCGGCGTGGCTGGACCCTGCGGCTCCCGACCCGGCGGCCCTGGTGCACCGGGTCACCGCAGAGGCACATGCCACCGCCGCGGAGTGGAGCATGACCGAAGTGGGGCCGGCCGTGGGCAGCGTCCATAATGACGGGCCACAGCTGCTGGCGGCTCCCGGGCCGGACTCCGCTCCGGAGCCCGCGCTGTTCTAAGTGCGGGGCGGCTCCGCGGCATCCGCCGTTTCGATGACCTCGATCGTGACGTTGCCGTGCTCGTCAATGCTCAGCCCTGGGTTGTAGCAGACCTCCCAGCGGTACCCGTCGGGATCCGTGAAGTAGCCCGAATATCCGCCCCAGCTCATTTGGGTTCCCGGCGCCGAGATGGAGCCGCCGGCTGCGGCGGCCTCGGCCAGGACCGCTTCCACTTCGGCGGCTGATCCCACGTTGTGTCCCAGGGTTACCGGGGCGGCGCCCGCCTCGCCCATCGGGCCGGCTTCGGCGGCCAAATGATCGCGCCGGAAAAAGGCCAGCAGCAGTCCCGGACCGACCTGGTAGAAAATCACTTCCTCGGGCACATACTGGGCTGCTTTCCACCCGAGGCGGGAGGAGTAGAACGCGTACGTTACTTCGAGATCCCGCACGCCAACGGTCATCACGGAAAGGGAGGGCTTCACCCTCCAGATCTTCCCACCTCCGGGCCAATAAGTTCCTGTTTTACGCCCGGTGATCCGTGCCGGGAACCGTTCGCACGGCACTGGAGTGTTGACGATGCCGAAGCGGGCGAGCTTCATGGACATAGAACCGGGCACACGGGTCAGCACGGAACGCGGCTCGATCCATTGCCTGCCTTCCACAGCGAGAGGCAGTGGCTGTTCATGAATTCTTCAGTACCGCGGCATCTGTCCGGCAGCCACCAGACGGGAAATGGAACCGGCGGCGGGAGCGGAGCCGGCGGCGGGAGCGGGACCTCCGGCGGGAGTGGAACCGGCGGCGGACGGACCGACCGGCGCAGCGGCTGGGCCCGTTTGCTGATTCCGGTGGTGCTGATCATCGTCTGGTTCGGTGTGGGCGGCATTGGCGGACCCTATTTCGGCAAGATCAGCGAAGTCGCGGACAACAACCAGACCTCATTTTTGCCCGCAAGCTCGGAGTCCACGCAGGTGGCAAAGCTGCAGGAGGAGTTTACCGACAGCAGCTCGATTCCCGCCGTCGTTGTGTATGTGAACAATGACGGCCTGACGGAGGCGGACCGGGCCTACGTCACCGGCCGGGTGTCCGAGTTGTCGAAGGTCAGCGGAGTTGCGGGCGAGGTCTCCCCGCCCCAGTTCTCCACCGACGGCAAGGCAGCGGAAATCTTTGTGCCGGTGCAGGATAATGACAGCGCCACGGCCACCGTGGAGGAGCTGGGCAACGTGGTGCGGGACGGCATCCCCCAGAGGCTGGAAAGTTACGTCACCGGACCGGCCGGACAGCTGGCGGACATCACCGAGGCCTTCGGCGGCATTGATACCTCACTGGTTCTCGTGGCGGCCCTGGCGGTGCTGGTGATCCTGGTGGTGGTCTACCGCTCGCCCCTGCTGCCTTTCCTGGTTCTGTTGACCTCGATCTTCGCCCTCTCCGCCGCCATCCTGGTGGTCTATTACCTGGCCAAAGCCGGAACGCTGACCGTGAACGGCCAGGTGCAGGGCATCCTGTTCATCCTGGGCATCGGCGCCGCGACGGACTACTCGCTGCTCTATGTTTCCCGCTTCCGGGAGTCGCTGCGGGACCACGAGGGACGGTGGGATGCGACCTGGGCGGCGTTGAAGGGAACCTTCGAACCGGTCCTGGCCTCGGCCGCCACGGTAACCGCAGGTCTGCTCTGCCTGCTGCTCAGCGACCTCAATTCCAACAAGGCCCTGGGGCCGGTGGCAGCCATCGGCATCGGATTCGCTTTCCTGGCCGCGATGACCCTGCTCCCGTCACTGCTCTTCCTTTTTGGGCGGGCAGCCTTCTGGCCGCGCCGGCCCGCGTTCGGCTCGCCGCACCCAGACCGGGACGGGAATTCCCCCAAGGGGTTCTGGCCACGCGTGGCCCGGACGGTCAAGGCGCGTCCGCGCCGCACCTGGGTGATTCCCACCCTGGTGCTCCTCATTGCGGCAACAGGGCTGCTGCAGCTGCGGGCCTCCGGGGTGCCGCAGAGCGATTTTGTGCTTGGACAGACGGAAACCAAGGAAGGGCAGCAGGCCCTGAGCGAACATTTCCCCTCCGGCTCGGGAAGCCCTGCTCTGATAGTTGCTCCGGAAGGCGAGATCGACGCCGTCGCCCGCGCCGTGCTGGCCGTGCCCGGCGTGGACGCCCTGGCCGTGGATGCCACGGGCACTCCGGCAGGGGAACTGCCGGTAACCACCGACGGCGTGCAGGCCTCTCCCGTGCCAGGGACCTCGGGCACACCGAAGGTGGTGGACGGAAAGGTTCTGCTGGAAGCCACCCTGAAGGAAGCCGCGGAGTCCGACGCCGCCGAGCAGACGGTCACCACCATGAGGGAGGAGGTGGCCGGGATCGGGGATGTGCTGATTGGCGGGGTGACGGCCACGACCATCGATACCAACGCTGCGGCCGCCCATGACCGGGACCTGATCATTCCGGTGGTCCTGGTGGTGATCCTGTTCCTGCTGATGCTGCTGCTGCGGGCATTGCTGGCCCCGTTCCTGCTGATCCTGACGGTGCTGCTGTCCTTCGGGGCCACCATGGGCGTTTCGGCCCTGGTCTTCAACCACGTTTTCCGCTTCCCGGGCGCAGACCCCGCCGTTCCGCTGTTCGGGTTTATCTTCCTGGTGGCCCTGGGCGTGGACTACAACATCTTCCTGATGACACGTGTCCGGGAAGAAAGCATCATTCACGGCACCAGGGAGGGAGTGATCCGCGGGCTGTTGATCACCGGCAGCGTCATTACCAGCGCCGGCATTGTCCTGGCCGCCACGTTTGCCGCGCTGGGAGTAATCCCCGTGCTGTTCCTGGCGCAGCTGGCGTTCATTGTGGCCTTTGGCGTCCTGCTGGACACGCTGCTGGTGCGCTCGCTGCTGGTGCCCGCCCTTTCCTATGACATTGGCCCCGCGATTTGGTGGCCTTCGAAGCTGTCCCGGGCGCCGCAGGGGCAGCACCGCCAGGGGCTGTCGGGGCATGCGGGAGCCGGTTTCGCCGCCGGTCAAAACGGTCCAAACAACGGGGGACGTTAGTCTAATGGCATGGAAACCCATGATCATCAACGATCCACGACCTGTCAGCTCGACAACGTACGGACGGCAATAGACGAGATTGACGAGGACATTGTGGCGCTGATTTGGCGCCGTGAACGTCTGGTGCGCCTGGCCGGTCCGTTGAAGGACAACGATGCCCAGGTGAAGGCTCCGGAGCGGGTGGAGGAAGTCCTGGAACATGTCCGCACAGCAGCCGAAGCGCAGGACGGGGACCCCACGGTGGTGGAAGCGACCTACCGGGCCATGATCGACGCTTTCATCGACTACGAGCTCAAAGTGCGCCGCGATGCCGAGACCCAGGCCAAGCTGGAGGCCTTCGCCCGCAGCTAGCTGAGCCGGAGCCGCGCCCCTACAACCGGCCGGCTTCCCACCGCGGGGCCGCCGAGCCCAGCGGACCCGCGGGAACGTCCCAGTGCAGGTGCGGCTGCGGGCCCGTCCCCTCGAACCGGACCGGAGGCGCCAGGCGAAGCCCGGGACCCCAAAAGGTCTGTTCCGGCACCTGTTCCAGTGGTTCCGCTGGCGCCCAGAGCGGTGTACCGCCCCCAGCGGTGCCCTGCAGCTGTGCCGCTGTCCGGGCCAGCGACAGCCGGGCCGAGACAACGGTCCCGTCCAGCCGCTGCCGCCAGGCCTGCAGAGCTGCTGCGGCGGTGAGATAGCCGGTGGCATGATCCAGGGCCTGCACCGGCAGTGGCCGGGGAACATCCGCGCCAAAATACTCCATGCCGGCGCGGGCAATTCCGGTGCTCATTTGCACGAGGGAATCGAATCCGCGCCGCTGCGCCCACGGCCCGGACCAGCCGTAGGCGTTGAGCGAAACCTCAACCAGTCCGGGGCTGATCTGCTGCAGATGCGAGGAATCAAGCCTCAGCCCGGCGAGAGCTCCAGGCCGGTAACCGGAGACCAGAAGGTCGGCTCCCGCCAGCAGTTCCCGGATGCGCCGGGCGCCGGACGCTGACCTCAGGTCCAGCATGGCGCACCGTTTGCCGGGAGTCAGCTCCACTTCAGCCGCCGGCTCGGACCAGCCCAGCGGATCAATGCGCAGGACATCGGCGCCCAGCGCGGCCAAAAAGCGTGTTGCCACCGGTCCGGCAATGATCCGGGTCAGATCCAGAACCCGGACACCGGCAAGCGGCCGCTCTGGCGGGGACTGCGGAACCAGTCGGGGCGCGGAACCGAGGCCGGTCCAGGTGATCAGCGGTTCTTGTGCCACCGCAGCGCCGGCCGGATGCTGCGACCATTCCTGAACGCTCCGCATCCGGGCAGCACAGCCTCCTGCGGATAGCACTGCCCTTTCCAGTGGCTCTCCGGCCCAGCCGGCGACGGCGGCAGCCACCGTCCCGCGGTCCGGCACCGGTTCCATGGGAAGCCCGAGCGCCGCGAGCGCGGCCTGCCGGTGGTGAGGTGCGTTGGTGTGCAGCCGGATCCATCCGTCGGCACAGGGATAGTCTCCGGCCAGGGAATCCCAGGGCGGCGGCAGCTCCCAGCCCTGCGGGGTGAAGGACCCGGCGAACCATGCCAGCGCAAGGTCCGGATCAACCACAGCGGCTGTCTGTCCCCCCAGCCGCGTGGACAAATCTGCTGCAGCGGTTCCGGCCTGTTCGACAGCCCACGCCGCAAAGGAGCGGACGGGGAAAGCGGACTCCAGGGGCATGGCCCATCCCTTCCTGCGTGGCAGAGGTGCTGCCTGTAGGGTACGGTACTCACACGCCAAGGGGGCCTCCGTCACAGGCGGGGCAGCGGGAGGACAGGCATGGACCATGGATGAGGAACAGCAGGCGGCACCGGAACAGTGGCGTGCCGTTGCTGCGGCGCTCGCTGACGAGCGCAGGCTGCGGCTGTATGCGCGGGTGATTGTGGCGGCCGAACGCGGGACACCACTGGACGGGCAGGACTTGGAGGCCAAGGAACGCAAGTCATTGGCTGCCCTGCAGAAAGCCGGGCTCGTATCCTCCGGAGCCTGTGATGTGCAGCCGGTGGGAGGGATTTTTGCCCGGCTGCTGGCCAGTGGCAAGGAACCGCCGGAGACTTCGGTGCGGAGATTCCTCGTGGACGGAAAGATTTCCACCTATCCGCGGCGGCAGGCGGACCGGCTGGAGCTGCTTCATTACATCGCCGGGCACGTCTTCGAAACGGTCCAGGCACCTTCCGGAGAAATGCCGGTACTGAACGAACGCGGCATTACCGAACGGCTCGCGGAGTATTCGAACGATCCGGCCGCCGTTCGCCGCTACCTGGTGGACGAGGGCATCGTCATGCGCAATCCGGAAGGGTCGCGCTACTGGCTGGCCAGCCCGCGCCCTGCGGACGGCTGGGAGTTCGCCGGCTGACAAGCAACAGCTGCTGAAGTTACTCCGATGTTCCCGCTTCGAGGATGGACACGATGGAGAAGAGGGTAAAGCAGACAGCACCGAGTCCAACCAGTACATGCGCGGGGACAAAGAACGCCGCGGTGGTGCCGGCCGCTTCAAAGAGGAACGCGGCGAAGAACAGGCAGGTGAGCGCTGTTCCGATGGGCATGAGTGGGATGCGGTTGGCCAGGCCAAACGCTCGGTTTCGCTGAAGGTGTTGCGTACTTGGCGGACGATGCTCGCGACCAGGGCGATCAGCGCCGTGCAGATCGCCGACAATCCGATCAGAACGTGGCCGGCAACAAATCCGGGAGTGTCCCCGCGGACCAGCAGACCGGCAGCAAGGGAGAAACCGACGACGGCGGCCACCGCGGGAACTGCAATCAGCACCATCCCGGCGGTGCGGGAATGAGCACCATCCGGCGGGCCGCTCAGAGGATCGAGCAACTGTGCCGACTGGATCAGCGTGAATTTCGTGGACGCGGTTGCGACGGTGCTGACGCATGCGGTGATCAGGCCGATGCCGATCACCACGAAGCCCGCCGTGAGGTTCTCCGCGGTGTTGTCCCCGTTGGCCAGGACAACGCCCCAGACGACGGCGGCGGCAGCAACGTACCCGGACAGTGGAAGGACGATGCTCCACACACGCCCGTAACGGTCGATGAGTTGCCTGATAATGATATGTCCGGTTCATGGGGTACCCCGAAAATCAAACGCGGAGCCGGTGCGGATTCGACACCATGGCCTGCCCTCTTTGGGGCCAGTTTGCGCCTGCCTCACCTGTGGGACAACGGCGCAGGCAGGAAGCAGCTCCCGGCCGCCCGTCTTGGCCATCGGCGGCCGCACAGTTTCGCCCAAGCCTTGACGCAACGGTTCCGCGGTCGTGCCATTGAAAGGGAGTCGTGCCACTGAAAGTGTCTGTGTAAACCTTCCCCAAAACCCCAGAAAGCGTGTCTGCATGGCAGAGCGGTTCGCGGCCCGTGGAACACAAGCAACCCACCCGATTGCCGGGATGACCGGCGCCATGGGCACCCCGGTCAATGCGGTATCACTGGTGGCGCATCCGGGCGCGGCACTCCGGCCCACGGGTGCGACAGCGGCTGGCACAGCGGCGGGTGCGACGGCGGCGGGTGCCCGGGACCTGCCGTCCGGCCGTCAGCCGGCACCACCGCACTCCAGCCGGCGCGTCGCCGTCATTTTCACCGGCCTCATGCTGTCGGTGCTGCTGGCAGCCCTTGACCAAACCATTGTTGCCACCGCGCTGCCCACGATCGTGGGGGACCTCAACGGACTGGAACACCTGTCCTGGGTGGTCACCGCCTACATCCTGGCGGCGACCATCGGACTGCCCATTTATGGGAAGCTCGGTGACCTGTTTGGCCGCAAAAGCATCTTCATCTTTGCGATCGTGGTTTTCCTCCTGGGTTCCGTCCTGTCCGGACTCGCACAGAACATGGGCCAGCTGATCGGGTTCCGGGCCCTTCAGGGTGTTGGCGGCGGCGGGCTGATGATCGGGGCGCAGGCCATCCTGGGAGACCTGGTTTCGCCGCGTGACCGCGGCAAGTACATGGGACTGATCGGAGCGGCCTTTGGTCTTGCATCAGTGTGTGGACCGCTGCTGGGCGGCTGGATCACCGATGCCTGGTCCTGGCGGTGGGTGTTCTACATTAACCTGCCCATTGGAGCGGTGGCGCTCGCCGTCGTCGTCTCCTCGCTGCACCTGCCCAAGCCGCAGGGCCCACGCCCACGGCTGGATTACGCGGGCGCCGCGCTGCTGGCCCTTGCGAGCGCCGCCCTGATCATGCTGACCACCTGGGCTGGCACCACCTACACCTGGTCAAGTCCGCAGATCCTGGCCCTGGCTGCCGGGACCCTGGCCGCGGGTGCGGCCTTTGTCCGGGTGGAGATGAAGGCTGCCGAGCCGATCATGCCGCTGGGATTGTTCCGCAACCGAAACTTCCTGCTGCCGGTACTGGTGGGCATTTCCGTTGGCATCGCCATGTTCTCCACCATTTCCTACCTGCCCACGTTCCTGCAGATGGTCAACCGGGCCACCGCCACCGAATCGGGACTGATGATGCTGCCCATGATGGGCGGGCTGCTGCTGACGTCGATCGGCACCGGGCAACTGATCTCCCACACGGGAAAGTACAAGATCTATCCGATCCTTGGCTGCGCCGTGATCATTGCCGGGCTGGTGCTGCTGTCCCGGATTTCGGATACGACGCCGTACGTTTTTACGGCCGCGGGCATGCTGGTGATGGGCCTGGGGATCGGCATGCTGATGCAGAATCTTGTGCTGATTGTGCAGAACAGCGTGCCGGCCAGGGACATGGGGGCGGCAATTTCGGCGACGAACTATTACCGCCAGATCGGTGCGTCGTTCGGCATCGCGCTGTTCGGTTCGATTTTTATCCACCGGCTGGGCAACGAGATTGCCGCGGCTCCGGCAGGGACGGGAGGTTCCGGGGCTGTGTTGGGCGGCGATATCAATTCCCTAAGTCCAGCCATGCTGCGCGGGCTGCCCGCTCCGGTTCAGGATTTTGTGGCCTCAGCCTTCGGCCATGCGCTGCCGCCGATCTTCCTGCTGAGCGTGCCGGTGGTGGCCGTGGCCCTGGTGCTGTGCCTGTTTATCAGGGAGACACCGCTGTCCACCTCAGTGCGGACGGCGGCCACGGAGGAGGCCTAAATGGAGGGTGGGAAGGAGACAGGGAAAGGCGGACGGAAACAGGTGTGCCGATTGTCAGCGGCTGGCCGTACACTGGTCTCTGTTCGAACATACGTTCTAATGAGTTGCCGTCCGGGTCATCAGTCAAAAACGGGGCCGGCGTAAGCGCGGGTGCACGCCAGCCGGCGGGAGGGAAGCTGAATGGGTGTCTTCAGTGAAGCAATAGAGGTGGTGTGCTCGCCCGCGGGCCAGCCCCTCCGGCTCGTCTGGAGCGGCCATACCTACAAGGTCGCGGCAGACCCGGTGCGCTGGTACGAGCGGCGGAACTGGTGGGACGAAGAGGCGCGGGCCGAACGCGGACACGGACCCGGGCTGGTGGACTCGGAAATCTGGCGTGTCCAGGCCCGGCAGGCCCCGCGCTCGCCGCTGCGCACCCTGGATATCTCCCACGACATCGGCAGCGGCCGCTGGCGCCTGATCCGGATTCACGACGCCCTGCGGGAAAGTGCCTAGAGCGAACCCATGAGCTTTATCCATCTGCACACCGCCACCGCCTTCAGCGCCCATTACGGGGTGTCCTGGCCGCAGGACCTTGCGGCAGCAGCCGCAGCCAGCGGCGCGGACGCGCTGGCCTGCACCGACCGGGACGGACTGTACGGAACCGTCAAACACCTGCGCGCCTGCATGGATGCCGGCATTGACCCCATTGTCGGGGTGGATCTGGCGGTGCTCGGCGAGCCGGATGCGGACGGAAGTCCGGCGGTGACCGGACGGGTGGTGGTCCTGGCGCACGGCCACCGCGGCGGAGCCGGGTACCGGGCCCTGTGCCGGCTGATCTCCGATGCCCATGCCGGCACATCCCCTTCGGCGGCCCGCAAGGGAAGCAAACCGGTGGGAGTGACGCTGCAGCAGCTGGCGGCCCGGGCGGCGGGGGACGACCAGAGGGATGACCAGGGGGATGGCCAGGGGAATGACCCGGGGGAGGGTCGGGGGAAGGCTGCGGGGGACAGCGGTGCCACTGATCCGGTCCTGACCGTGCTGGTGGGCCCCTTTTCCGACGTCGGAATTGCCATGCGCAGCCGAAGCTACGCCGTTGCCCGCACGCTTTTCTCCCGCTGGCGGGCAGTGCTGCCCCGCGGAGCGCTCGCCGTGGAGGTGGTGACCCACCTCAGCGCCCCCGGGGCCAACCTCAGCCTGGCCCATGCCGTGCGCATGTTCCGGCTGGCCGATGAAATGCAGCTTCCCGCCATCCTCACCAACGCGGTCCGCTATGTGGACGCCGACGGCGCCGCCACCGCCGATGTCCTGGACGCCGCCCGCGCGCTGACGTCCATGGCACGGCTCGGCGACCTGCAGCCCAACGGGCAGGGCTGGCTGAAAACCCCGGCTCAAATGCACGCACTGGCCCGGGAAATCAGCGCCGGGGCAGGGTACGGGAGTTCAGGGGCGGCACGGATGCTCCGCGACACCGGGGCGCTCGCCGATGCCTGCCGGATGGATCCGCAGGCGGACATGGGCTGGAAGCAGCCGGTGGTCCCGGAGGCCTCGGTCATTGGCATCACCTCCGAACCCATGGCCGAACTGGTGCGCCGCTGCGAAGCGGGCATTGAACGAAGGTTCCCGTCCCGGGAGGGCGGGAGCTCCACGGAGCAGGCGCGCCTGCGCAACCGGCTGGCCCATGAGCTGGGCATCATCGAACGGCTGGGCTTTGCCTCCTACTTCCTTACCGTCGCCGAGGTCTCCTCGATGATCACCGGCATGGGGGTGCGTGCCGCCGCGCGGGGATCGGGGGCGTCTTCCCTGGTGAATTATTTGCTGGGAGTCAGCCACGTGAATCCCCTGGCGCACGACCTGATTTTTGAGCGGTTCCTCTCCTCCGACCGTTCCACCCTGCCGGACATCGACATCGACGTCGAAAGCGCGCAGCGGCACAACGTCTACCACCGCATCTTTGAACGCTTTGGCTCTGAACGCGTCACCCTGATGAGCATGCAGAACGGCTACCGGGCGCGCGGGGCGGTGCGCGACGCCGGCATGGCCCTGGGTCTGGCCGAAGAGGACATCGGAGCCGTGGCGAAACAGCTGTGGCGCTTCTCGGCCCGGAACTTCCGTGAGGCGCTCGCCGAAAAGCCCGAACTGCGGGAGGTCGCCGAACGGGTCGAAGGCAACCGGCAGCTGGACCTCCTGGTGGATCTGACCGAACGCCTGGACCGGCTGCCCCGGCACATTTCCATGCATCCGTGCGGAGTGATCCTGGGCGATGCATCCCTGCTGGACCGCACTCCGGTGCAGCCCTCCGGCCTGGGCCTGCCCATGTCCCAGTTCGACAAACACGATATGGACCCGATGGGAATGCTCAAGCTCGATGTGCTGGGCGTGCGGATGCAAAGCGCCATGGCCTATGCCCTCCAGGAGATCCGGCGGCTGCATCCGAGCAAGGCTGAGACCGTAGCCGCCGGCGCCCATCCGGCCGGACCCACCGGGCACGGTCCGGACTATGTGCACGAGGACGGCTCCATCAACCTCGACGCCGTGCCGCTGGATGATGCGCCAACCTATGACCTGATCTGCAGCACCTACACGCTGGGCTGCTTCCAGATCGAGTCACCCGGCCAGCGCGAACTGATCGGCAAGCTCGTCCCGCGTGAGTTTAATGACCTGATCATCGACATCTCGCTGTTCCGTCCCGGACCGATGAAATCCGACATGGTCCGCCCGTTCCTTGAGCACCGGCACGGCTTCTCGCCGGAGGTGTATCCGCACGAGGCACTGCGCCCGGTCCTGGCGGAAACCCATGGGGTGACGGTGTTCCACGAACAGGTGCTGCGCACCTTTGACGTGTTCACCGGCTGCGGCCTGGCGAAGGCCGATGAGCTGCGCCGGCTGCTGGGCAATGAGAACGCCGAAGGGGCCGTGGAGGAGTACTTCCGGACCGAAGCGGGAAAGCGTGGATATTCGGCGGAGGTCATCGGGAAGGTGTGGGGCACGCTGAAGGCTTTTGGCAGTTTTGGGTTCTGCAAGGCCCACGGTGCCGCTTTTGCCGTTCCCACCTACCAATCGGCCTGGTTGAAGGCGCATCATCCCGAGGCGTTCCTGGCCGGCATTTTCGAACATGATCCGGGAATGTATCCGCGCCGGCTGCTGGTGGCCGAGGCTCGGCGGATGGGCATCCCCATCCTTCCGCTGGACATCAACCGCAGCGGCGAGCAATACCGGGTGGAGCGCGTGCCGGCGGTTCCGGCGTCACCCGGGCATCCGGCGCGGCCGGAAAAACTGGGCATCCGGCTAAGCCTGGCCGGGATTTACGGATTGTCGGCCACGGAACTGAAGCGCATAACCGCCGGCCAGCCCTATGACTCGCTGGCTGACCTGCGGGCCCGGGCACGGGTGGGCCGCAGAACCCTGATGCGGCTGGCCTCCCTGGGAGCCTTTGATTCCCTGGCCAAAAACTCCGGCTCGGGGGCGTCCCGCGCGGATCTGCTGCACCACCTGGAGACGGCGCTGCCCCGGCCTTCGGGACGGAAGTACGATCCCATTCCGGGCCAGCTGGCGCTGCCGCTGGGGGACACGGAGCTGGAAAACCTGCGCGCGGACCTGCCCGAACCCACGCTGCGCGAGAGGGTGCGCACCGAGCTGGACCTTTTGTCAGTGGACGTCAGCGCCCACCTGATCGACAGCTATGGCCCGCTGCTGACGGAACTGGGCGTGACCAAGGCCCGGGACCTGATAGATCTGCGCAGCGGATCCGAGGTGCTGGTCGCCGGTATCCGGGTGGCCACCCAAACACCGCCCATGCGCGGCGGCCGGCGTGTGGTGTTCATCAGCCTCGACGACGGCACCGGCTGCGTGGACTGCACCTTCTTCACCGAGGCCCAGGAAAAGACCGGCCCGCTGCTCTTCGGCACCCAGCTGATGCTCGTCCGCGGCCTGACCCGGCGCACCGGGCCGCGCGGGATCAGCATGCAGGCATTGGAAGCATGGGACCTGAATGACACAGCATCCCTGCCCCGCCTCCAGCGCGGCAGGTTGGTGGGGCCCAACTCCAGCGGATAACATCGAAGGGGCGCAGAAGGAGCCGGTCACGTCCTGACCGGCCCAAGGACGCCGTACAACGAAATCTAGGAGACAACCGTGTCAGTGCCAGAGAAGTTCACCCTCATCGTCGACGGCGAAGAGACCACGGTGGATACTGGCACCACAGGTGCTCAGCTGTTCTTCGACCGCCGCGACGTCGTTGTCATGCGCGTGGACGGGGTCCTGAAGGACCTCGACGCCGAGCTGTCCGAGGGTATTTCCGTGGAGTCCGTCACCATCGACTCCGAAGACGGACTCAACGTCCTGCGCCACTCCACCGCGCACGTGATGGCCCAGGCCGTGCAGCAGCTGCGCCCGGATGCCAAGCTGGGCATCGGCCCGTACATCAAGGACGGATTCTACTTCGACTTCGACGTCGCCGAGCCGTTCACGCCGGAGGACCTGAAGACCCTCGAGAAGATGATGCAGAAGATCATCAACTCGAACCAGAAATTCGCCCGCCGCGTGGTCACCGAAGAAGAAGCCCGCGAAGCGATGGCCAACGAGCCGTACAAGCTGGAGCTGCTGGGCAAGAAGGACGGCGCCGAGGAAGCCGGCGAGGGCGCGAACATCGAGGTTGGCGCCGGCGAGATCACCATTTACGACAACGTGGACCGCAAGTCCGGCGACGTCGTGTGGTGTGACCTGTGCCGCGGCCCGCACCTGCCCAACACCAAACTGATCTCTAACGCCTTTGCGCTGACCCGCTCGGCCGCCGCCTACTGGCTGGGCGACCAGAAGAACCAGCAGCTGCAGCGCATTTACGGCACCGCCTGGCCCACCAAGGACGCGCTGAAGGCATACCAGGAGCGCCTGGCCGAGGCCGAGCGCCGCGACCACCGCAAGCTGGGCACCGAACTGGACCTGTTCTCCTTCCCGGATGAACTGGGTTCGGGCCTGCCGGTGTTCCACCCCAAGGGCGGCATCATCCGCAAGGCCATGGAGGACTACTCCCGCCAGCGCCACACCGAGGCCGGCTACGAGTTCGTGTACACCCCGCACATCACCAAGGGGCACCTGTACGAGGTTTCCGGCCACCTGGACTGGTACCGCGACGGCATGTTCCCCCCGATGCACGTTGACGAGGTCGTTGACCCGGAAACCGGCGCGGTCATCAAGCCCGGCCAGGACTACTACCTGAAGCCGATGAACTGCCCCATGCACAACCTGATCTTCCGCTCCCGCGGCCGGTCCTACCGCGAACTGCCGCTGCGCCTGTTCGAATTCGGCTCCGTGTACCGCTACGAGAAGTCCGGCGTGATCCACGGCCTCACCCGTGTGCGCGGCATGACCCAGGACGACGCCCACATCTACTGCACCCGCGACCAGATGAAGGACGAGCTCACCAGCACCTTGAACTTTGTCCTTGACCTGCTCAAGGACTACGGCCTGGACGACTTCTACCTGGAGCTCTCCACCAAGGACCCGGAAAAGTACGTCGGTTCCGACGAGGTCTGGGACGAAGCCACCCGCACCCTCGCCGAGGTGGCCGAAGCCTCCGGACTGGACCTGGTTCCGGATCCGGGCGGCGCCGCGTTCTACGGCCCCAAGATCTCCGTCCAGGCCCGCGACGCCATTGGCCGCACCTGGCAGATGTCCACCATCCAGCTGGACTTCAACCTGCCCGAGCGCTTCGAGCTGGAGTACCAGGCCGCCGACGGCACCCGCCAGCGTCCGGTCATGATCCACCGCGCCCTGTTCGGCTCCGTGGAACGCTTCATGGCAGTGCTCACCGAGCACTACGCCGGCGCGTTCCCGGCCTGGCTGGCACCGGTCCAGGTGGTAGGCATCCCCGTGGCCGAGGCGTTCAACGACTACATGTTCGACGTCGTCGACAAGCTCAAGGCCGAAGGCATCCGCGCCCAGGTGGACACCGGCACCGACCGCTTCCCGAAGAAGATCCGCACCGCGTCCAAGGACAAGATTCCGTTTGTCCTGATTGCCGGCGGTGACGACGCCGATGCCGGCGCCGTGTCCTTCCGGTTCCGTGACGGCAGCCAGGACAACGGCGTTCCCGTTGAGGAAGCCGTCAAGCGGATTGTTGAAGCTGTTCGGAACCGGGACAAGTAAGCGGAACTGAACGGAACGGGCGGGGAGCGCAGGAGTGCAGATGGAAAACAGCAGCCAGGACGACGGCGGCAGTCCCTATCCGGGAGATGCTTCAGTCACGGATTCATTCGAGCTTCCCGGGGTGCCGGATTCCTTTGCACGCCTGTGGACCCCGCACCGGCTCGCGTACATCAAGGGCGGGCAGGAACAGGTCTCCTCGGAGCACAACTGCCCGTTCTGTGCGGCCCCGGGACGCAGCGACGAAGAGTCCCTGATTGTGCACCGCGGGAAGTACGCCTATGTCATCCTGAACCTGTTCCCGTACAACGCCGGGCACCTGCTCGTCTGCCCGTACCGGCACGTCCCGGATTACACGGACATTGACGAGCAGGAAACGGCTGAAATAGCGTCCCTGACCCAAACGGCAATGCGGGTGCTGCGGAAGGTGTCCAACCCCAGCGGTTTCAACCTGGGCATGAACCAGGGCGTCACCGGGGGAGCGGGAATAGCCGCCCACCTGCACCAGCACATTGTTCCGCGCTGGGGCGGGGACGGGAACTTCCTGCCGATCATCGCCCAAACCAAGGCCATCACCCAGACGCTGGGTGACGTCCGCCGGCAGGTGGCCGATGCCTGGCCGCAGGCCGCCGACCCCGCAGCAAGCGAGGACTGAGCGGTGCTGAACAAATACGCGCGCGGCTTCTTCACCGGGCTGTTCACGCCCCTGGCCGCCTGGCTGCTGAAACGCGGTGTCTCTCCCGATGCCGTCACCATCCTGGGCACCCTGGGCGTGATGGTTGGCGGGCTGGTGTTCTACCCGCTGGGCCAGCTCTTCTGGGGAACCCTGTTCATCACGGCATTCATTTTCTCCGACGTCATTGACGGCATCATGGCGCGCCAGCAGGAACGCACCGGGAAATGGGGCGGCTTCCTGGACTCCACCCTGGACCGCTTTGCCGACGGCGCCCTCTTTGCCGGCGTCAGCATCTGGTTCTTCACTGGCGGCGGCAATGACGCCATCGGCATTGCCGCGATCATCTGCCTGGTCCTGGGCATGCTGGTCTCCTACATCCGCGCCAAGGCGGAGTCGCTGGGCTTCACCGCGAATGTCGGTATTGCCGAACGCGCCGAACGGCTGGTATCCCTGCTGGTGGCCACGGGCCTGGTGGGACTCGGTCTTCCCGAGATGCTGCTGTTCGTGGTTTTGGCGGCACTGTGCGCAGCCAGCTGCGTGACCATCCTGCAGCGGATGCGTGCAGTGCACCGGCAGGCCCCCTAGAAGGACCCTGCCCTGCTGCTCAGCCCACGCCTGAAGGCCCGACACCGGACGTAAAACCGGTGCCGGGTCTTCTGTTTTCCGGGGCTTGGCCATCTAGGCTGGGACGGTACTGATTTCCTGCACACCAGCGACGACGAGAGCTCTTTGATGAATACCCCTGATTCCCAGCCCACCTCAGTGTCCGGTGCATCCGCCGGCGCTCCCTCTCCGATCACCGGCAGCAGCCGGGTTAAGCGCGGCATTGCCGAAATGCTCAAGGGCGGAGTGATCATGGATGTGGTCACGGCCGAGCAGGCCCGCATTGCCGAAGACGCCGGAGCCGTTGCGGTCATGGCCCTTGAGCGGGTCCCCGCCGACATCCGCGCCCAGGGCGGGGTGTCCCGCATGAGCGACCCGGACATGATCGACAGCATCATTGACGCCGTCTCCATCCCGGTCATGGCCAAGGCCAGGATCGGCCACTTCGTGGAAGCGCAGGTCCTCCAGTCGCTTGGCGTCGATTACATCGATGAATCCGAGGTCCTGACCCCGGCCGACTACACAAACCACATCGACAAGTGGAAGTTCACGGTGCCGTTTGTCTGCGGCGCAACCAATCTGGGTGAGGCGCTGCGCCGCATCAATGAAGGCGCAGCCATGATCCGGTCCAAGGGCGAAGCCGGCACGGGGGATGTCTCCAACGCGACCATGCACATGCGTGCCATCCGCTCCGAAGTGGCCCGGCTGTCCTCCCTGCCGGAGGACGAGCTGTACGTCGCGGCCAAGGAACTGCAGGCTCCGTACGAGCTCGTCAAGGAGGTTGCCGCAGCCGGCAAGCTGCCGGTGGTGCTGTTCACCGCCGGCGGCATCGCCACCCCGGCCGACGCTGCCATGATGATGCAGCTGGGGGCGGACGGTGTTTTTGTTGGCTCGGGAATCTTCAAGTCCGGGAACCCCGCACAGCGTGCCGCAGCCATCGTGAAGGCTACGACGTTCTTTGACGATGCTGATGAAGTTGCCAAGGCATCACGGGGACTGGGCGAGGCCATGGTGGGCATCAACGTGGACGAACTCCCGCAGCCGCACCGGTTGTCCGAGCGCGGCTGGTAGGAACACCCTGCGGTGAGCCTGCGCTGATTCCCTGCCGCGGCAGGGAATCAGCGCAGGTCGGAGGAATCAGCGCAGGTCCAGGGTCAGCTGCTGGCCGCGGCCAATAAGCTCGAAGCCGCGCGCCGCACACAGCTCCTGGCCCAGGGGAGCGGCGTTGATGGCCAGCCGGTCCGCGCCGGCGGTAGCAGCGACGGTGGCGGCCCGGCTCAGCAGCGCCGTTCCGTAGCCCTGGCGGCGGCTGGAAGGCCCCACGGCAAGACTGAAAACACCGCCAAGGGAGCCGGAAACCGGCTTTTCCTGCAACCTCCGCTGTTCCTGCTGCACCTGCTGGGACGGAACAAACACCCATGCCCGTCCGGTGAGCTTTCCTCCGCCGCGGCTCGTGACATGCCAGGCGGTCCGGGGATGGCCCAGCCCCGCTGCGAGCTCTTCGGCATCGGGACCGGTGACTTCCGCCGGCTCCGGATCGATGACCGCCGCGGCGGAGCTGAACTGCTGCGGAGCTGAAACGGGAGCGCTCATCCACAGCGGCTGCGGACCGCGGCGGAATCCAAACGCCTCCAGCGGGGCGTAGCTGACCGCGTTGTTCAGCCACACCGACACACTCTGGGCACCCAGCCGTGTTCCCTCGGCCAAGCCCGGGCGGATGCCCGCCGGTGCGATCCGCTGCGGATACAGCAGCACCAGCTGCCGCCGGGCCGGCATCCAGGCCCATTCCGATTCATGTGTGGAGAAGGTCCGGCCACCGGTGGCGCCGGCCAGGGTCTGCAGCCAGTTCCGGTGAAGCTCCTGGCAGGCGGCGATGGTGACCATGAAGGATCAGGCCAAACCGCGGCGGTGCAGCAGCGGCTCGATCGCTGCTTCGCGGCCGCGGAAGTTCCGGAATGCCTCCAGCGGGTCGATGCTGTTGCCCCGGGACAGCAGTTCGCGGCGGAACCGGTTCCCGTTTTCCCGGGTCAGCCCGCCGTTTTCCTTGAACCACTCCACGGTGTCCGCGTCCAGGACCTCGCTCCAGATGTAGGCGTAGTAGGAAGCCGCGTACCCGCCGGCGAAAATGTGCTTGAAGTACCCGGACCGGTAGCGCGGCGGCACCAGCTCCAGGGCCACGCCAGCCCGTGACAGGGCGTCCGCCTCGAACTGCTGCGGATCGGTGACGGTTTCGCCGGGGGACAGCTCGTGCCACGCCAGATCCAGCAGTGCCGCGCCGAGGTATTCCGTGGTGCCGAACCCTTCACCCCAGGTTGAGGCGGCTTCGATCCGGTCAATGACCCCGGACGGCAGCGGTTCCCCGGTTTCGTGGTGCCTGGCGAAGTTGGCCACGACCTCGGGCCACAGCATCCACATTTCGTTGACCTGCGAGGGGTACTCGACGAAGTCCCGCGGCACGGCGGTGCCGGAGAACTGAGGATAGGTGACATCCGAGAACAAGCCGTGCAGGGCATGGCCGAATTCGTGGAAGGCGGTCACCACCTCGTCGAAAGACAGCAGCGTGGGCTCACCGGCCGGCGGCTTGGGAATGTTCAGGTTGTTGATGACCACGGCCTGGGTTCCCAGCAGGGCGGACTGGTGCACCAGGGAGTTCATCCAGGCGCCGCCGGCCTTGGTGTCGCGGGTGTAGTAGTCGCCCAGGAACAGGCCAAGGGGCGAGCCGTCGTCGTTCTTCACTTCCCAAATCCGGACATCCGGATGGTAGCCCACCAGGTCGGGGCGCTCCGTGAAGGTGATGCCGTACAGCCGGTTGGCGGCGTAAAAGACACCGTCGGCCAGGACCCGTTCCAGTTCAAAGTACGGCCGGAGGGCGGAGCGGTCCACGCTGAACTTCTCCCGGCGCACCTGTTCCGAGTAGTAGGACCAGTCCCAGGCGGCAAGCTCGCTGATGCCGTCCCGACGCGCGGCTTCGCGCAGCAGCTCCGCTTCGGCGTTGGCGTTGCGCACCGCCGGAGGGGCCAGCTTCCCGAGCATGGAGTGGATCGCTTCCAGGGACGGCGCGGTTTGGTTGTCGGTGGCGAAGTCCGCGTGGGTCGCGAAGCCCAGCAGCGCGGCGCGTTCTGCGCGCAGCGCAGCCATTTCGGCAGCCAGGGCCAGTGTGTTGTCCCCGTTGCCGCGGAAGCCCCGGTTCAGTGAAGCCTCGAAGAGGCGCCTGCGGGTTTCCCTGTTGGTCAATGAGGCCAGGGCCGGCTGGGACGTCGGCAGGATCAGCGACAGCAGGTAGCTGCCTTCGGAGCCTGCCTCCGCGGCCGCCGCGGCGGCGGAGGCAATGCCGTCATCGGACAGGCCAGCCAAATCCGCTGCATTGCTCACCAGCAGCGCTGAATTGTTGGTGTCGCGCAGCAGCTTCTGTGCGTAGTCGGTGCCCAGCACGGACAGGCGTGAGTTCAGCTCGCGCATGCGCGCCTGGCCGTCGTCGTCGAGCCTGGCTCCGGCGCGGATAAAGGCGCGGCGGTACTCCTGGACGAGGCGGGAGGACTCAGCGTCCAGACCTTCCACCGAAACCGCTTCGACCCGTGCCCAGAGGTCCTTGTTGAGATGGATGCTGTCGCCGTGGGCGGCCAGCTGCGGGCCCACTTCCTGCTCGATGGCCTGGACCTGGTCCGTTGCATCGGCTGCGGTCAGGGTGAAAAACGCAGCTGCCGTGCGTGCCAGCGTCTGCCCGGCGAGCTCCATGGCCGCGATCGTGTTCTCGAAATCCGGAGCCTGGGGATTCCGGGTGATGGCGTCGATTTCGGCGAGGTGTTCCTCGAATCCGGCTTTGAAGGCCGGCAGGAAATCGTCGGGGCTGATCTGGTCGAACGGCGGCAGCTGATAGGGCAGAGTACTGGTACTCAGGAAAGGGTTGCTCATAAGCGTCAAGACTCGCACAAACGACGTGAGGCGAACAACAGAAACGCCGTCGTACGCTTGGCGCAGCGGCTGGGGGTGGGCTGGGGACAGGTGGGAGAGACAGTGGAAAACAGGGTCGGAAACGTCAGGGGTGCCCGCGGTTTCGCCGGCACTGCCGTGCTGCTGCTGGTGCTGGCGGCGGGTGCGGCCGGATGCTCGCCGGTGCCGGAACCGGATGCCGCCGAGTCCGCGTCCCTGGCCCCGGCCACGTCGAAGGCGGCTTCTCCCGGCACCGCTCCAGGGGCGGCTTCGGCCTCGGCTACTCCGGCCCCCGCTCCGCGGCCGACGCCCGGACTTGGTCCGGACTGTGCCGCTGAACGGTGCTTTTCGATGATGGTGGCCGGTGACCTCCTGGTGCATCCGCAGCTGTGGACCCAGGCCGAAACCGATGCGGCGGCCTCAGGGCGCGGGCCGCTGGACTTTGGGCCGCTCCTGGAAGGCAAAAGGGTCTATCTGGACCGTGCTGACGTGGGGATCTGCCACATGGAGACGCCGGTGGCGCCGCCGCAGGGACCGTACGCCGGGTACCCGCTGTTCAACGTGCCGCCGCAGGTCCTCTCTGCCGCCAAGAATGTTGGTTACGACGCCTGCACCACGGCCAGCAACCACACCGTGGATGCCGGAACCGACGGATTGAACCGCACGCTGGCCGAACTGGATGCCCTGGGACTGGAACACACCGGATCCTACGCCTCGGAGGCGGACGCAGCGCAGCCGATGATCCTGAAGACCCCCGCGGCGAAGGTGTCGGTGATCGAAGCGACCTATGGCCTGAACGGCATGACCGCGGACTTTGACTGGCAGGTGGACCTGCTGGATCCGGCGGACATGATCGCCCGGGCACAGGCTGCGCGGGCCGCGGGGGCCGACGTCGTGGTGGGCGCGCTCCATGCCGGCGACGAATATGCTTCGGTACCCAATGACCAGCAGGTGCAAACCGCACACGCCCTGGCCGACAGCGGCGAGTTCGACTTCATCTACGGCCACCACAGCCACTCCGTGCTGCCCATTGAAAACTACAACGGCACGTGGATTGCGTACGGGCTGGGCAACGCCGTCACCGAACTTTCGCCCTGGTACGGCGTAAACAATGAAGGGCTGATCCTGCGCGCCCAGTTTGGCCGGGACGGCGCCGGCGCCTGGAGCGTCACCGATCTGGCGTGGGCGCCGTCGGTGATCGTCCGTGACCCCTACCGCTGGTGCTCCGTCGCCGCTGACCTGCCGCAGGGCGACTGTGCATCCGGGGCGCAGCAGGCCGAAGTCCGGGCGCGCACCGTCACCGTGGTCGAATCGATGGGCGCCGCCGAAGCGGGCGCCCGTGAGTGGCTGGTGAGCGCCGAGAAGTAGGCGCGCTAGCGGGGGCGCTGGCCGGCGTGCTGCCGGGCCAGCTCGGACAGCTTCGCCAGCTCGTCCAGATCCCGCGCCGAGGGCGGAGCCGGTTCAAAGGCGCCGAACTTGCGCGTCACGGCCTGCTCAATGAGGAAGTCGGCGATGGCCGGGTTCTTGGGCAGCAGGGAGCCGTGCAGGTAGCTGGCCACGACGTTGCGGTAGCGGGCGCCCTCGTAGTTGTCCTTGGAGTTGTTGCCCTCGCCCTTGCGGACCTCGGCCAGCGGCTTGACGCCTGAGCCCAGGAACGTTTGGCCGGAGTGGTTCTCGTAACCGTGGATCTCGCCGAACTCCTCGCTGACGGACAGCACGTTGCCGATCAGGCGCTCGGTGCCGCCGTGCGTTTCCAGGTCCAGCAGGCCGATCCCGGGAATGACGGTGCCGGTGTGGGTCTTGAAAAACCGTCCAAACAGCTGGTACAGCCCGCAGATCGCCAGCATCGGAACGTCGTCCTCGGCCATGGCCCGCAGGGTGGGAGCCAGCGCCTGCAGGTCCTCCTGGATGACAACCTGTCCGCTGTCCTGCCCGCCGCCGCCCACCAGGAGGTCAACGTCGGCCGGGAAGTCGTCGCCCACGTTGTATTCCATGACGTTGGCGGTGTAGCCGTTCCACTTCAGGCGCTGCTTCAGGACCAGGACGTTGCCCCAGTCGCCGTAGATGTTCATTTCCCGCGGGTACAGCTGCAGGATGTTGATGCTCCGGTTGCCCGCTGCCGTTTGGTCCTCGCTCATGAGACCACCTCTACTGTCGTGATCTTGGAAAGTTCGCGCCGCACGGCCAGCATGGCCGTGTACGTGCAGAAGATGCGCATGGGGCGCTGGCCGGAAACGGCGATAAAGGCCTTTAGCGCATCGGTGATGTCCGGATTGATGTCCGCCACCGGAACGTCGTCGTACTTCAGCCGCAGCGCCATGTCGTAGGCGCGCACGCCGGTGACCATGTTCACTCCGTCCGCGGCCAGGGTCTCGAAATCAACGTCCCACAGCCAGGACATGTCGCGTCCGTCGGCGTAGTTGTCGTTGATGGCAATCATGGTGGAGTATCCGTGGGCAGCAAAGGACTTCAGGCCGAGCCGGAAACCGCTGGGGTTCTTCACCAGCACCAGTTCCAGGGGCTGTCCGTTGACCACCAGGGACTCGCCGCGCCCAAACGCCGGCTCCACGTTGGACAGCGCCGTGAACAGGGCGCCGCTGTTGGCCGAAGGCCCGGCGATGACGCGGGCCAGGGCCAGTGCGGCCGCCGCGTTGAAGATGTTGTAGACCCCGCGCAGCTTCAGGCCCGTGGTCACCACCGTGTCATCCACGCGGAAATCGGCGTCGCTTTCGGCCACGCGTTCCAGCACGACGTCGGCGGGCAGCACGGCGGCCAGGGCTTCGGCCTTGGAGCCGCGCATCTCGTCGTCGTTTGGGAAGGTGCTGCGCAGGGACGAGTCGAGGCCAAAGTAGCGGACCTCCTGCTGATCCAGGGATGCGGCAATGGAGGCGACGCGCGGGTCCTCGCGGTTGAGCACCACCGTTTGTGTGGTGGCCTTGGCGATGGACTCCAGCAGCCGGGTGGTCTTGTCGATTTCACCGAACCGGTCCAGCTGGTCGCGAAGCACGTTCAGCAGCAGCGAATAGCGCGGCTGGATCAGCTTCACGAAGTGCACGGCGTGCGCTTCGTCCAGTTCCAGGACGGCGACGTCGGCGTCCAGGCGGCCGCGCCAGTCCACTTCGCCCAGCAGCGCCGCGGCGACACCGCGGGTGAAGTTGCTGCCGGTGCGGTTGGTGAACACCTTCAGGCCCTGGGATTCGAGCAGTTCCACGACCATTTTGGTGGTGGTGGTTTTCCCGTTGGTTCCGGAAACGACGGCGACGCCCAGAGGCAGGTCGGCCAGCGTGCGGCGGATGAAATCGGGGTCGATTTTCTCCACC
This sequence comes from Arthrobacter citreus, assembly GCF_038405225.1. Taxonomy (NCBI): domain Bacteria; kingdom Bacillati; phylum Actinomycetota; class Actinomycetes; order Micrococcales; family Micrococcaceae; genus Arthrobacter; species Arthrobacter citreus. Next base: position 1,011,427 of record NZ_CP151657.1, read on the forward strand.
ACGAGGCCGGGCAATGCGGAGCCGCCGCCGCGCAGTTTGGAGGCACTGCGGACCAGCTTGCCTGTCAGGACGGAGAAAGAACTCATGGTTTATGAATATATCGTAAGGAGCCGCTCCGGCCCTTGCCGGTGCGCGCCCGCTGACCGTGCTGCGCCGTAGACTGGCCGGATGATGAAAGCGAGCGTCTTTCCTTTGCACACACCGCCGCGCCCGCTGCCGCGCCCGCTGCAGGTGGGCGTCCTGGCCCTGCAGGGCGGTGTCCGCGAGCATGCGGCGAGTCTGGAAGCGTCGGGGGCGAAGGTCGTTTTAGTGCGCCGGCCCCAAGAGCTTAAGGGCTTGGACGGGCTGGTGCTCCCGGGCGGGGAATCAACCACCATGGATAAGCTCCTGCGGGCCTTTGGCGTTTATTCTCCGCTTCAGGAGCTGATCCGCGGCGGGCTGCCGGTGTACGGTTCCTGCGCCGGAATGATCCTGCTTGCCGACCATATTTCAGACCCGGCCCGGGACCTTTCGGGTGCGCCGCAGCAGACCCTGGGCGGGCTGGACATTGAAGTCCGGCGCAATGCGTTCGGCCGGCAGCGGGAGTCCTTCGAAACGCTCCTGGACTTCAAGGGCCTTCAGAATCTGCCCTCGGCGGACGCCGGCAGTCATCCGGAGCCGGTCCATGCCGTTTTTATCCGCGCGCCGTGGGTGGAAAAGGTGGGCGATTCCGTCGAAGTGCTGGCCCGGGTTCCGCCGCAGGAGCCGGGTCATGCGTCTGCCGGCGATTTCGTCGCTAGAATTGTGGCAGTGCGTTCGGGAAATCTGCTGGCCACCTCATTCCATCCGGAGGTAACGGGGGAGAGCCGCGTTCACGAACTTTTTATCCAGATGATCAGAGGAGAAGCGTAGAGCATGTCGGGCCACTCTAAATGGGCAACCACTAAGCACAAAAAGGCAGTTATTGACGCCAAGCGTGCAAAGTCGTTCGCCAAGCTGATCAAGAACATCGAAGTTGCGGCCCGCGCGGGCGGCGCCGACATGGCCGGAAACCCCGGCCTTGAACTCGCCGTTGCCAAGGCCAAAAAGACCTCTGTTCCCATCGACAACATCAACCGCGCCGTCAAGCGCGGCGCCGGTCTCCTGGGCGAAGCGGTGGACTACCAGACCATCATGTACGAGGGCTACGGCCCGCAGGGCACCGCACTGCTGATCGAGTGCCTCACGGACAACAAGAACCGCGCCGCTTCGGAAGTGCGCCTGGCTGTCACCCGCAACGGCGGCAACATGGGCGATCCCGGGTCGGTGGCCTACATGTTCACCCGCAAGGGCGTTGTTACGCTGCCCAAGAAGGACCTCACCGAGGATGACCTGCTGATGGCTGTGCTGGACGCCGGCGCTGACGAGGTCAAGGAATCCGGTGACAACTTCGAGATCATTTCGGAGGCCGCAGACCTGCGCGCCGTTGTCGCAGCCCTGGAGGAAGCGGGCATCGAGTACGACACCGACGAAGCCGAATTCCTGCCCTCCATGCACGTGGAGCTGGAAGCCGACAACGCCCGGAAGTTCCTGAAGCTCGTGGATGCTGTGGAGGACCTGGACGACGTCCAGAACGTGTACTCCAACGCAGACATCCCCGCCGAGGTCTTCGCCCAGCTCGAAGACGACTGATCGGGTGAGCCTGCGCGTCCTGGGGGTTGATCCGGGCCTGACCCGGTGCGGCCTGGGCGTGGTCGACGTCGAACGCAACCGCCGTGCCACCCTTGTGGCCGTTGGCGTGGTCGGCACCGTGGCGGGAACCGCCCTGGACGGCAGGCTGCTTGTCATTTCAGACGCGATCGAGCTGTGGCTTGACACCCACAAGCCGGATGTCCTGGCCGTGGAGCGGGTGTTCAGCCAGCTCAACGTCAGTACGGTCATGGGCACCGCGCAGGCGTCCGGCGTCGTCATTGCGGCCGCCGCGCGGCGCGGCATTCCCGTGGCCCTGCACACCCCCACCGAGGTTAAAGCCGCCGTGACGGGATCCGGCGGCGCAAATAAGGACGCCGTGGGGAAGATGGTCACCAAGATCCTCCGGCTCGACGCGCCTCCCACGCCCGCCGACGCGGCCGACGCCCTGGCGCTGGCCATCACGCACGCATGGCGCCGAGGTGTCGCCGGTCCGGGGCAAACCACGGCCGGCTCCGCGTCCGGTGCCCGCGCGGTCCGCAAGCCTCCCACGAGCGGCCTGACCCCCGCCCAGCGGCTGTGGGCCGAGGCGGAAGCCCGCGCCCGCCGCTGACGGCGGGACTGCTCCGACAGCGCGCCGGAACCGGGAAACCGCAGCGGTACACAGTAGGGTATTCGTAGATATGTTCTACACAGCCCCTGGAGTTTTGTCATGATCGCATCCCTGCGCGGGACAGTAACGCACGTTGGCCTGCAATCGGCAGTGATCGACGTCAACGGTTTGGGCATGCTGGTCCAAGCCACCCCGCAAACCCTGGGTTCCCTGCATGTGGGCCGCGAGGCGCTGGTCCAGACGGCCATGATTGTCCGCGAGGACTCCATGACGCTGTACGGATTCACCGACGCGGACCAGCGGGAAGTTTTTGAAACCCTGCTGAGCGTCTCAGGCGTCGGTCCCCGGATCGCCCTGGGGGTCCTGGCCGTCCATACTCCTGAAGCAATCCGCGTCGCCGCATCCTCCGGCGACGACAAGGCCTTCAGTAAGGTTTCCGGCATCGGGCCGAAGGGCGCCCGCCGCATCGTGCTGGAACTGGCGGACAAACTGGTGCCGCTGGGTACCGCGGAAAGTCCCGCCGCAGCGCGCTGGCAGGACCAGGTCCTGGCCGCCATGACGGGGTTGGGCTGGACGGAAAAGGATGCCACCGCCGCCATCGACGCCGCCGTCGCCGAAGCGCCCGACGTTGCCGCCGCCGGCAACGTCGGCGAAATCCTGAAACTGACGCTCCGCCGCCTGGGCACCGACGGCGCACGGGCGCGGGCTCCCCGCCAGCAGGTGGGCTGAGGTGTCCGCACTGTCCGGGGACGGTCTGGTTGCCCCCACCGGGGACCCGGACGACAAAGCCATCGAAGCTGCGCTGCGGCCGAAAAACCTCGACGACTTTGTCGGCCAGAAACGGGTGCGCGAGCAGCTGTCCCTTGTGCTGGAGGCTTCCCGCCTGCGGGGACGCAGCGCCGACCACGTGCTGTTGTCCGGTCCTCCCGGGCTGGGCAAGACCACGCTGTCCATGATTATTGCCGCCGAAATGAATGCACCGCTGAGGATCTCCTCCGGACCGGCCATCCAGCATGCCGGCGACCTGGCCGCCATCCTGTCCTCGCTCACCGAGGGGGAGGTGCTGTTCCTCGACGAAATCCACCGCATGTCCCGGCCGGCCGAGGAAATGCTTTACATGGCCATGGAAGATTTCCGGGTGGACATCATTGTGGGCAAGGGTGCCGGAGCCACGGCCATTCCGCTGGATCTGCCGCCGTTCACCCTGGTGGGAGCCACCACCCGGGCCGGACTGCTGCCCGGCCCGCTGCGGGACCGCTTTGGCTTCACCGGACACCTGGAGTTCTACTCCACCGCCGAGCTGGAGCTTGTGCTGCGCCGCTCGGCCATGCTGATGGACATGAAGGTCAATTCCGCCGGGTTCGCCGAGGTTGCCGGACGTTCCCGGGGAACTCCGCGCATCGCAAACCGGCTGCTGCGCCGGGTGCGGGACTGGGCGCTGGTGCACGGCGTGGACCAGATTGACGCCCGCACCGCCGGAGCTGCCCTGGACATGTACGAAGTGGATGCCCGCGGCCTGGACCGGTTGGACCGCTCCGTGCTCCGGGCGCTGGTGACCAAGTTCAACGGGGGACCGGTGGGCCTGTCCACCCTCGCCATCGCCGTGGGCGAGGAACCGGAAACCGTGGAAACCGTGGCCGAACCGTATCTCGTCCGTGAAGGGCTGCTCGGCCGCACACCGCGCGGACGGGTTGCCACCCGCGCCGCGTGGGAGCATTTGGGCCTGCAGATGCCGGACAATGTGGCCGCCGGCCTTCCCGAGAACATGTTCTCCGGTCCCGGCACCAACACGTCCGCCGACGACGAAGCCTAGTTCCGGCCGCTGCGGAGGATCCGTTTCGGGATTGACTTGAGGCCCGGGGCGTGGCGGGGGACAATTAGCATCGAAGAAGGCGGAAAAGTACAGCTTCTGCGGCAACTTTTCGGCCGCGGTGCGCGTTTTACCTTTAGACTGGTCATTCGTTGGGCGGGCAATGTGCCTGGCCGCGTGACCTGATCTCGTCTCATGATCTCGGTTATTGATCGAGTCGCCCCAAGGGATAACGGCGGCACCGAAGCCGGTGGCCGCCCTGTCCAGTGATACCCGCACACCAATCTCCAACAGAAACGGAACCACTCTGTGTTCTTAAACATCATGGCCCAAACCACCACGGAACAGGCCCCCGGCGGCTTCTCGTTCTCCAGCCTCCTGCTGCCGATCCTGCTGGCACTGTTCATCTTCATGATGTTCCGCAAGCAGAAGAAGACGCAGAAGACGGTACAGGAGCAGCGGACCCAGATGGTTCCCGGCACCGAGGTCATGACCCAGTTCGGTCTGTTCGGAACGATCCTCTCGATCAACAACGAGGAGAACAAGGCAGTCCTGGAGCTCTCTCCCGGCAACACCGCCACCGTGCACCTCCAGGCGCTGACCAAGGTGGTCACCACGTCCGAGCCCGCCGTTGACGAAGAGGCTCCGGTTGTTCCGGACGACGCTTCCTCGATCACCGCTGCGGACCACAGCGGTGACGCCGCCCGCCAGGCCCAGGCTGCCCCGGCCGGCGATGTCCGCCGCGACGATTCGGCGGCGCACGCCGATGAGACTCCCGAGGAAACACTCGATCGCCTGAACCGCGAAAACAAGAAAGAGAACTAGACTCTCCACGGGCCTGCGGAGGATGACTCTCCGCAGGCTGGCCGGGGTCGACCACGCCTCCGGTGTCTCACCCCTGTAAGGACTACCCTCTATGCCTCGTACCGGCCCCGGCTCGGCCGCAAAAAAGACGCTCCTCTGGTTGGGCGTCATTTTTGCTGCACTGGCCCTTCTGCTCGGCGGCGGTTCCATGTGGAGCAACGCCAGCTGGACCCCAAAACTCGCCCTGGACCTTGAGGGCGGAACAGAAATGATCCTCGCCCCGCAGGTGCAGGGCGGCGCTGAGATCACTCAGGAACAGCTGAACCAGGCAGTGGAAATCATCCGCCAGCGCGTGGACGGCAGCGGAGTGTCCGAAGCCGAGATCACCACCCAGTCCGGACGGAACGTCGTTGTTTCGCTGCCGGGCGTCCCGTCGGCGGAAACCCGCGAACTGATCCAGGCCTCGGCTGCGATGGAATTCCGTCCGGTCATCACAGTTGGCCCTGCCGCGGCGGCGGCGCAGCCGATTCCGGACGAGCAGCTTCCGGCTCCCACCGCGGAGCCAACCAACGCCTCCGACGACAACTGGATCACCCCGGAGCTGTACCGCGAATTCGAAAGCACGGACTGCACCGACCCGGCCACGCTTGAGGCCTCCGTTGAGCCCGCACCGGCCGACAAGCCGATGATCGCCTGCGAGCCGACGACCGGCGCCAAGTACATCCTGGGTCCGGTCGAAGTGCCCGGAACCAACATTGACGATGCCACCTTCGGTCTGTCCCAGAGCGGACAGGGCGCCTCCATCAACGAGTGGGGCGTCAACATCAAGTTCAACGGCGAAGGAACCAAGACCTTCCGCGAGGTCACCGAGCGCCTCTTCGCCTTCCCGCAGGGTGACCCCCACAACCAGTTCGCCATTGTGCTGGACGGACAGGTTATCTCCGCCCCCACGGTCCAGGGCGTGATCACTGACGGTCAGCCCCGCATTACGGGCCAGTTCAACCAGGAATCCGCAAAGGCCCTATCGGAGCAGCTCAAGTACGGCGCACTGCCGATCAGCTTCGATATCCAGAGCGAGCAGCAGGTCTCGGCAACGCTGGGCACCGACCAGCTGCGGATGGGTGTTATTGCCGGCCTGATCGGGCTGGTGCTGGTGGCCGTCTACTCGCTGTTCCAGTACCGGGCCCTGGGTTTTGTCACCATCATTTCCCTCGTCGTCGCCGGCATCCTGACGTACCTGGCCATTTGCCTGCTTGGCTGGTCGCAGAACTACCGGCTGTCGCTGGCCGGCGTCGCGGGCCTGATCGTGGCCATCGGCCAGACCGCCGACTCCTTCATCGTGTACTTCGAACGAATACGCGATGAACTGCGCGACGGCCGCGGCCTGGTGGCAGCCGTGGACAACGGCTGGAAGCGCGCCAAGCGCACCGTCCTGGCCTCCAAGGCAGTGAACGTGCTGGCCGCCGTCGTGCTCTACTTCGTGGCAGTGGGCAACGTGCGCGGCTTCGCCTTCACCCTGGGCCTGACCGCCATCGCCGACCTCATTGTGGTGTTCATGTTCACGCATCCCACCATGGTGCTGCTGGCGAGGACCAAGTTCTTCGGTGAAGGCCACAAGTGGTCCGGTCTGGACACCACGCGTCTTGGTGCCGTTCCGCTGTACCGCGGTGCCGGACGCATCCGCGAACCCGGTGACGCCCCGGTGCGCGCCAAGAACAAGGCGGCTTCGAAGGAAGCCGAGCGCCGCATGACCATTGCCGAACGCCGCCAGGCTGAAAAGCAGGAATCACTGGCCGGATCCGGCCCCAGCACCGAAAAGGAGGGCTAGGAATGAGCAAGCTGCCCAGATTTGCCACGTTCGGCAACGAGCTTTACACCGGCAAGCGTTCCTACCCGTTTGTGCCCAAGGCCAAGCTGTGGTTCCTGATCGCCGCCGCCGCCGTCGTCCTGTCGATCCTGATTCCGGTGGTCAAGGGCGGCTTCAACCTCGGCATCGATTTCCGCGGCGGCTCGGAGTTCACGGTGTCCGGCACCGCCAACACCGACGTCAGCACGGGCGAGGAAGCGGTGGGGGAGATCGCGAGCGAAGCCCGCATCATCAACATCGCTCCCGGCACCATGCGCGTGCAGACCGAGCAGCTCAGCGATGACCAGACGCTGGAGGTCAAGGACAACCTGGCAGAGGCCTACGGCGTGGACGCGGAGCAGGTCACCTCGACCTTCATCGGCCCGCGCTGGGGCGAGGACGTGAGCCGGCAGGCGCTGATCGGCCTGGTGGTCTTTGTTGCACTGGCCGCCGTGCTCATGGCCCTGTACTTCCGGACCTGGAAGATGTCCGTTGCCGCGATCACCGCCCTGCTGGTGGTCATGGTGACCACCGCGGGCCTGTATTCGCTCAGCGGGTTCGAGGTGACGCCGTCGGCCATCATCGGATTCCTGACGGTGCTCAGCTACTCGCTCTATGACACGGTGGTGGTTTTCGACAAGGTCCGCGAAAACACCAAGAACCTGGACAAGAGCACCAAGCGCACGTTCATGGAGCAGGTCAACCTGGCGGTGAACCAAACCCTGGTCCGGTCGATCAACACCTCGGTGGTCGCCGTTCTGCCGGTGGCCTCCGTGCTGTTCATCGGTGCGTTCCTGCTGGGCGCCGGAACCCTGAAGGACCTGTCCCTGGCGCTGTTCATCGGGATCATCCTGGGCACCGTGGCCACGGTCTTCATCGCGGCGCCGATGTACGCATGGCTGCGCCGCAACGAGCCGGAGATTGTCCGGCAGGCCAAGCGCGTGAAGGAACGCCGGGCGCAGGAAGCCAAGGAGGCCGCTGCCGCTGCCGGCGCCAAAACTCCTTCGGGAGCAACAGCGGTTTCCGCCGGAAGCTGACACCAGCGGCTGGAGCCGCACGGTTCCGCAGGCCGGTCCGCCCGGGGTTTGATACCCCGATGCGGCGCCGGGCTGCGGAACCGGTGGTTTAACCGGCGGCCGGCCGGGCATAGACTTGAACTGAAGACCAGTCCGCAGGGCCTCCGCCACCACGTGGGACAACGGACGCGGTTAGTGTGGAAATGGTCGAGAACGTCACAGAGAGGGCAGCAGTGGGCGAGAGCGCGACACCGGCCGATAAGGCCGGCGCAGGAACGGCCCCGGGAACACCTGCCACGGCAGCCACCGGAGCCGCGGTTCCCGCTGCGCAGGCTCCCGCTGCGCCCCGGCCGGCACGGGCTGCCAAGACCGCCCGCAAGCCCGAGGGCGGACAGGCCGTCGATAAGGCGGCAGCCGCACCCGCGGGTTCTCCCGGGGATAAGAGCGCGCCGGCGCGGCCAGCCCCCGCACGGCGCACCTCAACGCGCGCACGGCTTGCCCGGCTGGCGGGCCGCAGCAATCCCGGGTATTCGCCCATGCTCGAACCCCTGCTGCGCACCGTCCGGGTCAACAACCCCAAAGAGGACCTTGACCTCATCCAGCGGGCGTATCTCGTGGCGGAGCGCAGCCATGAGGGCCAGAAGCGCAAGAGCGGTGACCCCTACATCACTCATCCGGTGGCCGTAGCCACCATCCTTGCCGAACTCGGCATGACCGGAACCACGCTTGCGGCAGCCCTTCTGCACGACACCGTGGAGGACACCAGCTACACACTGGATGAACTGCGCCGGGACTTCGGTCCGGAAGTGGCCATGCTCGTGGACGGCGTCACCAAGCTGGACAAGGTGACCTTCGGCGATGCAGCGCAGTCCGAGACGGTGCGCAAGATGGTCGTGGCCATGGCCAAGGACATCCGCGTCCTGGTCATCAAGCTCGCGGACCGGCTGCACAACGCCCGCACCTGGCGGTTCGTTTCGCAGGAGTCCTCAGCCCGCAAGGCCCGCGAAACCCTGGAGATTTTCGCGCCGCTGGCCCACCGCCTCGGCATGAACACCATCAAATGGGAGCTGGAGGACCTGTCCTTCGCCGCCCTGCACCCGAAGGTCTATGACGAGATTGTCCGCATGGTCGGGGACCGCACCCCGGAACGCGAGAAGTACCTCTCCACCGTCCGCACGCAGATCGCCGATGACCTGCACGCGGTGAAGATCAAGGCCACCATTACCGGGCGCCCCAAGCATTACTACTCCATCTACCAAAAGATGATTGTCCGGGGCAAAGACTTCGACGACATCCATGACCTGATGGGCGTGCGTGTCCTCGTCGACTCCGTGCGGGACTGCTACGCGACGCTTGGCGCCCTGCATGCGCGGTGGAACCCCCTTCCGGGGCGGTTCAAGGACTACATCGCCATGCCGAAGTTCAACATGTACCAGTCGCTGCACACCACGGTGATTGGCCCCGGCGGCAAGCCGGTGGAAATCCAGATCCGGACGCACGATATGCACCGCCGCGCTGAATATGGTGTGGCCGCGCATTGGAAGTACAAGGACGGTTCCAAGACTCCGGCCGGTTCGGAAAACAATGACATGGGCTGGCTGCGGTCCCTGGTGGACTGGCAGCAGGAGACCTCGGATCCGGACGAGTTCCTGGATTCGCTGCGCTTCGAGATCAATGCCCGGGAAGTGTTTGTCTTCACTCCCAAGGGTGAGGTCATGGCGCTGCCCGCCGGATCAACCCCGGTGGACTTCGCCTACGCCGTGCACACCGAGGTGGGGCACCGGACCATTGGCGCGCGGGTCAACGGCAAGCTGGTGCCGCTGAACAGCGAGCTTCAGCACGGCGACTGGGTGGAAATTTTCACCTCGAAGGCGGAGGGCGCCGGGCCAAGCCAGGACTGGCAGGGCTTCGTCAAGAGCCCCCGCGCCCGGAACAAGATCCGGCAGTGGTTCACCAAGGAACGCCGCGAAGAGGCCATCGACAAGGGCAAGGACCTGCTGACCCGCGGCATGCGCAAGCAGAACCTGCCCCTGCAGCGGCTGATGACCCACGATGCCCTCGTGACGGTGGCGCAGGAACTGCACCACCAGGACATCTCGGCGCTGTACGCCGCCGTGGGCGACGGACACACTTCCGCGCAGAATGTGATCGAACACCTGGTCTCGCTCATGGGCGGGCACCAGGGGGCCGAAGAGGACCTGGCGGAAACACCGGTGTCAACGGCTGCACGCCGGCCCAAGTTCTCCGACTCGGGCGTCACCGTGCGCGGTGTGGGCGACGTATGGGTCAAGCTGGCACGCTGCTGCACCCCGGTTCCGCCGGATCCGATCATTGGCTTTGTGACCCGTGGCTCCGGGGTTTCAGTCCACCGCAGCGACTGCCGCAACGTGCAGGAACTGCGGGACCAGCCGGACCGCATTGTGCCGGTGGACTGGGCGCCGACGCAGTCTTCGGTCTTCCTGGTGGAGATCCAGGTGGAGGCGCTGGACCGCAAGAGCCTGCTGTCCGACGTCACCCGCGTGCTGTCCGAAAACCACGTGAACATCCTCTCGGCCAGCGTCAACACCTCCAGCGACCGGGTGGCCATGTCCAAGTTCGTGTTCGAAATGGGCGATCCAAAGTACCTGGACCACATCCTGAGCGCAGTGCGCCGGATAGACGGCGTGTTCGATGTGTACCGGACCACGGGGTCTCAGCGCCGCGTATGACCGGGTCCGGGACGTAACGCGTCCGGCGGCTGGCGCTGGGCCGGAACCGCCGCGGCCAGCCGCGCAGCGGTGTCCAGGCGGTGCAGCGCCGTTGTTTTTCCCGGCAGCCGGACGGCGGCTTCCACCCGGCTGCGGACATGGCCCAGCGGGCAGCGCAGCACCGGGTCCGCAGTGATGGCCAGCAGCGCCCGGACGGAGGGCTCTTCGGGGCCGTGACGGGCCAGGTCCATGGCCGTGCGCAGGGGAGTGGTCACCATCAGTCCGGCAATGTCCATGCCCTCCTCCGGGTCCAGCCGCACCTCGTGCAGGACGGCGGCGCTGAAGGGCGCCAGTGCGGTGGTTCGGCGGCCGTGATCGATCAGAAGCTGCAGTTGCTGCGGTGCCGGCGCGCATCCGTAGATCCAGGCGGCGGTGAGGCGCCCCAGCATGGCGCGCTTCCTCAGCCGGTCCGTCATGCAGTGTGCGGCGGCCAGGGCCCGGCACACCGGGTCCGGGGTTACGTCCCAGCGGACGTAGGTATCCGCATAAACGCGTTGCAGGAGTCCATCGGAGGCCATGGCCTGAAGCTCAACGGCGGAAAAATCCCCTCCCGCTGAAAAAAGAGCGCCGCCGGTGGAAGTAATGGCCGGCAACGCACCGGGACAGGGGAACAGTGTTGCCGCCATGCACCAACCCTTGCCGACTCCCGGACAAAACGAAAGGCCCCGGCTGCCCGTTGTGGAAAACGGGCGGCCAGGGCCTTTCCGGATGGTGCTAGGAGAAGTCCTGCGCGGATTTCTGCAGCATTTCCAGCCACTGCTGACGTGCTTCGAGGGCCTCGCGCGCGTCTGCGATCTTCTTCGCGTTGCCGGCCTTCTCGGCGGTGGCCAGATCCTCCTCGAGGGAGGCGATGGTGGCTTCGAGCTGGCTCAGGGCGCTGTTGGTGCGCGCCTTGGTTTCCGGATTGCTCTTCTGCCAGTGCTCGTCCTCGGCAGCCTTGACGGCTTCCTCCACCTTGCGGATGCCGGCTTCCATCCGGCCCATGTCCGCACGCGGAACCTTGCCGGCTTCCTCCCAGCGGTCGCGGATGGAGTTCAGCGCCTTGCGGGCGGCGGTCAGGTCGCGCACCGGAAGAATGCCCTGGGCTTCCTTCAGGAGTTCTTCCTTCACCACCAGGTTGGCGGCGAACTCTTCGTCGATCACCTCGTTGGCTGCCTGGCGGGCAGCGAAGAAAGTGTCCTGGGCTGCACGGAAACGGGCCCAGAGGGCGTCGTCGTCCTTGCGGCTGGCGCGCTTGGAGGCCTTCCACTCGTCCATCAGCTGACGGTACTCGGCTGCGGTGTTGCCCCAGTCCGTGGAGGTTGCCAGTTCCTCGGCGCGGACGATCAGCGCTTCCTTGGCCCGCTTGGCAGCGGTGTTCTCGCTGTCCAGCTGCGAGAAGTACGCGCGGCGGTGGCGGTCAAAAATGGTGCGTGCGGAACGGAACCGCTTCCACAGGCTGTCTTCGTTGCCGCGGCCCAGCCGGGGGCCGTTCTTCTGGGCCGTCTTCCAGGCTTCGAACAGCTCGTTCATCCGGTTGCTGCTGGTTTTCCACTGAATCGTGGCGGGGTCCTTGGCAGCGATCTCCTCGGCCTCGGCCACGATCGCTTCCCGGGCCGCAAGCTCGCGGGCCTTGACGGCTTCAGCTTCGGCGCGCTCCGCGGCCTCGGCTTCCTTGATGCTCGTCCGCAGCGTTTCGATCTGCGCATCCAGGGCCAGGACGTCGCCGACCATCTTGCGTTCGGCCACCTGCTCGCCAAGGTGCTTCAGGGTCTTGAGCATGTCGGTGGTGGGAGCCTTGGCCTGCACCCGGGCCTCCAGCAGCGCAAGCTGGCTGGCGACGTCGTCGTACTTGCGCACGAAATAGGCCAGGGCGTCCTCGCGGCTTGCATCCGGGTACTGGCCCACCGGGAACTCTTCGCCGTTGACGATCAGGAAGACGTGGCCGTCCTCCTCCACGCGGGCAAAGCGGGCAGCTTCCTCGAGGGGTGTGGAACGCACCGGGGGAGCCGCAATAACCGGCTTGGGTGCGGCCGGAGCCGGGCTGCCGGCTGCAGGTGCGGCGGGTGCTGCAGGCGCCGGATGCCGGGCGGCAAAGGCCGCCGGGCTGGGCGCTGCGGGCCGTGGGGTGTCGGAAGCCTCCGGGACGGGCCTGGAAACTGTTTCGTCGGATTTCTGACTGTCTGTCACCGCTAAAAGTCTTTCACTCGAGGTTTGGCAGTGTGCGAGCCCGCGCTGCCATTTACTTCAGGGTAAACGAGTCTATCGTCACCGGGGTTTTCGGCTGGCCGTCCGTGGTTTCTGCGCCGTTTTTCACAGCTCCCTGCGCGGCGACCGATTCCAGAACATCCAGCCCTGAGGTTAGCTTACCCATGATCGTGTAACCGCCCGTATCCTGCGGAATAATCGAGTCCTTGTAAACGAGGAAGAACTGCGTGCCGTTGCTGTCCGTGGTGGCAGCGCGGGCCACCGCAATGGACCCCGCCGGGTACACGCCGTCGGCCGGAGAGTTCTCCACCGGCCCCCACTGGTAGTCGGGATTGCCGGCACCGTCACCGTTTTCCGAGCCGCACTGCAGGACACCCATGGTCTCGGCGGTGGTCAGGCGGTGGCAGGTCTTGCCGGCAAAAAATCCCGATTCGGCCAGCGACGTGAATACAGCCACCGCCTGCGGGGCAACAGTGCCGTCCAGCTCGACGCCGAGGTCCCCGGCGCTGGTGGCCAGTGTTCCGGTAAAGACCCGGCCGGCGGCGAGCGATTTGTCCGGGATGGGTGCTGCGCTTTCGGTGGGGCTGGCCGTGGGGGAAGCGGTGGGGGAAGCTGTGGGGGAAGAAGTGGGGGAGTCCGCCGCAGCCGCCTGCCGCTCGATAAGCCGGGTTTCCTCCGGGGTTGGATTGGAGGAAAACCAAACCACTTGGAGTGCCACCGCCAGGGCCAGGACCAGGGCGGCCGCAGCCCCGGCGAAGAGGTTGTCCCGGGACCGGCGCTTGGCCTGGTCCTGAGCCAGGCCGCGCCTGGCTTTGATCCGGGCAATGCGCCGGCGGGTTTCGCGGTCTTGGCGGGTAGCGGCCACGGGTTCTCCTGTCGGAACATACGGACTGTTAGATATACGGATAGTGGGACCGGTTGCCGGACGCGGCTGTCGGACCATACGGTCATGGGTCAACAAGCCGGCGGCGCCGGCACAGCGGCACAGTGCGGCCGTGCGTCCGGTTCGCCAAGGCGAACGCGGAAGACCTAAAATGAGTGCCGCACTTAGTTTAGGCACGCCGGCAGGCGATTTCCCTGCAGCAGGCCGCCCACATCCGTAGAAGGAGCTCGCCCGCATGGCACGCAAGGCCTCACTGTCCGGTTTCCCTGAATGGCTGCCGCAGGAGCGCCTGGTCGAACTCCATGTCCTGGACGTCCTGCGGCGCACGTTTGAACTGCACGGCTTCACGAACATTGAAACGCGTGCCGTGGAAACCGTGGGACAGCTTCTGCGCAAGGGCGAAATCGACAAGGAAGTCTACGCACTGAGCCGGCTGCAGGCCGAAGAAGGGGAAGGCTCAGCCAAGGAGGATCCGAACCAGCTGGCGCTGCACTTTGACCTCACCGTTCCCTTTGCCCGGTATGTCGTGGAGAACGCCGGACACCTGGCCTTCCCGTTCCGCAGGTACCAGATCCAGAAGGTATGGCGCGGCGAGCGTCCGCAGGAAGGCCGGGCCCGCGAGTTCACGCAGGCGGACATCGATGTTGTGGGCGACGGCGACCTGCCGTTCCGGTACGACGTCGAGCTGGCGCTGGTCATTGCCGAGGCGCTGGGCGCGCTGCCCATTCCGGACTTCAAGATCCGGGTCAACAACCGCAAGCTCGCCGAGGGCTTCTACCGCGGGATCGGGCTGGAGGACACCGCCGGTGTGCTGCGCAGCATCGACAAGCTGGAAAAGATCGGTGCGGCACGCGTGGCTGAGCTGCTGCAGGAAGAACTTGGCGCCACTGCCGAACAGACCGACGCCGCCCTGAAGCTGGCCTCCATCCGCACCGAAGACATGTCCTTCGTGGAGCAGGTCCGCGCGCTGGGCGTGACCAACGAGCTGCTCGAGGAAGGCCTGGACGAGTTGTCCCAGGTCATCGCCGAAGCGGTCAAGCGTGCGCCGGGCCGCGTGGTGGCTGACCTGAGCATTGCCCGCGGCCTGGACTATTACACGGGAACCGTGTATGAAACGGTGCTGGTGGGCCACGAATCGCTCGGGTCCATCTGCTCCGGCGGACGCTACGATTCCCTGGCCTCCAAGGGCAGCCGGACCTTCCCCGGCGTCGGGCTCTCCATCGGCGTGACCCGGCTGGTGATGCGCATCCTGAGCCAGAACTTCGCCGAGGCCAGCCGCAGCGTGCCCACGGCCGTCCTGGTAACCCTGGCCACTGATGATTCCTGGTCCGCGGCGCAGGACATCGCTGCAGAACTGCGGGGCCGGGGGATTTCCGTGGAAGTTGCCGCGAAGGCGGAGAAGTTCGGCAAGCAGATCAAATATGCGGACCGCCGCGGCATTCCTTTCGTTTGGTTCACCGGTGAAGACGGCAGCCATGAAGTGAAGGACATCCGCTCCGGGGACCAGGTTCCGGCCGATCCGCAGACGTGGACCCCGCCGGCTGAAGACCTCCTCGCGCAGGTCACCCGGGTGGAGGCAGCTCCGGCGTTGTAAGCCGCCCGCGGGCCTCATATTCACGGAAGGCGATGGCCGCCTGGACCCGTGACTGTACGCCCAGCTTCGCCAGCACCCGCGAGACGTGGGTCTTGACGGTGGTCTCCGCGATGCCCAGGCGGCGGGCAATCCGCTGGTTGGACAGCCCCTCGCCCAGGCACGCCAAAACCGCCTCTTCACGGGTGGTCAGCGGCTCCGCCGGCGGGTTGAGCGGGGTGGGCGGGCCGGGCGCCTTCGGGTTCCCGGGCTGCGCGCCGTTGATGAAGGCCGTGATGAGCGTTCCCGTCACTTCGGGGGACAGGACGCTGTCTCCGTTGGCAACCGAGCGCACCGCCCGCACCAGCTCGGCCGGTTCCACCGATTTGAGCAGGAAGCCGGCGGCGCCGGCCCGCAGGGCGCCGAACACATAGTCGTCGAGGTCGAAGGTGGTGAGGACCAGCACCGCTGACAGCTCCCCGCCGACGATCTGCGTGGTGGCGGCGATCCCGTCGGTTCCGGGCATCCGGATGTCCATGAGCGTCACGTCCGGACGCAGCGCGCGGGCCATCGACACGGCGGTGCCGCCGTCGGCGGCTTCTCCCACAATCTCGAAGCCGCCCACCGTTTCCAGGATCATGCGCAGTCCGCTGCGGATGGCCGCGTGGTCATCTGCGAGGAGGACCCGCAGCGGAGCGCCTGGACGGGATGTCGAATTCACTGGGATCCTTCCGCGGGCAGGCGCACCTGCACCTGCCACGTATTTCCGCCTGCGGTCCGGCCGGCGGAAAAAGTTCCCGAAAGCTGTGCGGTCCGCAGTGCCATGTTCCGCAGACCGGAGCCGTTGCCCGTCCTGTCCGCACTTTCTGCGGAGGTGTCCGCATCGCCGTCGTGCGTCCGGACCGGCAGGCTGTTGCTGATGCTCAGCAGTACTTCGCTGGCCGTTTGCGCCAGCTTTACCTGCACGGGTTCCCCGGGCGCGTGCCGGACGGCATTGGTCAGCGACTCCTGCACAATCCGGAAGATGCTGCTCTGCACCAGGACCGGAAGGTCAGGTTCGGCGTCGGCTGTCAGGGTCACCGGACTGCCCGCAAGCCGTGCCGACTCGGCCAATGCCTGCAGCTGGTCCAATCCGCCTGCCATCGGCATCCGTGCAGTGGAACCGGGTGCAGCGGAACCGGGTGCAGCGGAACCGGGCGCGGCCGGGCCGGCGGCGGCCCCGGCGCCGTCAGGACCGCTGCCGCGGGATTCCAGGAGATCGATCATGGCGCGCATCTCCTGCAGCGCGTGCACGCTTTCGCTGCGCACCTGTGCCAGCACCTGCCGGTCCAGCTCCCGGTCCGCTGCTGCCAGCGCGGCGGCTGACTGGAGCGCGACGGCGGAGAGCCGGGACGCGATTGCGTCGTGGAGATCACGGGCCATCGCCGCGCGTTCTGACGCCAGCGCCACCTGCAGGAACAACTCGGCCATTTCCGCCGCGCGTTCCGCGTTCAGTCGTTCGGTGTCCGCCCGGATCCTTTCCTGCTCGGCGAGGTCGGCCTGCCGGCGCAGGGTCCCGGCCCACCACAGCGGGATGAGGCACGTGACGGTTGCCTGGAGAGAACCGAACAGGACGAAGGCCCAGTCGCGGTGCACCGCGATGGTTCCGGCCACCAGGAAGGCGGCCGTGGCCAGGCACGCCTTCTCCAGTGCGCGGCTGAGGCGCAGAGACCCGAAGAGGATCCCCGAGTAGAAGAATTCGAAGATCAGCAGATAGTTGATCAGTCCTCCGCCGGTCAGCATGCCCGCAATAATCGCGGTGCCGGTGACGGCGAGCATGAGGGGCACGTGGCTGCGCCGGAACAGGGTTCCGGCGCAGCCGACCAGCAGGATGACAACCCAGAGCGGGCCGGGCGCTTCCACCAGGGGTGGAAACAGATCGGCGGAGTTCACTCCGGCTGCCTTGAGCACGAGTCCCGCCGCGAAATAGCCCGCGGCCGTGGCAACACCGGTGGGCCAGATGCCGCTGCCCCAGGAATCAAGGGCAGCCGGCCCCGCGTCCGCAGTTGCCACAGGGCCTTCCTCCGGCCCTTCAGCGGTGGCGGGCGTGGGCGGAGGCAGCATGAACCCAGCGTAGCGACCGTTCCGGGCAGCTGCACCGCCGCCGGCCCCCGGTCCTCCCAAAGGATGATCCCTCGTCCCGCCCGTGTTTTTGGCCACGCAGAAGTCCCCATGATGATCCTCTAGGCTTAAAAGCATGTCGATTTCCCCCGCCCCCGCTCTGCTGCCCTGCGCCGAACTCCACCTGCATATTGAAGGAACCCTGGAACCGGAGCTCATCTTTGAGCTGGCCGCCCGCAACGGCATCACCCTGCCGTATGCGGATCTCGCGGAGCTGCGGGCGCGGTACGAGTTCACGGACCTCCAGTCCTTCCTGGACCTGTACTACGCCAACATGGAGGTGCTGCGCACCGAAGCCGACTTCGCCGACATGACCCGTTCCTACCTGCGCAGGGCAGCAGCGGCCGGTGTCCGGCACGTGGAGATGATGGTTGACCCGCAGGCGCACATGCTCCGGGGCATTCCCCTTCAAACCTGCATCAATGGAGTGGCCGGCGTACTCGCGGACAGCCTGGAGGAATTCGGTGTTTCCTCGGAACTGATCGCCGCATTCCTGCGGGACCGCCCGGTGGAGGAAGCCGAAGATGTCCTGCGGCAGCTGCTGGCGCTGAACGCGCCCATCGTCGGAATCGGCCTGGATTCGGCGGAGCTGGGAAACCCGCCGGAGGGCTTCATCGAGCTGTACCGCATGGCCCGGGAAGCCGGCCTGAAATGCGTCGCCCACGCCGGAGAAGAAGGACCGTCACACTACATCGAGCAGGCCCTGGACCTGCTGCTGGTGGACCGGATCGACCACGGCGTCCGCTGCCTGGACGACTCCGGGCTCGTGGACCGGCTGGTGCGGGACCGGATTCCCCTGACCATTTGCCCGCTGTCCAACGTGCGGCTGCGTTCGGTGGACACCCTGGCCGACCATCCGCTGCCCCAGATGCTGGCCCGTGGACTGAATGTGTCCGTGAATTCGGATGACCCCGCGTACTTCGGCGGCTACGTGGACGACAACTTCCGGCTGCTGCAGGCCACTTTTGACCTCAGCGTGGACCAGCTGCAGGAATTGGCGGTCAATTCGGTGGAAGCATCGTTCGCCACGCCGGCCCGCCGTGCGGAGCTGCTGGAGATGATCAGCACCTGGCGGACCGCGCAGCAGGCCGGTTCCTAGGTTTCCGTCCGGCTGCGGCGCACCGTGAGCCGCACGACGAGTCCGAACGCCAGCACTATCAGCATGAGCAGGATGGCGGCCGGCGGCAGGCTCAGCGCCGTCACCAGCGCCCCGGCCAGCCCGGCCAGGTTCACCGCCCGCGGCGTGTACCAGCGGCGCTGGTCCAGGGCATAAGCGCACAGATTGGTGATGGCCGCGTGCACCAGCAGCGCAAAGCATGCCAGCCCCAGCAGCATCGTCAGGCTGGCGGTCAGCACCAGGACGACGACGACGGCGCCTGCCGCGGCTGTGGCCGGCCACGGCGCGCGCCGGGAACCCCCTGGGGTTCCGCCGAAGATCCGGGGAAGGTCTCCGTCGCCCGCCATGGCTTCGGCTGTCCGTCCGGCTCCTTCAACCAGCACCCACGCCCCCGAGAGCGCCGCAGCCCCGGCGGCCACCGCCACCGCGCCGGTCCCAACACCCAGCCCCACGGCGGCCACGGGTTCGCGGAGCGGCGCGGCTGACAGCGCCAGCGCCCCGGGATCAGCGAACCAGGCCAGCAGCGACTGCCCCACCAGGATGTACAGGCCCAGGGTCACCAGCACCGCCGCGGGAAGCACCCGGGGAATCAGCCGGTCAGCATCCCGGACCCGGAAGCCCATGGCCGCAAGCCGGGCATACCCGGCAAAGGCGAAGTAAGCGAACCCCGCACCCTGCAGCAGTCCCGCCGTCGGCGTCGCATCCTCAAGGACCCCGGGCTGCGGCGGCTGCCCGCCGGCCTCGTTGAAGGCCACCACCACCCCGAATCCCAGCACGCCGATCACGAACGCCAGGACGAAACGAATAACCCAAGCGCCGCGCTGCAGGCCAAAGAGGTTCAGGGCAGTGGCCGCCGCCGCCACACCCACCGCCGCCGGGCGTGCAACGTCGGGCACCGTGTAGAGGCCAAAGGCCAGGGCCAGGACGGCAGCGGCGGGCACCAGCGCACACAGCAGCGTCCAGCCGGCGAAAAACCCCATGTACGGTCCCAGCATGACCCGTGCCGCCGAGCGCGTGGTGCCGCCTTCATTGGGGTGGCCGGCGTTCCGCAGGCCGGCGCTGAGCAGAAACGTGGATGCCGCCGAGCAGTAGGCCACCAGCGCCGCCAGGGCCAGCGCCGCGGGGAGGGCAAAGCCGGCGGCCTGCGCAACCGGCGGCAGCACGACGAAGATGCCGCCCCCCACCATGCAGCCAACTCCCACGGTAACCGCGTCGAAACCGCCGAGCGGCTGATTCCCTGCGGAGCTCCCGGACACGTGTCCCTCCGATCGGTCGGGCGGGGCGGCGGCTTGGCGGCAGGTGGCTGCGCGGCAGTGCCCTTGGCTGGGAAAGGATGCGAACACCGGTAAACTCATGAAGAGACCTTGTATTCACAATGAGCGGGAACAGTGTTTTCCGCAAGCAATCTTGAAAGGACTGCTGTGCTGCGCACTCATGCCCTTGGTTCCCTGAGGGCCGAGCATATTGGACAGACCGTCACTCTCGCTGGCTGGGTGGCCCGACGCCGGGACCACGGAGGGGTTGCGTTCCTGGACCTCCGTGACGCCTCCGGATTTGCGCAGGTCGTCGTTCGCGAAGAGGACGTCTTCCACAGCCTGCGCAACGAATACGTCCTGCAGATCACCGGCACCGTGCAGAAGCGCCCCGAGGGCAACGAAAACCCCTCGCTGGCCACCGGTGAGGTGGAAGTCATCGCGGACAAGGTTGTTGTCCTGAACACTTCCGACCCGCTGCCGTTCCAGATTGACGAGCACGTTGAAGTGGGCGAGGAAGCCCGTCTGAAGCACCGCTACCTCGACCTGCGCCGCCCGGCCCCGTCCCGCAACATGCGCCTGCGCTCCGAGGCCAACCGCATTGCTCGCAACCTTCTCCATGACGAGGGCTTCGTGGAGATCGAAACCCCCACGCTGACCCGTTCCACCCCTGAGGGTGCCCGTGACTTCGTGGTGCCCGCACGTCTTGCGCCGGGTTCCTGGTACGCGCTGCCGCAGTCCCCGCAGCTGTTCAAGCAGCTGCTGCAGGTGGGCGGCTTCGAAAAGTACTACCAGATTGCCCGCTGCTACCGCGATGAGGACTTCCGCGCGGACCGCCAGCCGGAATTCACGCAGCTGGACATCGAAGCCAGCTTTGTCGAGGAAGACGACATCATTGCGCTCGGCGAGTCCGTGGTGAAGGCGCTGTGGAAGCTGATCGACGTCGAAATCCCGACGCCGATCCAGCGGATGACGTACGCCGACGCGATGGCCCGCTTTGGTTCGGACAAGCCGGACCTGCGGTTCGGCCTGGAACTGACTGAGCTGACCGACTTCTTCAAGGACACGACGTTCCGCGTCTTCCAGGCACCCTACGTGGGCGCCGTTGTCATGCCCGGCGGAGCCTCGCAGCCCCGCCGCACCCTGGACGCCTGGCAGGAATGGGCCAAGCAGCGCGGCGCCCGCGGCCTGGCCTATGTGCTGGTCCAGGAAGACGGCACCTTGACCGGTCCCGTGGCCAAGAACCTCACCGACTTCGAGCGGGAGAACCTCGCCGGCAAGGTGGGCGCCAAGCCCGGCGACTGCATCTTCTTCGCCGCCGGTGAAACCACCACGGCACGTGCCCTGCTCGGCGCAGCACGGGTCGAGATCGGCCACCGCACCGGCCTGATCGACCCGAACGACTGGGCCTTTGTCTGGGTTGTCGACGCACCCATGTTCGAGCCGGCCTCCGAGGCCGTTGCCGCCGGTGACGTTGCCGTGGGCGGCGGCGCGTGGACCGCTGTCCACCACGCCTTCACGTCGCCCAAGCCTGAATTCATGGACACGTTCGACACCGACCCGGGCTCCGCCCTGGCCTACGCCTACGACATTGTCTGCAACGGCAACGAAATTGGCGGCGGCTCGATCCGTATCCACCAGCGTGACGTGCAGGAACGTGTCTTCAAGGTCATGGGCCTCTCCCAGGAGGACGCGCAGGAGAAGTTCGGCTTCCTGCTCGAGGGCTTCAAGTACGGCGCTCCGCCGCACGGCGGCATCGCCTTCGGCTGGGACCGCGTGGTGGCCCTGCTGGCCGGCACCGAGTCCATCCGCGACGTCATTGCCTTCCCGAAGACCGGCAACGGTTATGACCCGCTGACGGCTGCTCCGGCTCCGATCACTGCCCAGCAGCGCAAGGAAGCCGGCGTGGACTTCCGTCCCGAGGCCAAGAAGCCCGAAGCCAAGAAGGCGGACGGCGCGGCGGAAGATTCCAAGAACGACGGCGCCAAGAAGGACACGGTCAAGGACGCCTGATGCGTCTGTAGCCAGTTCTGGTGATGGAAGGGCCCGGTTGCGCGCAGCAGCCGGGCCTTTTGCCGTTCTGCGGGCGGAGGTCAGGCGGTGCTGTGCGAATCCCCGGTGAGGTGCCGGTTCCGGGTTTCGATGAGATTTCGCAGATATTTGGCCAGCACAAGCTTCTCCACCAGGCGTCCCAGCGGGCCGCAGGGCGCGGCAAACCGGATGTCATCCACCATGGTGGTGACGCCGTCATGATGACTGAACTCATGGACGTGCCGGAAGTGCTTGAACGGCCCCCTAACCTGCTCGTCCACAAAGGAATACGGCGGGTCCATCCGCGTGATCCTGCTGGTCATGCGCAGCGGAAGGCCAAAGTGCCACGCCCGCCACGTCACCTCTTCCCTCGCTTCGATTAGGCCTGAGGTCACACCCCCAACGGCTTGTTCGCGGGAGGCAGCCATCGACTCCGTGTGGGCGTCAATGCTGCGGGCACGGTCAAACAGCTGAGCTAGCGGCAGGGGAGTTTCGGTGGTGCAGCGAAAGGAGACCGTCATGCCGAGAGTATGTCAGGCGAACTCGGGAACGCTGAGGTGCCGGAACGCCGAACCGTGGAAGACCAGCGGTTCATGGGCGTCGTCATGCGATGCATGGCCGTGCACGCGGAGCAGCACCACGGCGTGGTCACCGGCGGGCACCTCGTTCTCCACCGAGCATTCGAGCCACAGTGCGGCACGGTCCAGGAACAGCGCGCCGGACGCGTCGGTGTGCAGATTCAATCCGGCAAAACGGTCGCCGGTCTTGGAAGCGATCTGCTTGCAGATTCCCTCATGTTCGGAGCCCAGGATGGATACGCCAATGCGGGACGCCGGCCGGAGCACCGGCCAGGTGCGGGACGTGTTCTGCACTGCGAACATCACCAGCGGCGGGTCCATGGAAACCCCCACCGTAAAGGACGAGGCAACAATTCCCTGCGGCTCTCCGTTGACCACAGCACAAAGCGCGGCAATTCCCGAGGGAAAACGTGAATAGGCGCGGCGCAGGGCTGCCGGCTGAAGGTCAGTAACGAGAGACATGGCTGAAACAAGAGACATGGTGAAGAATCCTCTGCCTTGAAGCGCAGTGTCGGTAAACCCTGGGGTCATGCCGGCAACAGCACGGTACTTGCCGCGGCCGGGAAGTTTCGCCGGGCGGCCGAATCGTCACCTGGAGCACCCCGCTACGGCGAGAGGGTTGCCGTCCAGCCGGCCAGGGCCCGTGGCTGGAACTCTTGATTCTGTTCCCCAACCTAGGCGCGGCGGACGCAGGGCGCAAACAGATGCCTTAGTTCGTAAAACTCGGCTTCATAAAACTTCCCCTGTGACGACTGTGCTTCATAAAACTCCTCAAACTCCCGGTAATAAGGGGATAGAGTTTGGGCATGAAACAGCGGTGGTTTAAACAGGTGGACGTTTTTGGCAGTGAACCGTATTTGGGGAATCCCCTGGCCGTGGTGCTGGAAGCTGAGGGCCTTTCCGATGCGGACATGGAGTCCTTCGCGCGGTGGACCAACCTCTCCGAAACCACGTTCGTGCTGCCGCCCACCCGCGACGGCGCGGACTACCGCGTCCGCATCTTCACCCCGGGCGGTGAGATTCCCTTCGCCGGACATCCCACGCTGGGAACATGCCACGCGTGGCTGGAGGCCGGGAACAAGCGCCGCTATCCCGACGTCGTCGTGCAGGAGTGCGGCATTGGCCTGGTCACGCTGCATGCCAACGCGGGCATCGCGGCCTTCGCCGCTCCGCCGCTGCTGCGCTCGGGCCCGCTCGAAGAGGAGGTGCTGGACCAGGCGCTGAAGGCCCTTCACCTGGACCGCACGCAGGTTCTCGCCTCCAATTGGATCGACAACGGACCCGGCTGGCTGGGGCTGCTGCTGCCCGATGCAGCGGCAGTGCTTGCGCTGAAGCCGGACCCGGTGGTCATGGGAAGCCTGCGCGTTGGCGTCATCGGCGCCCAGCCCGCGGACGCTGAAACCGACTACGAAGTCCGTGCTTTTGTTCCCGGACTCGGGATCACCGAGGATCCGGTCACCGGGAGCCTGAACGCCGGGTTGGCGCAGTGGCTGATCGGGGCGAATCTGGCGCCGGAACGCTACGTCGTCACGCAGGGGACCGCGGTGCGGCGCGACGGCCGGGTCCGCGTCTTTACCCGCGACGGCAAAATCTGGGTGGGCGGCTCCACGGTCACCTCCATTGACGGCACCGTCACCCTTTAGGCCCACGGATCCAAGCATGTTTACCCTGCGTTCCCTGCCGCTTCCCGTCGTCGGCGCCCCCATGGCCGGCGGACCGTCCACGCCGGAGCTGGCCGCCGCGGTCAGTAATGCCGGCGGGCTGGGCTTCCTCGCGGGCGGGTACAAAAGCCCCGCCGCTGTCCGCGAGCAGATCACCCGGACCCGGGAACTGACCGACGGGCCTTTTGGCCTGAACATTTTTGTGCCCGACCACGCCAACACCTACGCCGGGATGAGCGAAGAGCTGCAGGCAGGAAAGCTCGCTGCGTCACTTGCCTACCGTGACGTCCTGGCCGCCGGCACGGGGCGGGAACCCGGGCTGCCGGACCCGGCGGACGACGACGGCTGGCAGGAGAAGCTGGAGCTGGCACTGGGGGAGCGCGTGCCGGTGGTGTCGTTCACCTTTGGACTGCCGGAGCCGGCGGTGCTGGCAGGGTTTTCCGCCCGGGATGTTTGCACCATTGTCACCGTGACGGACGTGGACGAGGCACAGGCGGCAGCCGAAGCCGGAGCCGGGGCCCTCTGCGTCCAGGGACCGGAAGCCGGCGGACACCGCGGAACACTGGACAGCGCCAAACTCCCCGGCGTAGTGCCCCTGAACGAACTTCTGCAGGAGATCCAGGCAGCCTGCGGGCTTCCACTCCTTGCAGCCGGCGGAATCACCACATCTGCGGACGCAGCCGCGGCGCTGGCCAGCGGCGCTGCCGCCGTCCAAGTGGGAACGCTGCTGCTGCTCAGTTCCGAAGCCGGCACCAGCCGGGTGCACCGTGCGGCGCTGCGGGAAGCGGCGCAGGGGTCCCGCTGGCGGGAAACGTCACTGACCCGCGCGTTTTCCGGCCGGCCGGCGCGCGGACTGACCAACGCTTTTATGCGCTCCTATCCGGATGCGCCGGATGCGTACCCCTACGTCAACCACATCACCGGCCCGCTGCGCGCCGCAGCCGCAGCGGAAGGCAACCCGGACGGGGTCAGCCTGTGGGCCGGCACCGGCTTCCGGAACGCTGAGGAGGCACCGGCGGCGGATATTGTTCGCCGGCTCGTGGGGCGCCGGAAGCCTACGGAACCGTAACCCGCACAAAGACCGAGGACGCGTCCTTCGCGGCCTTGGCCAGCACGGCGAGCTTGGGATCCGGCACGTCCAGCGGACGCAGCCGAGACAGGCCGCTGAACGGCTGAAAGACGCGTTCACCCGCCAGCAGCTCGGTCAGGGCCCGGTCGCCGCCCAAAACGAGGTACTCCGGTGGCTGTTCCGTGAAGATCCTTGCCGCCTGTTCGGCAGCAGTCTGGACCAGGGCGTCGGCCTGGTTGGTCCGGCGGCGTGCGAAGCGCTGCTGCGAGCCGCCGCCGGCGGCGGTGCGGGACTGCACATACCGGTTGCCGGCCTTGGAAGCCAGGAGCATCCCGTCACGGGCCACGCCCACCGCGTACCCGCCGCGCCGCAGCAGCACAAGGCCCAGCGTGCGGGACTGCCCGGCGAGGGAGATCAGGCGTTCGACGTCGTCGGCACCCCGTCCCGGCCTGCCGTCATCCGGCCACGGGGCCAGCAAATCCGCTTCCGTGCCGTTCGCCGCCGCCACGTGCAGTCCGCCGTGTTCGGGCGTCAGCGTCACGGCGCCGTTGCCGGCGGCGAAGCGCTGCAGCCAGCCCGGCAGCCGGTCGGCGGATACATGGGTGGTGCGTGTGGCGGACATTCGGTAGTTCTCCCGGTGCGGCTGAACCGGCATTCACCGGGCCGTCCCCACGCTACGGCACGCGTAGCCTTGGGGTGTGAGTGATTTGTTCAGCAGTGACATTGACAGCGACGACATTGACAGCGATTCCAACGCCGGCTCCGGCACTGACGCCGGGGACGACGGCGGCGGGCAGGGTGCCGGCGACAGCCGCAAACGCCCCCGCAGTCCGCTGGCGGTGCGGATGCGGCCGCGGACGCTGGACGAGGTGGTGGGACAGCAGCACCTGCTCGGACCGGGATCGCCACTGCGGACGCTGGCCGAATCCGCTGACGACCGGGGCCCGGCGGGTCCGTCCTCGGTCATGCTCTGGGGTCCTCCCGGCACGGGCAAAACCACTCTGGCGCATGTGGTGGCGCGCGGCTCCGGACGGAAGTTCGTGGAACTCTCCGCCATCACGGCCGGCGTGAAGGATGTCCGCCGGGTCATGGAGGATGCGCTGACCAACCGCGACCTGCACCGCATCACCACAGTGCTTTTCCTTGACGAGATCCACCGGTTCAACAAGGCCCAGCAGGACGCGCTGCTGCCCGGCGTGGAAAACCGCTGGGTGGTGCTCGTGGCCGCCACCACCGAAAATCCCTCCTTCTCCGTCGTATCGCCGCTGCTGTCCCGGTCCCTGCTGCTGACGCTGAAGCCGCTGACCGAAGAGGACATCGCTGCGCTGCTGCAGCGTGCGGTCCAAGACGAGCGCGGCCTGGCCGGGAGGGTGACGCTCACCGAAGAGGCCCTGGAGCACCTGGTGCGCCTGGCCGCGGGCGACGCGCGGCGCGGACTGACGGCGCTGGAAGCGGCTGCCGGCGTCGCGTACTCCGAACGGACCGACGGCGGCGGGATCCCGGAAGTCACGCTCAGCGACGCCGAAAAGGCGCTGGACGTGGCCGCGCTGCGCTATGACCGGGCCGGGGACCAGCACTATGACGTGACCAGTGCCTTCATCAAATCCCTGCGCGGCTCCGACGTGGACGCCGCCCTGCATTACCTGGCGAAGATGCTCGAAGCGGGCGAGGACCCGCGCTTCATTTCCCGCCGGCTGATGATTTCCGCTGCCGAGGACGTGGGCATGGCGGATCCCACCGCACTGCAGACCGCCGTCGCCGCTGCCCAGGCCGTGCAGATGATCGGCATGCCCGAGGGCCGGATCATTTTGGCCGAGGCCGTGGTGCACATTGCCACCGCCCCCAAATCCAATGCCGCCTACAACGGCATCAACGCCGCCATTGCCGACGTGCGTGCCGGCAGGGGGCAGGGGATCCCCGCACACCTGCGGGACGCGCACTACCCCGGCGCCAAGCAGCTCGGACACGGCAAGGGATATGTGTATTCCCACGATGAACCGCACGGCGTGGCCCGGCAGCAGTACCCGCCGGATGACCTGGTGGGCCGCAACTACTACGAGCCCACCGGCAACGGCGTGGAACGGGACATTTCGGCCCGGTTGGAGCGGCTCCGCGGGATCATCCGGGGGAAGTGAGCAGCTGCCGCTCCATGCTAGGATTGATGGTTGACTGGCAAGCGCGACGCCGGACCCCTCCCCGCTTACGGCGGGCAGTTGTGCCCGGTGCCGTGTCTGTAGCAGAAGGCAGCGGTTGGCCCGAGCTCTCCCTAATGGAGGCCAGTACTTACATATCAGTCATCACGGTATTCCGACGCAAGTCGGGGCTGCGGTGGCCAAACCGCCAAAACAGTGAAAGGTGAACGTGGCTAACAACACACGTGCACGCCGTCAGGCCCGCGCTTCGCGCGCCCTCGGCATTGCTTTGACCCCCAAGGCAGCCAAGTACTTCGAGCGTCGTCCTTACCCGCCGGGTGAGCACGGCCGCGCACGTCGCAAGCAGGACAGCGACTACGCGGTACGCCTGCGTGAAAAGCAGCGTCTGCGCGCCCAGTACGGTATCCGTGAAGCACAGATGACCCGTGTCTTCGAGGAAGCCCGCCGCACCGCCGGTCTGACCGGTGAAAACCTGATCGAGCTGCTCGAAATGCGTCTTGACGCCCTCGTGCTGCGTTCGGGCTTTGCCCGTACGATCGCCCAGGCCCGCCAGCTTGTTGTGCACCGTCACATCATGGTTGACGGCGCCCGCGTGGACCGCCCGTCGTTCCGCGTTTCCGAAGGCCAGCTCATCCATGTGCACATGCGCAGCGAGACCATGACGCCGTTCCAGGTTGCCGCTGCCGGCGCCCACCGCGACGTCCTGCCCGCTGTTCCGGGCTACCTGGATGTTTCCCTGGACAAGCTGCAGGCGCGCCTCGTGCGCCGCCCGAAGCGCTCGGAAGTTCCCGTGACCTGCGAAGAGCAGCTCGTCGTGGAATACTACGCACGCTAATCTCGAGTTCTCTCGATTTTTCGAACAGCCCGCGGCCCTGCGCCGCGGGCTGTTTGCGTCACCGGGACACCCGGCTTTGCGCAGCCCGCCGTGCACTGATGTGCAGGCATGCCGCGCTTCGCCGCCCGGCGTGCCCCGGGCCACAAGTGAGTGCGGGGTCCGTGAAGTAGGTAAGGTACATAGCGGAAAGTCTTAGTTTTCAACCCCCCAAAGAGGAGTGTCATGTCGGGTGGAGATATTGCCGGTCTGATTGCTGCCGGTGTGTTCGCAGTGCTGGTAGTGCTGCTTGCCGTCCCGATCTGGAAGCTGGGCAAGGTGTTTGATGAGCTGCGCGGCGCCATCCGCAACATCAGCGACGAAACCACTCCGCTGATCGAGGAAGTCACCACCACGGTGTCCACCACCAACCTGCAGCTGCAGAAGGTGGACGGCATCTCCTCGAACGTCTCCGACGCCACGGCAAACATTTCCGCGCTGTCCTCCCTGATGGCCGCAACCGTCGGGTCGCCGCTGATCAAGGTTTCGGCGTTCAGCTATGGAGTGCGCTCGGCCCTTTCCTCCCGCAGCAAGAGCCGCGGCCGCCGCAGCCGCTAACCCCGCCACCAGCACAGGAGCGAACCAGAATGATCAAGCGAGTCTTTTGGATGTCCATCGGTGTCACCATCGGGGTCATCGCCGTCCGGCGCCTTTCGGATGCCAAGAACACCCTGGGTCCGGCCGGACTCAACCACGCCATCGGCACTGCCGCCGATGCCCTGCAGAATTTTGCCGAAGCATTCCGCGACGGCATGAGCGAACGCGAAGGCGAGCTGCGCACCGCCCTGGGCATGGACACCGGTGACACTGTTGCCGAGTCCATGACTGCGGCACGCCGCTGACCGGCGGAACCGCCCGCACCACCTGGCACCACGTGCCGGCAGCCTAAACCTGCGAAACACCTGAATTACCGGAAGGGTAAAAGCACCATGAAGTCCCACGAGATTGCACGCCGCTGGCTGGATTTCTTCAGCGACAAGGGCCACACGGTGGTTCCCTCCGCGTCCCTCGTCACCAATGATCCGTCGCTGCTTTTCACCGTGGCCGGCATGGTGCCTTTTATTCCTTACCTCACGGCCCGCGAAAAGGCGCCGTACAAGCGCGCCACCAGCGTCCAGAAGTGCATCCGCACGGCTGACATCGAGGAAGTGGGCAAGACCGCCCGCCACGGAACGTTCTTCCAGATGGCCGGCAACTTCTCCTTTGGCGATTACTTCAAGGAAGACGCCATCACCTTCGCCTGGGAACTGCTGACATCCAGCGTGGACAAGGGCGGCTTTGGCCTGGATCCCGAGCGCCTCTGGGTCACCGTTTATGAAGACGGCGACGAGCGCGACGATGAAGCCCGGGCCATCTGGCGGGACAAGATCGGCATCCCCAACGAACGCATCATCGGGACCGGCAAGGCCGACAACTACTGGAACACCGGCCAGGCCGGCCCCGGCGGGCCCTGCTCCGAGATCTACTATGACCGCGGCCCCGCTTACGGACTCGAGGGCGGTCCGGCCGTGGACGAGACCCGTTACATCGAGATCTGGAACCTGGTGTTCATGCAGTACCAGCTCTCCGCCGTGCGGTCCAAGACGGACTTCGACGTGGCCGGGGAACTGCCGCAGAAGAACATTGACACGGGCCTTGGCCTGGAGCGCCTGGCCATGATTCTCCAGGGCGTGGAGAACATGTACGAGACCGACCAGGTCCGCCCCGTCCTGGACAAGGCGGCCGAGCTCTCGGGCAAGACCTACACCAGCGCCGAAGACCCCTCGGATCCGCACCACGCCGACGACGTCAAGATGCGCGTCGTGGCCGACCACGTCCGGTCCGCCCTGATGCTGATCTCGGACGGCGTGAGCCCCTCCAACGAAGGCCGCGGCTACGTGCTGCGCCGCCTGATCCGCCGTGCGGTCCGCAGCATGCGCCTGCTCGGCGTGGAAACCGCCGTCCTGCCCGAACTGCTTCCGGTCTCCCGCGACGCCATGAAGGGCACGTACCCCGAGGTTGAAACCGACTTCGCCCGCATCAGCCGCATCGCCTACGCCGAGGAAAAGGCGTTCCTGCGCACCATTGCCTCCGGCACCGAGCGCCTTGAGGAAGCCGTCAAGGAATCCCAGGCCGCCAACAAGCCGCTGTCCGGCGAAGACGCCTTCACCCTGCATGACACGTATGGTTTCCCGATCGACCTCACGCTGGAAATGGCTGAAGAAGCCGGCCTGTTGGTTGACGAAGCCGGATTCCGTTCCCTGATGCAGGAACAGCGCCAGCGCGCCCAGGCCGATGCCCGCGGCAAGAAGCACGGCCACAACGACGTTTCGGTGTTCAACGAGCTGCTGGCCGCCGGACAGACCGTGTTCACCGGCTATGACGAGCTGACCAGCGAATCCTCGGTCCGCGGGATCATCTCCGGCGGTGCCCGGGTTCCTCACGCCGGACAGGGTTCGGAAATCTCCCTGGTGCTGAACGAGACCCCGTTCTACGCCGAAGCCGGCGGCCAGGCCGCAGACACCGGCCTCATCACCGGAGACGGATTTGTCCTGGAAGTGCAGGATGTCCAGCGCCCGGTCAAGGGCCTGAGCGTCCACAAGGCCATTGTCCGCGAGGGTGAAATCGCGGAGGGCTCGGCAGTGCTGGCCGCCGTCGACGCCCAGCGCCGCCACGAGGCGGAGCAGGCGCACTCGGGTACGCACATTGTGCATGCCGCCCTGCACCAGATCCTCGGCCCGGAGGCGCTGCAGCGCGGCTCCTTCAACAAGGCCGGCTACCTCCGCTTCGACTTCTCCTGGGGCGAGGGGCTGTCCGACGCCGCCAAGGCCGAAATCGAAGAGGTGTCCAACCTCGCCATCCGGAGCAACTACCAGGTCGAGACGAAAATCATGTCCCTGGCCGAGGCGAAGGCCCTGGGTGCCACGGCGCTCTTCGGCGAAGCTTACGGCGACAGCGTGCGGGTAGTCGAAATGAACGGCGACTGGTCGCGTGAACTCTGCGGCGGCACGCACGTGGAGTCGACGTCGCGCATTGGCAGCCTCACCCTGCTGGGGGAGCAGTCCGTTGGATCCGGAAACCGCCGCGTCGAGGCCTTCGTGGGCATGGACGCCTTCCGCCACCTGGCCGCGGAACGCGCCCTGGTGAACGAGCTTTCGGAAATGCTCAAGGTTCCCTCCGTCCAGCTCCCGGACCGCCTGGCCGCCACCCTGGCCAAACTGAAGGCCACCGAAAAGGAACTTGAGCGTCTGCGCCGCGAGCATCTGGCCGCTTCCGCCGCCGCGCTTGTCAGCAAGGCAGTGGATGTTGACGGTGTCCGTGTTCTTGCGCACGACGCCGGATCGGGTGCGGGCGCCGATGACCTCCGCACTCTGGCCCTTGACCTGCGTTCCCGCCTGGGCAGCGGCGCCGCCGTGGTGGCAGTTGCCGGTGTGTCGAACAACCGTCCCGTGGTCATTGTTGCCACCAACGAGGAAGCCCGGTCCGCCGGCGTCAAGGCCGGTGCACTGGTGAAGACCGCTGCCGGCGTCCTCGGCGGCGGCGGCGGCGGCAAGGACGATGTTGCCCAGGGCGGCGGCTCGGACGCCGCCAAGGTTGGCGAAGCACTCACTGCCATTCAAGCCGCAGTTGCCAATCGGGGCTGACATGGAGCCGAAGGACTACCCCCGCGGGGTTAAGTTGGGGGTAGACGTCGGCCTGGTCCGGGTGGGTTTGGCCGTGAGCGATCCTGACGGCTTGCTGGCAATGCCCGTGAAGACCCTCAAACGGGACGCGAAAAAGAACAGCGACATTCGGGTCCTCGTCCGCGAGGCGGCCGACCGCGGGGCCGTAGAGGTGTTTGTCGGCCTGCCCCGCAGCATGCGGGGCACCGAAACGGCCTCCACGCAGATGGCGCGGGATTATGCGCAGCTGCTGCTGGCGGAACTCGAACGCAGCGGCAGCGGCATTCCCGTGACCCTTGTGGATGAGCGCCTCACCACCGTGAGCGCCCACCGTTCCCTGCACGAGGCTGGCTTGAACAGCAAAGATCATCGTAGAGTGGTGGATCAAGCAGCCGCTGTCGCTATTCTGCAGCAGGCTATTGACATGCAGCGTTCCCTTGGACGCGATGTGGGGGAGCCAGTCACATCATGCCGGCAGGACCGCCAGACAGGCGCCCGGCCGGCCCCGACACAGGAGCCAATCATTTCCCAGGACAATAAGCGCGGAAACGGGGCCGCGCTGTGAGCCACAGGTATCCGGATTTTCCGCCCATGGGGGCGGAACCGGACTATGAGCCGAGCGCCCACCACGGAACGGAGTACTCTGCGGAGGACACTCCTCCGGTGGCGGAGTTCTTCGACGATGAACAGGAGACCCGCCGCAGCCGGCGGCCCACCCGGGAGAAGCAGCGCCGCCGCAGACGCCGCACCATTGTGATGTTTGTTGTCCTCGTGTTTTTCGCGGGCGTGGTATTTGGCCTCACCATGTTCCTGCGTGATCTGCTGGGGATGAACGAGATCAAGGACTATGAGGGCGCCGGAACCGGAAGCGTCAGCTTTACCGTGGCCGAAGGTGACGGGCCGATGGTGATCGGGACCAAACTGGAGACGGAGGATATCATCGCGACGTCCAAGGAGTTCGTCAACACGTTCGCCGAGGAGTCCGCCGGGCGGGAAATCCAGCCCGGATCCTATGAAATGAAGCAGCAGATGTCCTCCTCCGCAGCGCTTGAAGCGCTGCTGGGTGAAGAGGGCACCGCGGTGCACTACGCCGCGGTGGCCCGCGACCTGCGCCAGAACGAAGTGTTCGACATCCTCACCGAGTCCACCGGCATTCCCCGGACCGAATTCGAGGCCCTCGCCCAGAATCCCGGAGCCTTTGGCTTGCCGCCTGAGGCCGTCAGCCTGGAGGGCTACCTGCACCCGGGCGAATACCGCTTCCCGCTGGAGCAGGACGCAACCTCCATCGTTACGGAAATGGTCGACAACACCTTTGCCACTCTCGAGGAAGCCGGAATCACTGATCCGGCGGAGCAGTACCGCATCCTGACCAAGGCCAGCATCATCCAGGCCGAGGCAGGCGAAGCCGACTACGCCACTGTGGCAGGTTCCATCCAGAACCGGCTGCGCGCCGACAACGTGGAAACCAGCGGCCTGATCCAGTCCGACGCCACGGTGACCTACGGACTGAACCGCAAGAGCTATGACCTGACGCCGGAGGAAAAGGCTGACAAGTCCAACCCCTACAACACGTACGCCAACCCCGGGCTGCCGGTTGGACCCATCGGTTCCCCCAGCAAGGAGGCCATTGACGCGGCCGCCAATCCCGCCGATGTGCCGTACTACTACTGGGTGACGGTCAACCTGGACACCGGCCAGACCGAGTTCTCCTCAACCCTGGCGGAACACGCGAAATACGTGCTCCAGTACCAGGAATGGTGCGGCAAGCAGGAACCGGGCAGGTGCGGGTAATTGACGCCTAGCCCGCTGCGGGCAGCTGTGCTGGGGCATCCGATCGGGCACTCCAAATCTCCGCTGCTGCACCGCGCCGCCTACGGGTACCTCGGGTTTGACTGTTCCTACGACCGGATTGACGTCCCCGAAGAGGACGCGGCAGCCTTTGCCGCGTCCCTCCGGGAAACGGATCCGGCCGGGCCCCGGTGGGCCGGACTGTCGGTGACCATGCCGCTGAAGGCGGCACTGCTCCCCGCCATGGACGCCCTCACGTCCACGGCTGAGGACCTGCAGGTGCTGAACACGGTGACCTTCGACTACACGGACGGCGGTGTGGTCCTCACCGGGCACAACACTGATGTCACAGGCATCGTCAATGCGCTGCGCCATGCCGGCGCCCAGGGTAACCCGCACGTGGTCATCCTCGGTGCCGGCGGCACCGCCTGCGCCGCCGTCGCAGCTGCGGCACGCCTGGAGGCCGCATCGGTTTCGGTCTGTGCGCGCAGGTTCACCGCAGGGCCGGACGGAGTTCCACCGGTGGCCGGCGTTGGACGCCGCACCGGGACAGAGGTGCGGCTGCGCCCCTGGGAAGAGGCGGCAGCCGCCTGTGCCGGCGCCGACGTCGTCATTTCCACGCTTCCCCCTCACGGTGCCGATGCCCTGGCGGACCAGCTGGCCGCGGCGCCGCACGGAGCGGCGGGCGCCGGCGCCGTCCTGCTGGATGTTGCCTATGACCCGTGGCCGAGCCGGATTGCCGGCGTGTGGGAGGCACAGGGCGGGCTCATTGTTCCCGGATTGGAAATGCTGCTGTACCAGGCGGTGGAACAGGTGCGTCTGTTTACCGGCGGGGCGTTCCGTGAAGAGAATTCCGTCACAAACGTGATGTGTGACGCTGTGGGGGCACCGCGGCGCTGAAGGCGCGGACCGGACATGGCAGTATTGAAACCATGTTGCGTTGGTTGACCGCCGGTGAGTCCCATGGGCCTGCACTGGTAGGAATAGTTGAGGGCGTCCCTGCGGGCGTCGAAGTGAACACTGCCATGATCCAGGAGGCACTGGCGCGCCGCCGGCTTGGCTACGGGCGCGGTGCGCGGATGAAGTTTGAACAGGATGCGGTCCGCATCCTCGGGGGAGTCCGGCACGGACTCACCCAGGGCGGACCCGTGGCCATCGAGGTGGGCAACACCGAATGGCCCAAGTGGCAGCAGGTCATGTCGCCGGATCCGGTGGACCCGGCCCTGCTCGCCGAATCCGCCCGGAACGCCCCGCTCACCCGGCCGCGGCCCGGACACGCTGACTTCACCGGAATGCAGAAGTACGGTTTTGATGAAGCCCGTCCCGTGCTGGAGCGTGCCAGTGCGCGGGAAACGGCCGCCCGCGTGGCGCTGGGGGCAGTGGCGTCCTCGTTCCTGAAGTCGCTGGGCATTTCCCTGGTCTCGCACACCGTGAGCATTGCCGGAGTTGGCAGCCCCGAAGGCTCCGCCATTCCGGGTGCCGGCGACGTCGCCGCCCTCGACGCGGATCCGATGCGCTGCTTCAACGCCGATGTTTCGGCCGCCATGGTGGCCGAGGTGGACGCGGCCCACAAGGACGGTGAGACGCTGGGCGGTGTCGTGGAGGTTGTGGCCTACGGCCTTCCGCCGGGACTGGGCAGCTACACGCACTGGGACCGCCGCCTTGATGCGCGGATCGCCGGCGCGCTGATGGGGATCCAGGCCATCAAGGGCGTGGAAATCGGTGACGGCTTCCTCACTGCGGCACGCCGCGGTTCAGCCGCACACGACGAAATCCTCCAGGACGCCGACGGCCGCGTGGTCCGCTCCGGGAACCGCGCCGGAGGCATCGAAGGCGGCATGAGCATTGGCGAGGTCCTGCGGGTCCGCGCAGCCATGAAACCCATCGCCACCGTTCCGCACGCGCTGCAGACCGTTGACGTCAGCACCGGCGAGCCGGCCCGCGCCCATCACCAGCGCTCCGACGTATGCGCCGTTCCCGCCGCCGGCGTGGTGGCCGAAGCAATGGTTGCCCTGGTGCTGGCCGAAGCCGTCACCGAGAAGTTCGGCGGCGATTCCCTGGCCGAAACGGCACGGAACCTGCGGTCCTACCTGGAGAACATTCCGGGTGCCCTGGAATCGGCTGGCACCAGTGCCGCCACAGACTGAGCAGCCCTTCCGGCACCTTGTCCTGATCGGCTTTATGGCGGCCGGGAAATCGGTGGTGGGACGCGAATTCGCGTCCCGCCGCCAGCTGAAGTTCACCGACACGGACCAGCTCATCACCGAGCGCCACGGGCCCATATCCGAGCTCTTTGCCGCGCGCGGGGAATGCTACTTCCGGGAACTCGAAGCACGCGCCGTCGCATCGGCCCTGGCCGAGAAAAACCCCGGGGTCATTTCCCTGGGCGGCGGGGCGGTCCTGGACACGGGCACCCAGCAGCTGCTGCGGTCCGGCGCCACGGTGGTTTTCCTGGACACCGACCTGGAAACCGTTCTGCCCCGCATTGTCCGATCCGGTCACCGCCCCCTGCTGGCCGGTGACCCCGCGCGCCGCTGGCAGGAACTGGCGAAGGCGCGGCGCCCCGTGTACGAATCCCTGGCCGACATCACCATTGACACCAGGGGCCTCACCGTCACAGCCATCATTGACCGGCTGACGACCATCCTCAACGAAGGAGCTTAACCTCATGGCCTCCGATCCCACCGTCATCCCGGTGACCGGCGAAAGCCCCGCAAGCAATTACGACGTCGTGATCGGCAACGGACTGCTGGACCGCCTCCCCGCCATGCTGGGGGAGCGGGTGCGGAGGGTCCTGGTCATCCACCCCCGTGCGCTCCGTGCCACCGGCGACACCGTCCGCGACGAGCTGGCCGCCACCGGACTCACCGCCGTCACCGCTGAAATCCCGGATGCCGAAGAAGGCAAGCACATCCAGGTGGCGTCCTTCTGCTGGCAGGTCCTGGGCCAGAACGACTTCACCCGCTCCGACGCCATCGTGGCCGTGGGCGGCGGCGCCGTCACCGACCTGGCCGGTTTTGTGGCGGCCACCTGGCTGCGCGGCATCAAGGTGGTGCACATTCCCACGTCGCTGCTGGGGATGGTGGATGCGGCCGTTGGCGGCAAGACCGCCATCAATACCGCCGAGGGCAAAAACCTTGTGGGGGCCTTCCATCCGCCGGCCGGCGTACTGGCCGACCTCGACGCCCTGGGCACACTGCCCAAGAATGAGCTGCTCAGCGGCATGGCCGAGGTCATCAAGTGCGGCTTTATCGCCGATCCGGCCATCCTGGACCTGGTGGAGGCCAATCCGGAGGCCGTGGGCGACGGCGCTTCCGACGTCGTGCGCGAACTCGTGGAACGCTCCATCGCGGTGAAAGCCGAGGTGGTCTCCGCCGATCTGCGCGAAGCCGGACGGCGGGAATTCCTGAACTACGGCCACACCCTGGGCCACTCCATCGAACTGGCTGAACGCTACCAGTGGCGCCACGGCGCGGCGGTGTCCGTGGGACTGGTGTTTGCCGCCGAACTCGGCCGGATGGTTGGCCGGCTCGATGACGCCACGGCGGACCGGCACAAGGAAATCCTCACCCTGCTGGGGCTGCCCGTCAGTTACCGCAAGGACCGCTGGTCGGCCCTGCTGGACGGGATGCGCCGGGACAAGAAATCCCGCGGTGACCTGCTGCGATTCGTGGTCCTGGACGGACTGGCCAAGCCGTCCATGCTGGAGGTTCCGGACACGTCGCTGCTCTTTGCGGCATACCAGGAGATCGCTTCCGAGCCTCAGGGCGGCATCCGCCTCAGCCTGTAGCTGCCAGGAGCAGGTAGAATGGTCGACGGACTTAAAACGAAACCAGGCGAATCAACGAAAGAGAAACTGTGGCGACGACCAACGACATCAAGAACGGCACCGTGCTGAAGCTTGAAGGCAACCTTTGGAGCATCATCGAGTTCCAGCACGTGAAGCCGGGCAAGGGTGGTGCGTTTGTTCGGACCAAGATGCGCAACGTGCGTTCGGGCAAGGTTGTCGACAAGACGTTCAACGCCGGCATCAAGATCGAAACTGCCAGCGTTGACCGCCGTGATTACCAGTACCTGTACCAGGACGGCGACGACTACGTCTTCATGGACACCTCCGATTACGATCAGCTGACCGTACCGGGCACCATTGTGGGCGACAACGCCAACTTCATGCTCGAGTCCATGATGGTGACGATCGCCATCCACGAGGGTTCCCCGCTGTACATCGAGCTTCCCCCGTCCGTGGTTCTGGAAATCACGTACACGGAGCCGGGCCTGCAGGGCGACCGCTCCACCGGCGGCACCAAGCCTGCCACCGTGGAGACCGGCTACGAGATTCAGGTTCCGCTGTTCCTGGAACAGGGCACCAAGGTCAAGGTAGATACCCGCAACGGCGATTATTTGGGACGCGTTAACGAGTGAGCGCACGCACTAAGGCCCGGACACGGGCACTGGAAGTTCTGTTTGAAGCTGAACAACGTTCAGCGTCGGTCTTTGACATGATCAAGGCACGCCGGGAACAGACCGATCAGACGATCAACCCCTACACCCTTGAACTGGTGGAGGGTGTGGTTTCCAAGCAGGAAACCATCGACGAGTTCCTGGGCACGTACTCCCAGGGCTGGCCGCTGGAGCGCATGCCTTCCGTGGACCGCATCATCCTGCGGATCGGGACCTGGGAACTGCTGTACAACGACGACGTCCCGGACAAGGTGGCGATCAGCGAGGCTGTTGAGCTCGCCAAGACCCTGTCCACGGACGAGTCGCCGTCGTTTGTGAACGGGCTGCTGAGCCGGCTTCACCAGCTCAAGCCGTCACTGCTGGCCTGAGCCTTTTAGGTCGGACCGTTCTGAACTGATGGAAACCCGCCCGGGACACTCACGTGTCCCGGGCGGGTTTTTGCGTTGTCAGAGGCCTCCGGCGCGGGCCAGCATCAGGGTGCGCGTGCGGGTGAGCGCCTGAAGCAGCGTCTGCTCGGCGGCCTGGTTGGCCGGAACGTTGCGTCCGGCAGCGATCTGCTGGCGCGTCAGCGCAAGCCTGGTGGCTTCCCGGATAAAGCTCTTCATGGTGCTGCGTGCGCCAAATTGCCCCGCCCACGCCATCGCCTGGTGCCGGCCGGCACGCGTGGAAAGCATCAGGACCTCCGCCGGGGTGAACCATCCCGCCGCGGCATATTCGCCCAGCCGCTGCCGGGTCAGCCGCTGTTCGGCGCGCCGCAGCAGCACGACGCCGGTCACGGCCAGCGCAAACAGCGGCACCTGCAGCAGGAAATAAAACAGGAAGAAGCTGCCCGCCACCAGCGCCGTTCCGCCGTTCCAGAACATGTGGCCTCCAATGGCCGCAGCCAGGCCCAGCAGGAAGCCGGCGGTGATGCGCAGCGCACCTCCCCGCCGCACGGCGAGCCCAAGCCCCACTCCAATGGCGGAGGTGAACAGCACATGAGCGAACGGGGAGAACAGGCCCCGGAGGACAAAGACGAAGCCCAGCTCCGCACCGAGTCCGCCGTCGGAAATCAGGGCCGAACCGAAGTACAGGATGTTCTCGGTGAAGGCGAAGCCTGCCGCCACGGTGCCGGCATAGACAATCCCGTCCACCGGGCCGTCAAAGTGGCTGCGCCGCACAAACACCAGGAGCAGGACCCCGAGTCCTTTGGCGGTTTCCTCGACCAGCGGCGCTTCCAGGACCGGCCCGATGAACTCCGGGGCCAGCCCGGGAAACAGGCTGTACAGGGCTCCGGCCACAGAGGGGCCCACGAGCAGCGTGATGCCCACCGAAATGCCGGCACCCCA
Organism: Arthrobacter citreus; assembly: GCF_038405225.1. NCBI lineage: Bacteria > Bacillati > Actinomycetota > Actinomycetes > Micrococcales > Micrococcaceae > Arthrobacter > Arthrobacter citreus. Next base: position 1,050,661 of record NZ_CP151657.1, read on the forward strand.
CAGGAACGCAAAGAGGAGCGCCGAGCGCGGTTCGGGCTCCCACCGGTCCACCCAGCTCAGACCCAGCAGGCAAATGCCCAGCGGCACCAGCGCCAGGATCCCGCACAGCAGGAAGGCAACGGTTCCCAGCCGCCACCACAGGAACCAGGCCACCAGCAGCAGGACCAGCGCCGCACCGATGATCAGCAGGACGGTTACCGCCGTACCGGTGCGTCCGCGGGGCTGGGTGGAGAACAGCGGCTGGACCGGGACGGGTCCGTGTCCGGGCGGCTGGAGCCGGGCCGGGCCGGGTGCAGCACCGTGGGGAGTTAGGGGGACGGCCCCGTTCCGGCCGGCAGGGTTGTCGGGGAAGGGTCCGCTCATGGGGCTGTGCCTGTCATAGGGCAACACTATGAGTAAAAACCCGCAGCGGTTCCGAACACGGCCGCACTGGGGATGAAAAGTGCCAGGCTGTCCGGCTGTGCGCCGCTCCTGCTCCGCCCGCCGCCGGACGTCACAGAGCGGGCCCCAGGCCGGTGCTGTGATAGCTTGAAACCGCATTCACCCTTTAAATTCCGTCCTGTGAGGCGGGGAAGGAGGAGGCAGAATATGGACTTGTCCAACCCGCCGGGCGCACCCGCGCCCGCACGCACCGTTCTGGCTTCAGCTGATATTGACCGCGCGCTTACCCGGATTGCCCACGAAATCCTGGAAGCCAACAAAGGGGCCTCGGACCTCGTCCTGATGGGCATTCCGCGCAGGGGCTACCCCCTCGCCCGCCGGCTGGCCGACAAAATTGCCGCCGCAGACCCATCGGTGGACCCCGCCGCCATCGTCGGGCAGCTGGACGTCACCATGTTCCGTGACGATCTGGCCCGCCAGCCCACCCGCACGCCCCACGCCACCAAAGTTCCGCTGTCCGGAATTGATGACAAAGTGGTGGTCCTCGTTGACGACGTCCTGTATTCCGGCCGGACCATCCGCGCCGCCCTGGACGCGCTGGTGGATTTGGGCCGCCCCCGTGTTGTCCGGCTCGCCGTGCTGGTGGACCGCGGACACCGCGAACTGCCCATCCGGGCTGACCACGTGGGCAAGAACCTGCCCACCGCCATCGTGGAAAAAGTCCGCGTGCATCTGCGGGAAACCGACACCCCGGCCGTAGACGAAGTTGTCATCGAGGGCACCCTGTGAGGCATCTGCTGTCCACCCGGGACCTCAGCCGGGACGACGCCATGGCCATCCTGGACACCGCCGAGCAAATGGCGGCGGTGTCGCAGCGCGAGGTCAAAAAACTGCCCGCACTGCGCGGCCGGACCGTGGTCAACCTCTTCTTCGAGGACTCCACCCGGACCCGGATCTCCTTTGAAGCCGCCGCCAAGCGCCTGTCCGCGGACGTCATCAACTTCTCCGCCAAGGGCTCCTCGGTGTCCAAGGGCGAGTCGCTGAAGGACACCGCGCAGACGCTGGAAGCCATCGGAGCGGACGCCGTCGTGATCCGGCACGGATCCTCCGGAGCTCCGGCACGGCTTGCCGGCTCCGGCTGGATCAGCGCCGCGGTGCTCAACGCCGGAGACGGCACGCACGAGCACCCCACACAGGCGCTGCTGGACGCCTTCACCATGCGCCGGCACTGGGCGCGGCTGCACGGCACCGCCTCCACCGGAAGCGACCTCACCGGCATGCACGTGGTAATCGTGGGCGATGTCCTGCACTCACGGGTGGCCCGCTCCGATCTGTGGCTGCTGCGCACGCTCGGTGCCACCGTCACGCTGGTGGCCCCGCCCACCCTGCTGCCCTTCGGCGTCGAGTCCTGGCCCTGCAACGTCAGTTACGACCTGGACGCCGCACTGGAAACCGGACCCGACGCCGTCATGATGCTGCGCGTGCAGGGCGAACGGATGCACTCAGCCTTCTTCCCCTCGGTGCGCGAGTACTCCCGCCGGTGGGGATTCGACGACGTCCGGCTGGACCGGCTGGACACCCTGGGCCTCAAAGACACCATCCTGCTGCACCCGGGTCCGATGAACCGCGGACTGGAAATTTCCTCCCGTGCGGCGGATTCGCCGCGGGCCACCATCCTTGAGCAGGTCAGCAACGGCGTGTCCGTCCGCATGGCCGCCCTTTACCTTCTGCTGTCCGGTGAAAACACCCCGGCCGGCACCGCCACCTTGGAGAACGCACAGTGAACATGCAAAACCCGAACGGTCCCGCAGCGGCCGGAACCTACCTGATCCGCAACGCATCGATCCTGGGCCGGGACACGGCCGACCTGCTGATTCACGGCGGCATGATCACCGCCGTCGGCCCGGCGCTGGACGCCCCGGAAGACGCCGTCGTCATCGATGCCGCCGGCCTGATCGCGCTGTCCGGCATGGTGGACCTGCACACCCACCTGCGCGAACCCGGCCGCGAAGACGCCGAGACCGTGGAAACCGGCACCCGCGCCGCAGCCCTCGGGGGATTCACCGCAGTGCACGCCATGGCCAACTCCAACCCGGTTGCTGACACGGCCGGCGTCGTGGAACAGGTCCACAGCCTGGGCCGCCGGTCCGGCTGGGTGGACGTGCGCCCGGTCGGCGCCGTGACGGTGGGCCTGGAGGGGGAGCGGCTGGCGGAACTCGGTGCCATGGCCGACTCCCGCGCCCAGGTCCGCGTCTTCTCCGATGACGGCAAATGCGTCTCCGATCCGGTGCTCATGCGCCGTGCCCTGGAATACGTCAAAGCGTTTGACGGCGTCATCGCCCAGCACGCCCAGGAACCCCGCCTGACCGAAGGCGCCCAAATGAACGAGGGCGACGTCAGCGCCGTCCTGGGCCTGGCCGGATGGCCGGCCGTGGCCGAGGAATCGATCATTGCCCGTGACGTGCTGCTGGCGCAGCACACCGGATCCCGCCTGCACGTCTGCCACGTGTCCACCGCCGGGTCCGTGGAAATCATCCGCTGGGCCAAGGAACGGGGCATCAGCGTCACCGCCGAAGTCACCCCGCACCACCTGCTGCTCACCGATGACCTGGTGAGCAGCTACAACCCGGTCTACAAGGTCAACCCGCCGCTGCGCACCGCCGCCGACGTCGAGGCGCTGCGCCGTGGCCTCGCCGACGGCACCATCGACATTGTCGGAACTGACCACGCCCCGCATCCCTCCGAGCACAAGGAATGCGAGTGGGCGCAGGCGGCCATGGGCATGACCGGACTGGAAACCGCGCTTTCGGTCATCCAGCACGCCATGATCGACACCGGACTGATGGACTGGGAGGGCTTCGCCCGCGTGACTTCCATCACCCCCGCAGCCATCGGCGCCGTTCAAACACAGGGCCGGCCGCTTGCTGCCGGTGAACCCGCCAACGTCATATTGGTGAACCCGTCTGCGCGCCGCACGGTGGACCCGAATAAGATGGCTTCAAAGGGACGTAACTCACCATTTGCCGGTATGGAACTGCCCGGCGTGGTGCAGGCCACCTTCTTCGCCGGTCATCCCACGGTCCTGGATGCCGCCCTCAACACACCTCACCCCGTTTCCACAGAGGAGTCCGCATGGACCGCGTGATATTCGCCCTGGGCCTGGTGGCCCTGATCGTCGTGCTCCTGGGCCTGTTCGCCCTGGGCTGGCGCGGGCGCCGCAAGCGCCAGCAGGGCGTACCGCGTCCCGTCCCCATGCCTGACGGCCTGGAGGAACCCCGTTTCCAGGCCCTGGGCCAGTACGTCTGCACCACCACCGCAGGCGACTGGCTGGACCGGATTGCCGTCTACGGCCTGGGCGTCAAGTCCAATGCCACGGCAGCCGTCTTCGACGAGGGCCTGCTGATGGTCCGCAGCGGCGCCCCCGACGTGTGGATTCCCCGCCAGGACCTGGAAGCCGTCCGCCTGGAGCGCGGCATGGCCGGAAAGTTTGTCGAGAAGGAAGGGCTGGTCATTGTGACTTGGAAGCTCGGAACCACCGCGGTGGACACCGGCTTCCGCACCCGCTCGGCCGAAGAAAAGACCCCCCTGGTATCAGCCATCACCGAAATCCTGCCGGCCGAACCGGCGGAAACAAGCGAGGAACAACTGTGACCGTGCAGCACACCCCCACCCCTACCGCAGCTGTTTTGATGCTTGAAGACGGACGGACCTTCCGCGGCCGCAGCTACGGAGCCCAGGGCACCGCCCTGGGCGAGGCCGTCTTTGCCACCGGCATGACCGGTTACCAGGAGACCATCACCGATCCCTCCTACGCCCGCCAGCTGGTGGTGCAGACTGCGCCGCATATCGGCAACACGGGCGTCAACACCGACGACGCCGAGTCCCGCCGCATCTGGGTGGCCGGCTACATTGTGCGCGACGCCGCCCGCCGCCCGTCGAACTGGCGCTCCGAGCGCACCCTGGATGAAGAGCTGGCGGCGCAGGGCGTCGTCGGCATCTCCGGCGTCGATACCCGCGCCGTGACCCGGCACCTGCGTGAGCGCGGTGCCATGAAGGCCGGCATTTTCTCCGGTGCTGCCGCGGACCGCCCGGATTCCGAGCTGCTGGCCGACGTGCTGGCGCAGGAGTCCATGGCCGGCGCCCGGCTGGCCGAAGAGGTCAGCGTCGAGGCCTCCTACGTCATCGAGCCCAACGACCATGGATGGGACGGCGAGCCCCGCTTCACCGTCGCCGCCCTGGATCTGGGCATCAAATCCATGACGCCGGTGCGCTTTGCCGAGCGCGGCGTCCGCGTCCACGTCCTGCCCGCCTCCGCCACCCTCGAAGACGTCACCGCCCTGAACCCCGACGGCGTGTTCATGTCCAACGGACCCGGCGACCCCGCCACCGCCGACGTGCAGGTGAACCTCCTCCGGGATGTGCTGGACACCGGCACCCCGTTCTTCGGCATCTGCTTCGGCAACCAGATCCTGGGGCGCGCCCTCGGCTTTGGCACCTACAAGCTGCGCTACGGCCACCGCGGCATCAACCAGCCGGTGATGGACCGGCGCACCGGCAAGGTGGAAATCACCAGCCAGAACCATGGCTTTGCCGTGGACGCCCCGCTGGACGGTCCGGTGACAGCTCCCGAGGCCCGCTTCGGACGGGTGGAGGTCAGCCACGTGTCCCTGAACGACGACGTCGTGGAAGGCCTCGCCTGCCTGGACATCCCGGCCTTCTCCGTGCAGTACCACCCCGAGGCGGCGGCCGGCCCGCACGACTCCGCCTACCTGTTTGACCGCTTCGTGGACCTCATGGACTCCACCAAGAACGCCGCCAGCAAGATCAAGGAATCGAACTAATGCCCCGCAGAACCGATCTTAAGTCCGTCCTGGTTATCGGCTCCGGTCCGATCGTCATCGGCCAGGCCGCGGAATTCGACTACTCCGGCACCCAGGCGCTGCGCGTGCTGCGGGAGGAGGGCCTGCGGGTCATCCTGGTGAACTCCAACCCGGCCACCATCATGACGGACCCCGAGTTCGCCGACGCCACCTACGTGGAACCCATCACCCCCGAGGTGGTGGAAAAAATCATCGCCAAGGAACGCCCTGATGCGATCCTCCCGACGATGGGCGGCCAGACGGCGCTGAACACGGCGATCGCCCTGGACAAGAACGGTGTCCTGGACAAGTACAACGTGGAGCTGATTGGCGCCAACATCGCCGCCATTGAGCTGGGCGAGGACCGCGAAAAGTTCAAGGGCGTCGTCGAGCGCTGCGGTGCCGAGTCGGCCAAGTCCATCATTGTGCACAGCATGGACGAAGCCTTTGCCGCCGCCGAGCAGCTGGGCTATCCGATGGTGGTCCGCCCGTCCTTCACCATGGGCGGCCTGGGCTCGGGCCTGGCCTACAACGAGAAGGACCTGCGCCGCATCGCCGGCGCCGGCATCCAGTACAGCCCCACCTCCGAGGTGCTGCTTGAAGAGAGCATCCTCGGCTGGAAGGAATACGAGCTGGAGATGATGCGCGACCGCAACGACAACGTGGTGGTGGTCTGCTCCATCGAGAACTTCGACCCGGTGGGCGTCCACACCGGCGACTCCATCACCGTGGCCCCGGCCATGACCCTGACCGACCGCGAATACCAGAACCTGCGCAACATCGCCATCGCCGTGATCCGCGAAGTGGGCGTGGACACCGGCGGCTGCAACATCCAGTTCGCCATCGAACCGGACACCGGCCGCGTTGTCGTCATCGAAATGAACCCGCGCGTCTCCCGTTCCTCGGCCCTGGCCTCCAAGGCCACCGGCTTCGCCATCGCCAAGATCGCCACCAAGCTGGCGCTGGGCTACACGCTGGACGAGATTCCGAACGACATCACCAAGCAGACCCCGGCGTCGTTCGAACCGACCCTGGACTATGTTGTCGTGAAGGTGCCGCGGTTCGCGTTCGAGAAGTTCCCGGCCGCGGATCCCACCCTGACCACCACCATGAAGTCCGTCGGCGAGGCCATGGCCATTGGCCGCAACTTCACCGAGGCGCTGCAGAAGGCACTGCGTTCCCTGGAGCAGAAGGGCGCCTCGCTGTCCTTCGCACCGGTGGACGGCGCAGACGTGCCGGCCCTGATCGAGGCCGCCAAGCGTCCCACGACGGAGCGGCTCAAGCAGGTCCAGCAGGCACTGCTGGGCGGCGCAACGGTGGAGGACCTCTACGAGGCCACCGGCATCGACCCCTGGTACCTGGACCAGCTGCAGCTGATCAACGAGGTGGCCGGGGAAATCCGCGGCGCCGGGTCCGTGAATGAGGAAATCCTGCGCCTGGCCAAGCGGCACGGCTTCTCCGACGAGCAGATCGGCGCGCTCACCAACACCCCCGAGGCCGTCATCCGCGGCGTCCGGCATGCGCTGAACATCCGTCCGGTCTACAAGACGGTGGACACCTGCGCCGCGGAGTTCGCCGCCTACACCCCGTACCACTACTCCTCCTACGATGAGGAGGACGAGGTGGCGCAGCACGAGAAGCCGTCCATCATCATCCTGGGCTCCGGACCGAACCGGATCGGGCAGGGCATCGAGTTTGATTACTCCTGCGTGCACGCCACCATGGCGCTGCGCGAAGCCGGCCATGAGACCGTGATGATCAACTGCAACCCGGAGACGGTCTCCACTGACTACGACATTTCCGACCGGCTGTATTTTGAGCCGCTGACCCTTGAGGATGTCCTGGAGGTCATCGCCGCGGAACAGCGCACCGGGGGAGTCCTCGGCGTCTTCGTCCAGCTTGGCGGCCAGACCCCGCTGAAGCTGGCACAGGCCCTGGCCGACGCCGGCGTTCCCATCCTGGGCACCTCCCCGGAAGCCATTGACCTGGCCGAACACCGCGGCGCGTTCCAGCGCGTGCTGGACGAGGGCGGCCTGATCGCCCCGAAGAACGGCACCGCCGTGTCCTTCGACGACGCCAAGAAGATCGCTGATGAGATCGGCTATCCCGTGCTGGTCCGCCCGTCCTACGTGCTCGGCGGCCGCGGCATGGAAATTGTCTACGACGAGGCGAACCTCTCGCGCTACATCGCCAACGCCACGGAGATCACCCCGGACCATCCGGTGCTGGTGGACCGCTTCCTGGAGGACGCGATCGAGATCGACGTGGACGCCCTCTTCGACGGCACCGACCTGTACGTGGGCGGCATCATGGAACACATCGAGGAAGCCGGTATCCACTCCGGCGATTCCGCCTGTGTCCTGCCGCCGATCACCCTGGGCACCGACGTCGTCGACCGTGTCCGCGACGCCACCCTGGCCATTGCGTCCGGGGTGGGGGTGCGCGGACTGATCAACATCCAGTTCGCCCTCGCCTCGGACATCCTGTACGTCATCGAAGCCAACCCGCGGGCATCCCGCACGGTTCCGTTCGTGTCCAAGGCCACCGGCGTGCAGCTGGCCAAGGCCGCGGCGCTGATCGGCACCGGCATGTCCATCGTGCAGCTGCGCGCGGCCGGCAAGCTGTTCGCCGTCGGCGACGGATCGGTGCTGCCGCTGGACGCCCCCGTGGCCGTGAAGGAAGCCGTGCTGCCGTTCAGCCGCTTCCGCACCCCGGAGGGCACCGTGGTTGACTCGCTGCTGGGCCCGGAAATGCGTTCCACCGGCGAAGTCATGGGCATCGACAAGTACTTCGACACTGCGTTTGCCAAGTCTCAGGCGGCCGCGAACTCCGCGCTGCCGACGGAGGGCAAGATCTTCGTCTCGGTGGCCAACCGGGACAAGCGCTCCATCATTATGCCGGTGAAGCTGATGGTGGACCTGGGCTTTGAGATCCTCTCCACCGGCGGCACCGCCGAGGTCCTGCGCCGCAACGGCATCCAGGCCACCACGGTCCGCAAGGTGAGCGAGGGTGAGGGCCCCAATGGAGAAGGCACCGTGGCGGACCTGATCACCGCAGGAGAAATCCATCTGGTGGTCAACACGCCCTCCGGCGGCCAGGCCCGCGGCGACGGGTATGAAATCCGGGCCGCCGCCACTTCCATCGGCTGCCCGGTGGTCACCACGGTCTCCGAGTTCGGTGCCGCCGTCCAGGCCATCGAGGCGATGCGCTCCTACGAATGGGACGTCACGTCCCTGCAGGAGCACGCCGCCAAGCTCAAGGCTTCTTCGAATATCCCGGCTGATGCCTGAGCCGCTGACCGAAGGGCGCACCCCCTTCGGCACCCGCCTGCGCCGGGCCATGGACGCCCGCGGCCAGCTATGCGTCGGGATTGATCCGCACCCGGCGCTGCTGGCCGCGTGGGGACTGAACGACGACGCCGCGGCCCTGGAGCGCTTCGCCCTCACCGTTCTGGAGGCGGTGGGGGAGCAGGCAGCCGCCGTCAAACCCCAGGTGGCGCTCTTTGAACGCCACGGATCAGCCGGAATGGCGGCCCTGGAACGGGTGCTGGCGGCCTGCTCCGAGGCGGGGATGCTCAGCATCGCCGACGCCAAACGCGGAGACATTGGCTCCACCATGGCTGCCTATGCCGACGCGTGGCTGAGGGACGGATCAGCCCTGGCGGCTGATTCGGTGACGCTGAGTCCCTATCTGGGCTTCGAGTCGCTGCGGCCGGCTTTGGATCTGGCTGCTGCGTCCGGCCGCGGTGTCTTTGTCCTGGCGCTGACCTCCAACCCGGAGGGTGCCTCGGTCCAGCACGTGGGCGGCTCTTCCTCTGTTGCCGCCCGCATCATGGCTGCCGCGGCGCAGGAGAATGCCCGGGAAGCCCGGGAAGCAGACGGCGGTCTGGGATCCACCGGACTGGTCATCGGGGCGACCGTCGGCTCCGCCCTGGCGGAGCTCGGCGCCCGGCCCTCCGCGGCCACACCGATTCTTGCTCCGGGCCTGGGTGCCCAGGGCGGAACCGGAGCCGATCTGCGGTCCACCTTCGGAGACGCGTACCCCAATGTGCTGGCCACCTCCAGCCGGGACATTCTCCGGGCCGGCCCGGATCGGGCCGCCCTGCGCGAAGCTGCGGAACGGACGCTGGCCGGCCTGGGCCAGGCCTGAGGGCTCCCGGTCAACAGCGGGGATCGTCCTGCTGTTGATCGGGTAGCGGGGCACGTTGCAATTGCGGCGGGGTTGCGGATAGGTTCAGACCGTATCCCCATACACCAGCACCGCCCCAGCACTGCCGCTGTGATTTGTGCAGCTGTGCCGGGTCAGTCCTTGCCCGGGAGGGTCTGTTGAACCTCAAGCCACTGACCGAAGACGAGCGCACCAGGGCCCGGGAGAAGGCAACCGCAGCCAGATCCGTCCGGGCCGACATTAAGGCCAAAATCAAGTCCGGAGAATTGTCCGTGGAAGAGGTCATTCTGTCCCGTTCCGCGGAGGAAGCTGTGGGCCGGCTGAAGGTCGTGGACCTGCTCCGGGCACTGCCTGGCGTCGGAGAGCGCCGCGCAGCTGGAATAATGACTACGGTAGGTATAGCCCCAACCCGCCGAGTGCGCGGTTTGGGCGTCCACCAGCGCAAAGCGCTGATTGAACACTTGGAATCCGACTAGGGGCCGCTTTCACTGCGGCCGCGCCGTCGGGGCCGAATCACAACGAGAGCAAATGAGGTCCTCAGTGTCGCAACCGCGGCTGACAGTTCTTGCAGGTCCAACCGCAGTTGGCAAAGGCACGGTGTCCACCTTCATCCGGGACAACTACCCGGAGGTGTGGCTTTCCGTTTCCGCCACCACCCGGCCGCCGCGCCCGGGCGAGGAGCATGGGGTGCATTACTTCTTCGTTTCGGCGGAGGAGTTTGATTCGCTGGTCGAAGAGGGCCAGATGCTGGAGTGGGCCGTGGTCCACGGCCGCAACCGCTACGGCACACTGCGCAGCACCGTCGAGGCAGCCATGGCCGACGGCAGGTCGGTGCTTCTGGAGATCGATCTGCAGGGCGCACGCCAGGTTAAAAAGTCCATGCCGGAAGCAAATTTCGTCTTCCTGGCCCCGCCGTCGTGGGACGAAATGGTCCGCCGGCTCGTGGGACGCGGCACCGAAACACCCGAAGAGCAGCAGCAAAGGCTGGAAACCGCTAAACTGGAACTTGCTGCCGAGCCCGAGTTCGATCACACCGTGGTAAATGATGACGTCCAGCGGGCAGCAGCTGAGCTTGTATCACTCATGGGAATCAGTCCGCGCCCGCGCTGACGCACCGCTACATCCCGTACAAAAGATTTTGGAGAATCTGTGTCTACTGTGTCTGAAGGCATCATCAACCCGCCGATCGACGACCTGCTGAACGTAGCCGACTCGAAGTACGCCCTGGTTATTTACGGCGCCAAGCGTGCCCGCCAGATCAACGCCTACTACTCCCAGCTGCATGAGGGCCTGTTCGAATACGTCGGCCCGCTGGTGGAAACCAAGCTGAACGAGAAGCCGCTGTCCATCGCCCTGCGCGAGATCAACGAAGGCATGCTCGTCAGCCGTCCGGTCGAATCGGCCGAATAAGTCAGGAGCAGCAGCGGTGCGCATTGTCTTGGGAGTGGGCGGCGGCATCGCCGCCTACAAGTCCGCGTCGCTGCTGCGTCTTTTAACGGAAGCCGGACACAACGTCTCCGTGATCCCCACGGAGGCATCCACCCGCTTCGTGGGGGTTGCCACCTGGGAGGCACTGTCCGGCAATACGGTCTCCAGCTCGGTTTTTGACGAGGTGGAGAAGGTTAACCATGTCCGTCTCGGCCACGAGGCGGACCTTATTGTCGTGGCCCCGGCCACCGCTGACCTTCTGGCCCGTGCGGCCGCCGGGCAGGCGAACGACCTGCTGACCAACACCCTGCTCATGGCGCGCGGACCGGTCTTTTTCGCCCCTGCCATGCACACCGAGATGTGGTCCCACCCGGCCACCCGCGCCAACGTGGCCACGCTGCGCAGCCGCGGCGCCATCGTCATGGAGCCGGCGGTGGGACGGCTCACGGGCAAGGATTCCGGCGCCGGCCGGCTTCCGGATCCCGAAGACATTTTCACCGCTGCGATGGCTGCGGCAGCTGCCGGCCTGCCGGCGCCCGCGGACACCGCCTCAGCATCTCTCTCCGGCGCCCTGGCCGGCAAGACCGTCACCATCACGGCCGGCGGTACCCGCGAACCCCTGGATCCCGTGCGCTTCCTCGGCAACCGGTCCTCCGGCAAACAGGGTGTTGCCCTGGCCCGCGCCGCCCTTGACGCCGGCGCGCACGTCCGCCTCATCGCCGCCCACATGGATGTTCCGGCCCCCGACGGAGTGGAACTGACCCGCGTGGAGACGGCCCTGGAGCTTCGCGAAGCTGTCCATGCCGCAGCACCGGACTCCGATGTGCTCATCATGGCCGCCGCCGTCGCCGACTTCCGGCCCGACCGGAATTCGGACACCAAGATCAAAAAGCGCGACGACGGCGAGGACCCCGTCATTACCCTGGTCCGGAACCCTGACATCCTCGCCGAAGCCGTGCAGCACCGAAACTCGGCCAGGACATCCGCGGGAGAAGCCCTTCCCCTGGTCATCGTCGGTTTCGCCGCTGAAACAGGGGACGGCACTGCCGAGGTCCTGGACTACGGGCGGCAGAAGCTTGCCCGCAAGGGCTGCGAACTGCTGGTGCTCAACCGGGTGGGCGTATCGCTGGTGTTCGGCCAGGACGTCACCGAAGTGACTTTGCTTTCACCCGCAGACTCCGAAGCCTCTCCCGCTCCCACCTACACCGGCACAAAATCCGAGATTGCCGGGCGCATTATTGCCCGCGTATCGCAGGAGCTTTCCGCGGCACTTCCCGTCCGCTGAGGCGCCAGGCGCTCCCGGGCCCGGGAACCCACAGATACTGGCCGGCATTCGGGGACGCGGCCTCGGACCCAGTAGAGTAAAACTCGTGACTTTCCCAGATGCTTCAGTACTTTCCGCGCCCCGCGACGGGCTGCGACTTTTCACTTCGGAATCCGTCACTGAGGGTCACCCGGACAAAATCTGTGACCAGATCAGTGATGCGATCCTGGACGGCCTGCTCAAGGTGGACCCCGAGTCCCGTGTGGCGGTGGAAACCCTCGTCACCACCGGACTGGTCCACGTGGCGGGCGAGGTCACGACCGAGGGCTACGTGGAAATCCCACAGCTGGTCCGCGACACCATCCTTGGCATCGGCTATGACTCATCGGCCAACGGCTTCGACGGCGCCCGCTGCGGTGTTTCGGTCTCGATCGGCCAGCAGTCTCCGGAAATCGCCTCCGGCGTGTTCAACTCCGTGGAGAACCGCGCGGGCAAGAACATCGACCCCTACGACGTGCAGGGCGCGGGGGACCAGGGCATCATGTTCGGCTACGCCTCGGACGAGACCTCCGTGCTCATGCCCACACCCATCTGGCTGGCACACCGCCTGTCCGAGCGCCTTACCGACGTCCGCAAGGACGGCACGCTGAGCTACCTGCGCCCCGACGGTAAAACCCAGGTCACCATCGGCTACGACGGCGACCGGCCGGTCTCCGTGGATTCCGTGGTCATTTCATCGCAGCATGCGGTGGACGTGGAGCTCGAGCAGCTGCGCGCGGACCTGGTCACCCACGTGATCAAGCCCGTGCTCGCCGGCACCGAGCTGGACATCTCCAACATCAAGCACATCCTGAACCCGGGCGGCCCGTTCGTGATCGGCGGCCCGGTTGGTGACGCCGGACTGACCGGCCGCAAGATCATCGTGGACACCTACGGCGGTTTCGCGCGCCACGGCGGCGGCGCCTTCAGCGGCAAGGACCCGTCCAAGGTGGACCGGTCCGCGGCCTACGCCATGCGCTGGGTGGCCAAGAACGTCGTGGCCGCCGGACTGGCCCGCCGGGCGGAAATCCAGATTGCCTACGCCATTGGCATGGCCCACCCGGTGGGAATCTACGTGGAGACGTTCGGCACCGAGACCGTGGATCCGGCCCGCATTGCCGACGCCATCCAGGAGGTCTTTGACCTCCGCCCGCTGGGCATCATCAACTCACTTGACCTGAAGCGCCCGATCTACCAGAAGACTGCCGCCAACGGCCACTTCGGCCGTGAGGATGCGGAATTCACCTGGGAGCGCAAGGACAAGGCCGAGGACCTCCGCCGCTACTTCAACGCTTAACCGGCACATGCAGCGGGAACAGGCAGGGACAGCCGGGCGCCGGGAAGCGGCCGGAGAGGCCGGGCAGCTTTCCCTGCTGCACGGTTTCGTATCACCGTCCCGGAGCCTGGGGACGCAGCCGGCGGCTCCCCGGCTACCCATCGCCCGGGTGCTGCTGGATTCCCCGCTGCCGCATCTGGACCGCGCGTTCGATTACCTGGTGCCGGCAAACCTCGACGACGACGCCGTGCCCGGCGCGCGCGTCCGGGTCCGGTTCGGCGGCCAGGAGCTGTCGGGATTCATCACTGCACGGACCGCGGAGGCTGACACCTCGGCACGGCTGATGCCGCTGGGGAAGGTCGTGTCGCCGCAGCCGGTCCTGGCGCCGCAGATCCTGCGCCTGGCCGAGGCGGTGGCCGCCCGCTACTCCGGGACCGTCCATGACGTGCTGCGGGTGGCGGTGCCGCCGCGCGCGGCCCGGGTGGACAAGGAATTCACGCCGCAGGCCCGCGCCGCCGCGGGCATCCCAGAGACCGGGGACAGTGCCGCCGGGGAATCGTCAGCCGCCGGTGAGCAGCCCGCCGCCGGTGAGCCGGCGTCAGCTGAGACTGTCCTGTCCGGCCCGGAGGGATCCGGCCCCAACCCCTGGACCCGGTACCCGCACGGGCCGCGGTTCCTGACCCATCTGGCCGCCGGGCACAGCCCCCGCGCCGTGCTCTCGTCCCTGGGCGGTTACGGCGCCGGAGCCTGGCCGGAGGAAATTGCCGCAGCGGTGAAGGCTACCCTGCTGTCCGGGCGCGGCGCTGTCGTCGTCGTGCCGGACGCAAAGGATCTGGCCCGCGTCGAGAAAGCGCTCACGGAGCGTATCGGCGCGGATGCGTTTGTGCGCCTCACGGCCGACGACGGACCCACGCCCCGGTACCGCAGCTTCCTCCAGGTCCTGCACGGCGATGTCCAGGTGGTGATTGGCACCAGGTCCGCGGCGTATGCACCGGTGCGCAACCTGGGACTGGCGGTGCTGTGGGATGACGCTGATGACCTCCATGCCGAACAACGGGCGCCGTACCAGCATGTCCGCGACGTCCTGCTGCTGCGGGCAGCGGCCGAGGACACGGCGCTGCTGCTGGCCTCGCATTCGCGCAGCACCGAGGCGCAGCGCCTGGTGACCACCGGCTGGGCCGCGGGCATTGCCGCCGAGCGCAGCACGGTGCGGGCATTGGCTCCGCGCGTCGTCAGCACCGTTGATTCCTTCAACCTGGAACGCGATCCCCTGGCTGCCCGGGCGCGGATTCCGCATGCCGCGTGGAAGGCGGCGCAGGACGGGCTGACACGGGGCCCGGTGCTGGTCCAGGTGGCCCGGGCGGGGTTCTCGCCGGCGCTTTCATGCCAGGACTGCCGGGAACCGGCGCGCTGCCGGGCGTGCGCCGGTCCGCTGGGGCTGGCCAGCCGCAACGGCATTCCCGCCTGCCGCTGGTGCGGCCGGCCGGAACCGGTATGGAGCTGCGGCAACTGCGGCGGCACCCACCTGCGCGGTTCGGCCGCCGGGGCCGGACGCACCGCCGAGGAACTGGGCCGGGCATTCCCTTCGGTGACCGTTATTTCTTCCGCCGGTGACCATGTGCGCGCCGAAGTGCCCGATGCTCCGGCCCTGGTGGTGGCGACGCCGGGTGCCGAGCCGGTGGCGGCCGGCGGTTATGCGGCGGCCATCCTGTTGGACGGAAACGCCATGATGTCGCGGGAGTCGCTGCGGGCGGGGGAGGAGACTCTGCGGCGCTGGTTCAGTGCCGTGGCCCTGGTGCGTCCGGCCGGTGACAAGGGCCTGGTGGTGGTTACCGCTGATGACACGTCAACCGTGGGACACCTGCTGCGCTGGGACCCGGCCGGCGCCGCTGAACGTGAACTGGAGCTGCGCGGGGAGCTGGGCCTGCCGCCGGCCGTCCGGTACGCGGAACTGACCGGCTCGCGTGAAGCGCTGACGGCCTTCCTGCCCCGGCTGGAGCTGCCGGCCGAAACCCGGGTGGTGGGACCGGCACCGCTGGAGGACCCGCCCGGACCGGTTCCCGTGCACCGCGACGGTCAGCTGGGCGGCTCCGGCGGGCGCTACCGCACGCTGCTGTTCTTTTCCTACTCCGCAGCACCGGCCGTTACGGCGGCGATGCGGGCGGCCAAGGCTGCCGTGTCAGCCAAACGCACGGGTGACCCCGTGTACGTGCGGGTGGACGGAACGGACGTTCTGTAGCCTGGCCGGATCAGGAACGGCGGGGTATGCCCCCCGGATCAGGAACGGCGCGGGTCAGGAAGGTCCGGATGCTGCGGCGTCGTTCCGAACGTCGATCTTCCGCCGGCGCCGGGCAGGATCCAGGGGCAGGAAGACGCTGAGGACACCGCAGGTGTACTGAGCGCTGATCTTGGCGGCATCGACCTCGGGGCCCAGAAGAACCTGCCGCTCGATGGCTCCGCGGCGGCGGTCACGAACCAGCCAGTCCGGTCCGGAGAGGTCCCGCAGGGTGCGGTGGCCGCTGACCGTCAGGACACGTCCCCGCACTGCGACGTGCAGGGATCCGGGGTCCAAACCCGGGAGGTCGGCGTTCAAGATGTAGTGGTCCTGCTCGTGGTATAGATCCACCGGGACCCCGGTGTCGGCGGCAGCCTCTCCGCTGCCGGGCACCTGCGGGTCGAAAGGGTCCAATCCCGGGTCCGGATCGAACCGGAAATCCATGCGTATCAACTCCCTCGCGGCGTGTCCCGTCCTCTGGCCGCTCCGGGCTCCGGGGTGGCCCGCAGCGGGACTACCAGCAGTTTAGGACGGGAAGGCCGCGGCGAAAAAATCACGGATGCGGTGGTGTGTTAGGCGCTTTGGCGGCGCAGTGTCACGGCTCCGAGTGCCACGAAGACGACGGCGAAGGCGGCCAGAATGCCGGCTTCCCGCAGGATGTCCCCAGTGGAACCGGTGCCGGTGGACACCAGCTTGAGGGCCTCCACGGCATGCGACAGCGGGAGCCAGTCCGATACCGTCTCCAGGGCTGCCGGCATCCGGTCGCGCGGAATGAAGATCCCGCCCAAAAGGATCTGCGGAAAGACGAGTGCGGGCATGAACTGGATGACCTGGAATTCCGATGCGGCAAACGCGCTGGCCAACAGGCCAAGGGTGGTTCCCAGGACGGCATTGAGCACGGCCACCGCGAGCAGCAGCCAGGTGTTTCCGGCCACCTCGAGCCCGCAGACCCAGACGGCAAAGCCACAGGCCACGAGTGACTGGACCATCCCCAGCCACCCGAAGGCGATCGTGTAGCCGGAGATGAAATCGAGTTTTCCCAGCGGCAGCGTCATCAGCCGTTCCAGTGTGCCGGAGCGGCGCTCCCGCAGGGTGGTGATGCTGGTGACGAGGAACATGACAGTGAACGGGAACAGTCCCAGCAGGGCCGGGCCGACGGACTGGAAGACGCCGGTGTCTTCGAAGATCCAGGAGAGCAGGCCGATCAGCAGGCTGGGAACCAGCAGCATCAGCAGGACCGTCCGCGGGTCGTGGCGAATCTGGGTCAGCACGCGCACGGTTGTGGCCGCTGCCAGGCGCGGAGTCACTCCGCCCCCAGCAGGGCGAGGAAGGCGGCGTCGGCATCGGTGGTGCCCGTGCTCTCGAGCAGGGCCGCAGGTGTCATGTCGGCCAGCAGCCGCCCGCCGTGCAGCAGCAGGATTCTGGCGCACCGGCTGGCCTCGTCCATGACGTGGCTGCTGACCAGCAGGCTCACGCCCCGGTCCGCCAGCGACTCAAACAGATTCCACAAATCCCGGCGCAGCACAGGGTCCAACCCCACCGTCGGCTCATCCAGCACCAGTAGTTCGGGGGCGCCGAGCAGGGCGACCGCCAGCGACACGCGGCTGTGCTGTCCGCCGCTGAGGCTGCCGGCAAGCCGGCTGCTTTGCGGGCCGAGTCCGGTTTCCGCGGTCACCCGTTCGGGGTCGGTGTCCGGCGCGCCCACCACCCGGGCGAAATAGCGCAGATTCTCGGCCACCGTCAGGTCGTCATACACGCCGGGCCCCTGCGCCAGATAGCCCACTTTGCGGCGCAGGGCGGAACTGCCGGCGGGGTGGCCAAGGACTTTGATGGAGCCGGCCGAGATTTTCTGGGTTCCGACGGCGGCGCGCATCAGGGTGGTCTTGCCGCTGCCGCTGGGGCCCAGCAGGCCCACCACCTGGCCGGTAGGAAGCGCCAGTGTCAGGCTGTCGAGGGCGGTGATTCCGCCTCGCCGCACCGTCAGATTCTCGGCGCGGATCACCGGGGAAAGTGCCATGGTGCTGACTGTGCACCTCCGGTGGCAGCCGGTCAACCGGCAGTCACCGAACCCGGAGTTTGGTTGTGCACAACTCAATTGTGCGCTAGGTTCGGTGGATGAACGATTCCCTTCACCGCCAGGTCTGCTTCTCGCTGTACTCGGCGTCCCGGGCGGCCACGGCTGTGTACCGTCCGCTGCTGGAGCAGCTGGGCCTGACCTATCCGCAGTACCTGGTCCTGATGGTGCTGTGGGAGGACGACGGCGTGACGGTCAGGGATCTCGGACGTTCCCTCGAGCTGGATTCCGGTACCCTGTCGCCCCTGCTCAAGCGGCTCGAAGCCGCGGGGCTGCTGCAGCGGCGCCGATCGGTCGCCGACGAACGCCGTGTTGAAGTGCACCTGACCGACAACGGCCGCGCCCTGCGGGAGAAAGCCCTGGACCTGCCGCAGCAGGTTGCCAAAGCCGCCGGACTCGAGCCGGAGGAGCTGCGGACCCTGCAGGAAACACTCGCCAAGGTAACGGCCGCCCTGCGCGCAGCGGCACGCTAAGAACCCAAAAATTTCCGCATATCCCCACCGGGCCCCCGGGCCCAGCAAAGGAAGGCATTCCATGACCAACTATCCCGAGACCGGCCGCGAAATCCAGCTGGCATCGCGCCCCGAAGGCTGGCCCACCGAAGAGAACTTCCGGCTGGCCGAGGTTCCCGTGCCGGAACTGGCGGACGGACAGGTGCTGGTCCGCAACCGTTACATGTCGGTGGACCCGTACATGCGCGGACGCATGAATGACGTGAAGTCCTACGTTCCGCCCTTCCAGATCGATGCTCCGCTGGACGGCGGCGCGGTCGGTGAGGTCATCGAGTCCCGCTCCGAAACCCACAAGGCCGGCGACCTGGTGCTGCACGGCCTGGGCTGGCGGGACTATGCCGTCCTCGACGGCAGGCGTGCGAAGGTCATCGACACCACCCTGGCTCCGGCAACGGCATACCTGGGCGCGCTCGGCATGACCGGCCTGACCGCCTACGCCGGCCTGACGAAGGTTGCGGAATTCAAGGAAGGCGACGTGGTCTTCGTCTCCGGTGCCGCGGGCGCCGTCGGGTCCCTGGTCGGCCAGATCGCCAAGGCCATGGGAGCCAAGAAGGTCATCGGCAGCGCCGGTTCCGCGGAGAAGGTCCAGCACCTGCTGGACCTGGGCTTTGATGCCGCGTTCAACTACCACGACGGTCCGGTCAAGGCACAGCTGAAGGAAGCGGCCGGCGGGGACGGCATTGACGTGTACTTCGACAACGTGGGCGGCGAGCACTTGGAGGCTGCCATTGCGGTGATGAACAAGTACGGACGCATCGCCATGTGCGGCGCCATCTCGCAGTACAACAGCACCGATGCGCCCACCGGCCCGCGCAACCTGGCTCTGGCCATCGGCAAGGAACTCACCCTGCGCGGCTTCATTGTTGGAAGCTATAACCAGTACGCCGACGAGTTTGCCGGCCTCATGTCCGGCTGGCTGCGGGACGGCAGTGTCAGCTATGACGAGACCTTTGCCGAGGGTCTGGAGAATGCCCCGCAGGCCTTCATCGGCCTGATGAAGGGTGCCAACAAGGGCAAAATGATCGTCACGCTCGAGGGCTAGGCCCTGCGTCCTCCCTTGCCGTGCCGGCGCACCGCTTCCTCGGCTGCGGCCAGTAACTGACGGGCGGACGTATCCCAGGAGTATTCCGCAGCCCGCCGCCGTCCGGCTTCCGAGACCCGCGCCCACCGCGCGGGCTCGGACAGTTCCCGGACGGCGGCGGCAAACTCCTGTGCGCTGTCCGGGTCCGTCAGCAGGGCGGCGCCGCCGGAAACCTCCCGGAAGATGGGAATGTTGCTGGCGACCACCGGCGTTCCGGCGGCCATCGCCTCGATCATGGGCAGTCCGTAGCCCTCGGCCCGGGACAGGGTGACCAGTGCGGTGGCCTTCCGGAGCAGCTGCGAATATTCGTCGTCGCTCACGCCGTTATGGAACACGACGTCGCTGCCCGCCGGAACCAGCGCCTCCAGTTCACTGCGCCGGGCCGGCGAGATCCGGCTCAGCAGATGCAGTGTGTACCCGGGCAGGTGCGCCATCCCGCGCACCACGGTTTCCACGTTTTTGTAGGGCATGAAGGAGCCCATGTAGAGCAGCGTTTTCTCCGGGGGCTCCACCGGATTCCGCACCGGGGCTCCGGGCTGCGGCGCGTTCCCGACGATCCGGACCGGACGCTTCGTCAGCCGGTGCCGGGCCATCAGGGAGCGTGTGGTGTCGCTGATGGTGGCGACGACGTCGGCCCGGTTCAGCAGCAGCCGCTGCGGCCAGTACGCGAGATGGTACAGCCGCCACAACACCCGGACGGGCGGCGGCAGGAAACCGGGCGGCGTCGGGTTGGAGTAATAGATCAGGTCATGCAGGGTCAGGATCAGCGGATACTTCCGGCCCCAGCTGCCCATGGTCTGCATGGGGGATACGACGACGTCGGCGTCCAACCGGTTGACCCGGAAGGCCACCAGCAGCTCGGCGGGGGAGAGCGGGCTGTTGATTTTCACCCAGGGCAGGTCCGGCAGCAGCGCCAGCTGGCGCTCGTCGGAGATCAGCATCAGCACATCGGCGTGCTTCGCCACTGCTTCGATCAGTGATGCTCCATAGCGGCTGATGCCGTCGTGGTGGTCGATCCGGGTGAACCGGGCGTCGATGGCTATCCGCAGGCTCACGCGTGCCTCCGCTGCAGGAAATCCGTGATCAGGGCGGCGGCCTCCGCCGGCGCCTCGTAATGCACCAGATGCCCGACGCCGGGCAGCACGTGCAGCTCGGCATCCGGGATGAGCGCCGCCAGTTTGTGCTGCCCGGCGACGGATCCGAGGTCGTCGCGCTCCGCGGCGATCAGCAGCACCGGCATGGTCAGCCGAGCGGCGGTGTCCCGGACGGTGGAGGATATTGACGCCCGGAAGGCGTCCAGGACCACGTTCCGGTTGGCGAAGGCGCTGAAGTAGGCCCGGTGCTGGCCGTGGATCCAGCGGCGCAGCCCGGGGTCGCGGGTTTTGGCCATGAAGATGCTCATTCCGCGCACGATCGCCGGGTGCTGGAGCAGAGCCATGCCCAGCCGTTCGGGCAGGCGGGCCGCCGCCAGGTAGTACAGCTCAGCGGCTTTGCTGGTAATGCCCTTGGGCCCCTCCAGCGCGGGTTCGCAGATGGGGTTTACCAACACCAGTTCACTGATCAGGCCTGGGCTTTGCGCAGCAACCCTGGAGGCGATGATGGAGCCGAAGGAGTGACCCAGCAGGACGGTGCCCGGCCCAAGGTCGGGCACCGCGCCGTTAAGGGCGGCCGTCACAAACCCCGCGTAAGCATCGACGTCGTGCCGGCCCGGAAGCGGCTCGGCGGCACCAAAGCCGGGCAGATCGGGAACCAGGACACGGTGCCGGGGGAGCGCCTCGACAATCCGGAGCAGGCCGTGGTGGTCGCCGCGGAAGCCGTGGACCATAAAAATCGGAGGCCGGGCAACCGCATCGCTGTCGCCGCCGTCGTCGCCGATTTCCACTGCGGGGAAATCCCAGCAGCGCTGCACCGTGCCGTCCAGGGTGAAGGTGCGGACCTCGGCGCGGCGGAGCAGGCTGATGCCGGCACTGCTGCCGTTCCCGGCTGCCGTCCGCACTAGTTCACCTCATCCGGATGCGAGCCCGAGCGCTGGTTGCGGTCCAGGTCCGCGATGGCGGTGCGCTGGGCCTCGGTCAGCTCGAAGGAGAAGAGGTCCAGGTTTTCGGCGATGCGGCCCGGGGAGCTGGCCTTGGGAATGGCAACGTTGCCCTCCTCCATGTGCCACCGCAGGATCACCTGGGCGGGTGATACACCGAGTTCCGCGGCAGCCGCCGTGATGGCGGGATCGGACAGGACAGCGCCGCGGCCCAGCGGACTCCACGCGACGGTGCGGATGCCCAGCTCGTCATGGAGGGCACGCAGCTCGCGCTGCTGCAGCCACGGATGGAGCTCGATCTGGTTCACGGCGGGCAC
This sequence comes from Arthrobacter citreus, assembly GCF_038405225.1. NCBI lineage: Bacteria > Bacillati > Actinomycetota > Actinomycetes > Micrococcales > Micrococcaceae > Arthrobacter > Arthrobacter citreus. Next base: position 1,072,369 of record NZ_CP151657.1, read on the forward strand.
AACTCCGGTGCTGTCCAGCAGCTGCCGAAGGTGGTTCGGCTGGAAATTGGAGACTCCGATGGCCCGGACGCGGCCGGACCGGTACAGGTCCTCAAGAGCCCGGTACGTCTCCACGAACATCCCGCGCTCCGGGCATGGCCAGTGGATCAGGTACAGGTCCAGGGTATCCAGGCCCAGCCGGTCCATGGAAGCGTCGAAAGCACGCAGGGTGCGCTCGTATCCCTGGTCCGAGTTCCACACTTTGGACGTGAGAAAAATCTCGTTCCGGGAAACACCGTTCGCCGCTGTAAACGTGCGGATGGCCTCGCCAACGCCTTCTTCGTTCCCGTACAGGGCTGCGGTATCAATGTGCCGGTAGCCCGTCTCCAGGGCGCCCGCCACGAGGCGGGCGGCGTCCGACGCCGGAATTTTGTAGGTGCCGAAGCCCACCTGATCCAGGTGAACGCCGTTATTCAAGGTCAATTTCGGGGCCGGTTCCATGCTGAAGACTCTACCGAGAAGAGGGTCCGCCGGTGGAATTGACGGCGGGAGGGCGGCCGCGTGCACCGGACCGGGCCCAGCGGCGCCGGACGCCGCGGACCGCACGTATACCCGGTTTATGGTGGAGTCCTTGATTGCATAGTGCAAGACCGAGATACTGCGCAAGTGGAAACACCGTGAACGTGGTACCCGCGTTCCTGACTAGTGGCAGAGTCATGACAGAGTTATTCCAAGCCGGTTGAACATCAGCCGGTAAATCTGATCAGAAGGATGGAGAAGTCAATGGTGACTCTCGGTGAGGTATTCCTCAGTGAGTTGGCGGGAACGGCAATACTGATACTGCTTGGTTGCGGTGTGGTGGCGAACGTGGCGCTGAGTAAAACGAAGGGCAACGGCGGAGGGTTCCTCCTCGTGAACTTCGGCTGGGGTCTCGGCGTGTTTGCGGGTGTTTTTGTGGCGGTCCAGTCCGGAGCCCACCTGAACCCGGCTGTGACTTTCGGTTTGCTTTTCAACGGTTCCGAACTGGCTCCCGGAGTGGAAACCAGTTTTGCCTCGGTCCTGGTGTACTTGGCGGGACAGCTGCTGGGTGCAATGCTCGGTGCGGTGCTGGCGTGGCTGGCGTACAAGAAGCAGTTCGACGACGAACCGGATGCAGCAAACATCCTGGGTGTCTTCTCCACCGGTCCGACCATCCGGTCCTACGGCTGGAACGTTGTTACTGAAGTCATCGGCACCTTCGTGCTGGTGTTCGTCATCCTCGCGTTCGGCGGAACTCCGAATGAGCTGGGCCCGCTGGCCGTTGGCCTCCTAGTGCTCGCCATCGGCGCATCCCTCGGCGGCCCCACCGGCTACGCCATCAACCCGGCGCGTGACCTCGGCCCCCGCATCGTCCATGCCCTGCTGCCCATCCCCAACAAGGGCAAGAGCGACTGGTCCTACTCCTGGGTTCCGGTTGTCGGTCCCATCCTCGGCGGTTCGCTCGCCGGACTGGTCTTCAACGGCATCCCGATGCCCGTCCTCTAAGTCGTTCCGCACGTTGGCTTGTCCGGCGTGCCACCATCCATCCAGCAGCAGAAGGAGCCAACCATGCCTGATCCGACGTACATCATTGCCATTGACCAGGGCACCACGAGCAGCCGCGCCATTGTCTTCGACCATGACGGCAACATCGTTTCCACGGGCCAGAAAGAGCACGAGCAGATCTTCCCCCGTGCCGGCTGGGTGGAGCACGATCCCGAGGAAATCTGGACCAACGTCCGCGAGGTCGTCGGCACCGCCCTGTCCAAGGCAAACCTGACGCGGCACGACATTGCCGCCGTCGGCATCACCAACCAGCGGGAAACCGCTGTGGTCTGGGACAAGACCACGGGCAAGCCGGTCTACAACGCGATCGTCTGGCAGGACACCCGCACGCAGTCGACTGTCAACGAGCTCGCCAAGGACGGCGGCCTGGACCGGTACAAGCAGCAGGTTGGCCTGCCGCTGGCCACCTACTTCTCCGGCACCAAGATCAAATGGATCCTGGACAACGTGGAAGGTGCGCGCGAACGCGCCGAAGCCGGTGACCTGATCTTCGGCAACACCGACTCCTGGATCGTCTGGAACTTGACCGGCGGAACCGACGGCGGCGTCCACATCACCGACGTCACCAACGCCTCGCGCACGCTGTTCATGAACCTGGACAGCCTGACGTGGAACGAAGACATCCTCAAGGACTTCGGTGTTCCGCTGTCGATGATGCCGGAGATCAAGTCCTCCTCCGAGGTCTACGGCACTGTGCACACCTCGCAGCTGCTGCGCGAAACACCCGTTGCCGGCATCCTCGGCGACCAGCAGGCCGCCACCTTCGGCCAGGCCGCTTTCGCCCAGGGCGCTGCAAAGAACACCTACGGCACCGGCTGCTTCCTGATCTTCAACACCGGTGAAGAGATTGTCCAGTCCGAGAACGGCCTGATCACCACCGTGGCGTACCAGCTGGGCGATTCCAAGCCGGTGTACGCGCTGGAAGGTTCCATCGCCGTCACCGGTTCGCTGGTTCAGTGGCTGCGCGACAACCTGGGCATGATCCAGAGCGCACCGGAGATTGAGCGCCTGGCCAACGAGGTCACCGACAACGGCGGCGTCTACATTGTTCCGGCCTTCTCCGGACTCTTCGCTCCGCACTGGCGTTCCGACGCCCGCGGCGCGATTGTTGGCCTGACCCGCTTCGTGAACAAGAACCACATCGCCCGTGCGGCACTGGAGGCCACGGCCTTCCAGACGCGCGAGGTGCTCGACGCCGTCAACGCCGACTCCGGCGTGCCGCTCACCGAACTGCGCGTCGACGGCGGCATGGTTGCCAACGAGGCGCTCATGCAGTTCCAGGCCGACATCCTCGGCGTCGACGTCGTCCGGCCCAAGATCGTGGAAACCACCGCGCTCGGTGCCGCCTACGCCGCCGGCCTCGCCGTCGGCTACTGGAATGACACCGATGAGCTGGCCACCAAGTGGGCCGAAGACAAGCGCTGGACTCCGCAGATGGAGGACAGCGAGCGGGACCGCCAGATGCGCCTGTGGTCCAAGGCCGTCACCCGGACCTTCGACTGGGTCGACGACGACGTGCTGTAACCACTTCGCGTGTGCTCCAGCAGTGACTGCCGCTTAGCGGGGGGACTGCAGTATCGCGGCAGGAAGGACCCCGGCGGATTTCCGCCGGGGTCCTTCCCGCTTAAGTTTGGCTACGCCTTCTGCTGCCACTGCTGGAAGCGGCGGCCGGCTAAAAGTAACTGACACCATTGGTCTTAAAGGGCAGGCCCAGCCCGCCGGCAACCTCGGCGATGAGCTCGGGGCAGAAGAAGTACCAGCTCAGCTGCGAAATCAGCGGTTCCCCGCCGGCATTGCGGACCCGCAGGACATCGGCCACCAGCTCCGGTTCCTCCGGAGCGTCCTTCTGCCGCTCCCACAGGAGGATGACTTCCTCGCCGTCGAACCAGTGGATGCTCGCCCGGTACAGCTCGGCGGCGTCCGGCCCGAAAGTGTGCGACAGCGATCCGGTGCGGATCTCCTCATGCCCGGTTTCGCTGACGTTGCCGATGACTTCGGTGCGGCCGGTGGAGAGGAACAGCCGGACCATGGCGTCGATGTCATAGGCGTTGAAGGCCTCGGTCAGTTGGCGCAGCACCGCCGCGTGGGCCGCGGGTTGCGTGGGCGCCGTGCCATCCTGAGGTCCCGGCGCCGGGTTGGCTCCCGCGTGCTTGCCCTGCGCCGCCTGCTTGGCCTGAGCCGCCTGCAGCGAGCTTCGCCCCCGGTGCAGGGCCGACTTCACGGCCCCGGTGGTGGTCTCGAGCATGCCGGCAATCTCCGCCAGCGGATAGGCAAAGACATCCTTGAGCACCACGCACGCCCGCTCCTGGGGAGGCAGCAGAAGCAGCAGCTGCCGCAGCGCCGACTCCACCTCCACCGCAGCCAGGGGGTCGGCGTCCTCGGTGGCGGGCAGGTCATGGCCGGGATCGGTCCAGTCCAGGGGTGAGGTCCGGCCGCTGCGCCGCCGGGCATCGATCCAGCTGTTCGTGGCGATCCGGATCAGCCATGCTTCAGCGTTGTGAATCGGCTCGTGGCGCCGGGACGCCTCGGCCAGGCCCCTGGTGAGGGTGTCCTGCAGCAAATCCTCGGCATCCCAGGTGTTTCCGGTCAGGCTGCGGCAGTACCGGTAGAGTGCTGCGCGCACCGGTTCCAGTGCCACGAGGAAATCCCGCCTGCTTTGCCGCAGCTCGCCGCGGAGCCTGCTGTCCAGTACCGGCACATCCGTTTCCAGCGTCATGTTGTCCTGCCCCTCATCTCCGCCAAAGCGGCTTCCTGAATTCCGAGCATGGCACTGCGCCATGCCTATATTCGGTAGACGCACGGAGCGGACAAAAAGATACGGAGGTGCCGGCCGGGCCACTGCCGCCTTCCGGCCCGGAAACACGGCTCCGTCCCGGCTGCTGCAGGGGCGGTGCTGTTGTAAAGTGGAAAGATGAACGCTTCCCTCCTCCTTAGGTAGCCGCGCACCGTCCGTGCGCGGCCAAGCCCCTTGCCTGCCGAGGGGCTTTTGTGTGTCTGGGGGATAGCTTGGCGGAACGTGAGTTTTATGCGGCGGGACCGGCACGGACCGGCAACCGCGGATCAACAGGATTTCTTTGAGGACAGAGGCGACAAGAGTGAGTACGCAGTCACAGACCGATGAGTCTGAAGAGGCCGTCTACAGTTTTGCGGACATTGAGCAGAAGTGGCCGGCCGTCTGGGATGAGCTGGGCGTTTTCAAGCCCGCCGACGACGGCTCCAAGGAACGCCGCTACGTGCTGGACATGTTCCCGTACCCTTCCGGTGACCTGCACATGGGCCATGCCGAGGCGTTTGCCATGGGCGACGTCGTCGCGCGCTACTGGCGCCAGCTGGGTTACGACGTGCTGCACCCGATCGGCTGGGACTCCTTCGGTCTGCCGGCCGAAAACGCGGCCATCAAAAACAACGCACACCCCAGTGACTGGACCTACCGCAACATCGACACCCAGGCGGCGTCGTTCAAGCGATACGCGATCAGTGTTGACTGGTCGCGCCGGATCCAGACCTCGGACCCTGAGTACTACCGCTGGACGCAGTGGCTGTTCAAGCGCTTCTACGAGCGCGGTCTGGCCTACCGCAAAAACTCCCCGGTCAACTGGTGCCCCAAGGACCAGACCGTGCTGGCCAACGAGCAGGTTGTCAACGGCGCCTGTGAGCGCTGCGGCACCCAGGTCACCAAGAAGTCGCTGAACCAGTGGTACTTCAAGATCACCGATTACGCCGACCGCCTGCTCGATGACATGGACCAGCTCAAGGGCCACTGGCCCGAGCGCGTGCTGGCCATGCAGAAGAACTGGATCGGCCGCTCCGAGGGCGCCCACGTCCGGTTCGCTATCGAGGCCGACGGCGACAAGCCGGCCGAGCAGGTCACCGTCTTCACCACCCGCCCGGACACCCTGGCCGGGGCCACGTTCTTCGTGGTCGCCGCCGACGCGCCGCTGGCCGTGGAACTGACCACGGACGAGCACATGGATGCCCTGCTGGATTACCGCGAGCAGGTCAAGGCCCTCTCGGACATCGAGCGGCAGTCCACCGAACGCACCAAGACTGGCATCTTCACCGGCCGCTACGCGGTCAACCCGCTCAACGGCGAAAAGTTGCCCGTCTGGGCCGCCGACTACGTGCTCGCCGACTACGGCACCGGCGCCATCATGGCCGTGCCCGCGCACGACCAGCGCGATCTGGACTTCGCCAAGACCTTCGACCTGCCCGTCCGTGCCGTCCTGGACACCGGTGAAGAGGATCCGGCAGAGACCGGCATTGCCACCACCGGTGAAGGCACCCTCATCAACTCCGGGACGCTGGACGGACTGCCGAAGTCCGAAGCCATCCCGGCCGCGGTCAAGATGCTTGAGGAGCAGGGCACCGGCGAGAAGTTCGTGAACTTCCGCCTGCGCGACTGGTTGCTGTCCCGCCAGCGTTTCTGGGGCACCCCCATTCCGATCATCCACTGCGAAAACTGCGGCGAGGTTCCGGTTCCGGATGACCAGCTGCCGGTCACGCTGCCCACCGGACTGCGCGGCGAGGCACTGGCCCCGAAGGGCACCTCCCCGCTGGCCTCCGTCGATGACTGGGTCAACGTCTCCTGCCCGACGTGTGACGGCCCGGCCAAGCGCGACACCGACACCATGGACACCTTCGTGGACTCGTCCTGGTACTTCATGCGCTTTGTCTCCCCGCACTACACCGACGGGCCGTTTGATCCTGAAGCGGCAAAAAACTGGATGCCTGTGGGCCAGTACGTGGGCGGCGTCGAGCACGCCATCCTGCACCTGCTGTACGCGCGTTTCTTCACCAAGGTGGTCCATGACATGGGCCTGCTGGAAGCCAGCGAGCCGTTCAGTTCGCTGCTGAACCAGGGCCAGGTGCTGAACGGCGGCAAGGCCATGTCCAAGTCGCTGGGCAACGGCGTTGACCTGGGCCAGCAGCTGGACAAGTTCGGCGTGGACGCCGTGCGCCTGACCATGATTTTCGCTTCCCCGCCGGAGGACGACGTCGACTGGGCTGATGTTTCACCGTCCGGCTCGGCCAAGTTCCTGGCCCGCGCATGGCGTTTGGGCCAGGCCGTGACCAGCGAACCCGGCGTGGACTTCTCCACCGGCGACAAGAAGCTGCGCGCGCTGACGCACCGCACCGTTGCCGACGCCACCGAACTGCTGGAGCACAACAAGTTCAACGTGGTGGTGGCCCGGACCATGGAACTGGTCAATGCCACCCGCAAGGCGATCGACTCCGGCGTGGGCGGAGCGGACCCCGCGGTCCGCGAGGCCGCCGAGACCGTCGCGATCATCCTGAGCCTGTTCGCCCCGTACACCGCCGAGGACCTGTGGTCCCTGCTGGGCCGCCCGGCCTCGGTGGCAAACGCCGGCTGGCCCGCCGTGGACGAGGCGCTGCTGGTGCAGGACACGGTGACCGCCGTCGTCCAGGTCCAGGGCAAGGTCCGCGACCGGCTCGAGGTGCCCGCCGACATCAGCGAGGAGGATCTGCGTGAACTGGCGCTGGCCTCCGAGCCGGTGAAGAAGGCACTGGACGGGCGGGACATCCGCACCGTGATCGTGCGCGCCCCGAAGCTCGTCAACGTCGTTCCGGCGTAGGCTGGCGCACGGACAAAAGGGCACGCAACAAACGGGCAAGCGGCACGGGGGACAGATGAACGCGGACTGGCTGGAGAAGCTGAGCCAGCGGGCGAAACGGGGGCGGCTGCGCGAGGCCGGAGCCGCCCGCGCACCCCGGGTCGGCGTCGTCACCGACTCCGCCGCCGCCCTGCCCGAAAACTGGGCCGCTTCGGCATCGGTGACTGAGCTGGTGCGGGTGGTTTCCATGCCGGTCATGATCGGCGACCAGATTTACGGCGAGGGCACCGACCGCATGATCGGCGCCCTCGCTTTGGCGTTGGCGCAGGGCTCGGACGTGCGGACGTCCCGCCCGTCTCCGGGACAGTTTGAGGCTGCGTATGCGGAATTGGCTGCCGCCGGCTGTTCCTCGGTGGTGTCGCTGCATTTGTCCGGCGAACTGTCCGGAACGGTGGATGCCGCACGGCTCGCGGCCCGCTCGGCGAGCATACCCGTCACTGTCATCGACACTGCGACTGTCGCCATGGGCGTGGGGTTTGCCGTGGCCGCCGCGGCGGAAACCGCGCGCGACGGCGGTTCGGCGGAGTCTGTTGCGGAAGCTGCCCGGGTTGCAGCGGCGTCCGCGAGCATCCTCTTTTATGTACCGAGCCTGGAGCAGCTGCGCCGCGGCGGCCGGATCAGTGCGGCCGCCGGCTGGTTTGGGACGCTTTTTGCCGTCAAACCCATCCTGGTGGTGCGCGGAGGCAAGATTGTCCCGCTGGAGCGGGTGCGCTCCGCACCGCGTGCCCTGCTGCGGCTGACCGAACTGGTACAGCAGGACATTGCCGCCCGGTCCGGGCGCGTGCGCGTTGCCGTGCACCATTTCGGCAATGAGGGTGAGGCCGAGCGGCTGGCCGGGACCATCACCGATGCTTCCCCCGACATCGAACTGACGATCTGCTCCCTGCCCGCAGTCCTTGCCGCGCATGCCGGTTTGGGTGTTTTGGCGGTGGCGGTGGCCGGAGAAACGGCGGCGCCCCCACACACGCCTGGTTTAGCGCACACGCCTGGCTCGCCGCCGGCGCCGGGTGAGCGGCCGGACGCGGGGCCGTCCTCCGGCCCCGAAAGCGGTTCGCGCGCGGGATAGCGGCGCGATCGGGGCTGGCCGGTGCGCTCTGTCCTGCACAGGCAGCCGGGATGCTGCTGTGCAGCAGGCCTTTCCCTCAGCGGTATTGGTGACGGCTTTGCGCGGTCCCGCCCGGGACTAGGTTTTGGGCATGGCAAACCACCGCTGGGAGACTTCCCCGTCCGTGCCGCAGCTTTTCCCACCGCGGCCCGGCCCGGAATTCCTCAAGGGCTCGGCGGCGCCTTCCGGAGAAGCCGAAGACAGTGGAAGCGCTGATAGCCGGGACGGGGGCGGACCACCTGCGGGGCGCCGGTGGCTGATGTCTTTTCGTGCTTCGGTCCTGGCTGTCAGTCTGCTGGTGGGTGCAGTCGCCGGGCTCATGGTCTTCAAGGGGGGTGGACCTCCTGCCGAGATTGCGAGCGTCGAACTGGATATCGTTCCCTCCGCTGCACCGGCCGAGGACAGTTCAGCCCCCGGCGCCGGAGAAGATCCTGCCGCCCCATCCCAGAGCCCAACCCAGAACGGTGATGAAGGCAGCGGACCTGCCGGAGCGCCAGCCGGCCCGACCGTTCTGGTGATCCACGTCGCCGGCGCAGTGACGTATCCCGGGGTGGTTCGGGTACCGTCCGGAAGCCGGACCGGTGATGCGGTGGACGCCGCAGGGGGAGCCGAGCCGGACGCAGACCTCACGGCCGTCAACCTTGCGGCTCCGCTGCAGGACGGAATGATGGTCATCGTGCCCCGAATTGGGGAGGAAGCGCCGCAGCCCGGTGCCGGGGTGTCCGGCGGCCCCGGTGTCCCCGGCAGTGCTGCCGGGCCAGATCCCGCTCCCGGGACAGAACAGGGAGCAGGCACTGAAGCACTGGTGAACATCAACACTGCTTCGGCGCAGGACCTGGATGCACTGCCCCGGGTTGGCCCGGTGATCGCAGAACGGATCATTGCCTGGCGCACTGAACACGGACGGTTTGCCCGTCCCGGGGATATTGATGCGGTGCCCGGCATCGGCGAAGCCATGCTGGCTGCCCTGCTGCCGCTCATCACGGTCTGACGGCTGCCCGGCCATGCCCGAACAGGAGGACAGCCGAAATCCGGACACGGTGAAGCACGGCAACCGCAGCCGCTGGCACCGGTATTCGGCGGCCGCAATTCGCGGTCCGGACCCGCAGCCATCCACTGGGAATTCGGCTGTGGCGGGTGGTATCTCAGCGGCTGGAAGCGTCCGGCAGCGTGCCGGGTCCTGGTACTCGAGCCGGCTTATGCAATGGATACGGGCGCGCGCCCCGGAAAGCCCGGTGGAAATCCAGCTCCAACCCCTGCTGGAGCTGCGGCTTGTGCCGGTGGCAGCGGCCGCATGGAGTGCCGCCGTGATTGCCGTGCGTAGTGAGGGCGGTATGGCCACAACCGCCGGCATCATCCTCGCAGGAGCAGCAACCACCCTGCTGGTACTGGTTTTGCTGGGCTTAACCGGGAAGACGGGAACCAGGCGGCCGGCCCCGGCTCCGCCTGGGCTGCTGACGACTCTGGCCCGGGCGGCAGCGGTGCCCATGGCAGCTGCCGCCGTCGTTTGCGTCTGTGCCGGAACGCACCTCGCCGAACGAACAGCAGGACCGATCGGCGCCGCCATCGCCGAAGGGGCAACCATCACGGGTAACTTTCGGGCAGTGACCGATGCGCGGGCCGCAGCCGCCGACGGGTTCAGCGGAAAACCCCGGTATCTGGTGGAAGCAGTGCTTGAGGAAGCCACCAGTGCCGGGCAGCGCTTCACATCGGCAGCGACGGTGCTGGTGATCGGCGGGGATGGTTTCGGGAGCGTTCATCTGGGTGACACCTTCAGTTCCTCAGGGGCACTGCAGGCGACTGATCCGGGGGAGCGTTCGGTGGGTGTTCTCTACGCAAACGGGGCGCCGCATGTCGTTGCGGCTGACGGCTGGTATGGAACGACTGCCCGCATCCGCACTGCCTTTGCAGCTGCCGCCGGCCGGCATCAGGGAGTGTACGGCAGTGATGCCGCCGGGCTGCTGCCGGGAATGGCGCTGGGGGACAGGAGCACACTCGATCCGTCGCTGGAAACCGCAATGAAGAACACCGGGCTCACTCACATTGTTGCTGTGTCCGGAGCCAACTGTGGTTTTCTCCTGGCTTTCGTCTTTCTTCTGGCCCGGACGCTGCGGTTCCCGCGTGGTGCTGCCGCCGCCGCGGGTGTCCTGGCGCTGCTCGGGTTCGTGCTCGTGGTCAGGCCTGACGCGAGTGTCCTGCGGGCTGCAGTCATGGGAAGTCTGGGAGCGCTTGCCGTTTTGTCCGGACGGGGGAAGCTGCCGGCATCCCTGCTGTGCCTTTCCATCACGGTGCTGCTTGCCGTGGACCCGTGGCTCAGCGGCAGCTACGCCTTCATCCTCTCGGTCCTGGCTACTTCGGGACTGATCCTGGTCGGGCCACGCCTGACAAAACTGCTGTCCGGCTATTTGCCCTGGCCGTTGGCGGCGGCACTGGCGGTGCCGCTGGCCGCACAGTTCTTCTGCGCTCCGGTCCTGGTGCTGCTGCAGCCGCAGGTCCCACTTTTCTCGCTGCCGGCCAACGTGGCTGTTGCTCCCGTGATACCCCTGGTGACAATTGCGGGCATGGCGGCAGCAGTGCTGGCGTCCACAGTCCCGATGCTGGCCGGTCCGCTCCTGATTGCCGCTGGTGCCGGAGCAGCCTGGACGGCGTTCATCGCCCGGTCCTTTGCTGCCCTTCCCGGATCATTGCTGCCCTGGCCCGGAGGAATGCCGGGGGCCCTCCTGATGGCCGCCGCGACAGCTGCCGGTGTCGGGCTGTTATGGCGGGCTGGACGACGGGATTCCCCCGACGGGTCCAAGCAGCAGGCGTCAGCCCCTGAACCTGCCATTCCCCCGTCGTTCTCCAAGCCAGCCGGTCGCAGGTGGCGCAACACCACAGCGGCAGCCACGGCACTCCTGCTCCTGCCGTCTGCGGCCGTTGTCGCCTGGGACCGGCTGGGGGCCGGGCCGGCACCCGGCACGTGGATGGTGGCTGCCTGCGATGTGGGTCAGGGTGACGGGCTGGTGGTGAACACCGGGCCGCACAGCGCCGTCGTCATTGATGCGGGCCCCGACCCGGAGGCAATTGATCGATGCCTCCGTCAGCTGGACATCAACACTGTGGACCTTTTCATCCTCTCCCACGCCCACCTTGACCACTACGGCGGCGCTGCCGGCGTCCTTCGGGGGCGCCGTGTGGACCGGATCGCGTATTCCACCGCCGAGCAGCAACTTTACGGACCTCTCCGGGACGTGCTTGACGAGTCCGGAGTGGAAACGGTCCCACTCAAAGCAGGAATGTCCTCCACCGCTGGAGCAGTGCGGTGGGAGGTCCTGTGGCCGCCTGGGAACGGTGCAGTGCAGGGGACTGAGAATGACGCCAGTGCCGTTGTCCTGTTTACTGTGGGCGGGGACGGCAGCGGGCATGGATCCCAGACCGCCGGGCCCGGTGTCACGCTTCTGCTCACCGGAGACATCGAAGAGGAGGCTTCAGCGCGGCTGCTGGCCGCCAACGCGCGTTTGGCGGACGACGGCGTCGACGTGCTGAAGGTGGCACACCACGGCGCCCGGAACGGCGGCACGCAGCTGATTGAAGAGCTTCAGCCCAGTGTTGCACTGATCTCGGTTGGTGCCGGCAACGACTACGGACATCCCGCTCCATCGATCCTTCGGTCCCTGCAGGAAACGGGGACCGTCGTGGCCCGAACGGACCTGCTGGGTTCGGTTCTCCTCGAGATGGACGGCACAACGGTGCAGCTTCGACGCTTGGATGGTGGATAGAACCCGCAGAACGCGGACGAAAGCCTGACCCGGCAGCAGCCGGCCCGAAGCTCGCGGCCCGGTCCGGACGGGTAGTGTTGGAGTGTCCCCAAAGTAGTTCCGCCGTCTCATCCCAGGAGTCTGTTCGCTGTGAATCCGGCCGTCCCGTCCGCAAAGCGAAGCACCGCGAAATCCGCCGGCAAGTCCACAGGCAAGGTTGTCTCCTGGCGCGAGGTGGAACCGGCACCCGTGGTGCTGCTGAGCGGCCCCGAAGATTACCTGGCCGGACGTGCCATGGAACGGATCCGGGCCACGCTGCGGCAGGACCAGCCCGACACGGAGCTGGTCCGCATGGACGCTTCCACCTATGCCGCCGGTGAACTCACGCTGCAGTCCAGCCCCTCGCTGTTCGGGGAAGCAAAACTCATCGAAGTTTCGAACCTGGCCGCGATGAACGACGAATTCCTCACCGACACCCTGACCTATCTTTCGGACCCGTCGCCGGACGCCGTCCTGGTGCTGCATCACGGCGGCGGTAACCGCGGCAAAAAACTGCTCGACGCCGTGAAGGGAGCCGGTGCCCCCGTGGTGGAATGCCAGCCGTTCAAAAAGGACGCCGAAAAACTGGACTTCGTGGCGCAGGAATTCAAAGCAGCACGCCGGAGAATTGATCCCTCGGCATCACGGGCACTTGTCGCCGCTGTCGGATCCAAGCTGGCTGACCTTGCAGCGGCCTGCCGGCAGTTGATCAACGACGCCACCGGCGAGATCAGTGAAGAGCTCGTCGAGAAGTACTACGGCGGACGGGTGGAAGCCACCGCGTTCAAGGTGGCGGATGCGGCGCTGGCCGGACGCGGCGGGCAGGCTCTGTCCATGCTGCGCCATGCCCTGGACACCGGCGTCGACCCTGTACCGCTGGTCGGAGCACTGGCGATGAAGGTGCGGGCCGTGGCCAAGGTTGCCAACCTGCGCGGATCCTCGGCTTCGATGGCTAAGGAACTGGGCATGGCCCCGTGGCAGGTGGACCAGGCGCGCCGCGATGCCCAGCACTGGTCGCAGGAATCCCTGATTAAGGCCGTGCAGGTGCTGGCCGAGGCCGACGCGCAGGTCAAGGGCGCCGGACGGGATCCGGTCTACGCCGTTGAGCACGCCGTCACCGTCATTTCCCTCGCCGCAGCCGGACGCTAAACCGGGGTAACCCTGCCGGGCAGGCGCCCGGCAGGTCCGGTCACCGCGAGGATCCCGCTGCAAACATCCCCGCTAAAGAACCATCCCCGTTAAAGCAGTCTGGCCGGCCCCCGCGGGGACCGGCCAGACCGATAAGACTAAAGCAAAAACAGCTGCTTAGAGCGCGCTGACCTTCTTGGAGATGGCCGACTTGCGGTTTGCAGCGTTGTTCTTGTGGATAACACCCTTGCTGACGGCCTTGTCCAGCTTGCGGCTGGCAGTGGCCACCGCTGCGACTGCTGCATCCTTGTCGCTGGCCTTCAGGGCTGCGTCAACGGAGCGGATTGCGGTCTTCAGCTCGGACTTCACCGAGTTGTTACGCATGCGCGCCTTCTCGTTGGTGAGGATGCGCTTCTTCTGGGACTTAATATTGGCCACTTATATAAACTCTCTTTGTATTGCGGACTTGGTCGGTGAGGGAATTTCAGCCCAGACATTGACTGAGCGGCGTGGGGATACCGTAATGGCGCCTGAACTGAAGTGCCCGTCGACCTGCGCGGACACACAGCAATAAATGTTAGCAGAACTTGGGCGCAAGCGCCCGTTCAGGCCGTCAACGCCCGGCGGTGCACGGGCTCCACGCGGTCCTGGAAGGCTCAGCCGCGGGCCGCAAATGCCTTCCGGACCCGTTCAAACGCTGCCGGAGACAGGACCGCCCCCTGCCGGCGGACGGAGGCCGGGTCCAGCTGGAGCACGCGGTCAACCTTCACTTCGCTGGGCCTGCCCTGCGCATCCCAGGATCCGGTGCCCACGTCCACATAGTCCGGGTCGGATTCCCGGCCGTTATTGCGGTCCCGCGTGGTCATCATCAGGGCCAGCAGGCGTTTTCCGCTGTGGCCGATCAGCAGCACCGGCCGGTCCTTGCCCTGGGAATAGTCATCCTCGTAGGGAACCCATGCCCAGACAACCTCGCCCGGGTCAGGGGATCCGTCGGGTGATGGAGCGTACCGGGGGATAACCTTTCCGCGGTAGTCACCGGGATAGGACGCCGGCGCCTTCCCCGGTGATGATGACCGGCCCGCGGACGCCTGGCTTTTGCCCGGCGTTGACGGCGACGACGGCGAAGACTTTTTCGGTCCCGAAGCCCGGCTTTGCGGAGCGGATCCCGTGCGCCTGCGCGTCGGGGCGGACCTGGAGGTTGTCCGGGGTGAACCGGAGGAACCCGGCCCGCCGGCTCCGGAACCCGAGAGCAGTCGAAGGGCGGTGCGGGCGAGGGACAGCAGAGAGCGGCTGGAGAAGGACATGACCCCACGCTATTACGTTCCGCGGTTCCAGCACGGGCCGGCATTCGTGGGAGACTGTTAATTCAGCAGTTAAACCACCAGGAAAAACCGACGAACCGCGCTTAGACCGGTTCCGGCGCGCGGCCTTGAGCCCGCGGCCGCCGTGAAGTCCTGTGAACAGTAAAGGAACCGCCACAGTGTCACCTATGGCCCGCTTCTCACCGGTGCCTGCCGCGACGGATCCGGCGATCATCAGAAATTTCTGCATCATCGCCCACATCGACCACGGCAAGTCCACCCTGGCCGACCGCATGCTCCAGTCCACCGGAGTTGTTGAGCACCGGAACATGAAGGCCCAGTACCTGGACCGCATGGATATCGAGCGTGAGCGCGGCATCACCATCAAGTCGCAGGCTGTTCGCATGCCGTGGGAGCTCGACGGCGAGTCCTACGCCCTGAACATGATCGACACCCCGGGCCACGTGGACTTCACCTACGAAGTGTCCCGTTCCCTGGCCGCCTGCGAAGGGGCAGTGCTGCTGGTGGACGCCGCCCAGGGCATCGAGGCCCAGACGCTGGCAAACCTGTACCTGGCGATGGAAAACGACCTCACCATCATTCCGGTCCTGAACAAGATCGACCTCCCGGCGGCGCAGCCGGAGAAGTACGCCGAGGAACTGGCGAAGCTGATCGGCGGCGATCCGGAGGACGTGCTGCGGGTCTCCGGCAAAACCGGTGTGGGCGTCGAAGCCCTGCTGGACCAGATTGTCCGCGAGATCCCGGCACCGGTGGGCGATCCCAACGCTCCCGCCCGCGCCATGATCTTCGACTCCGTGTATGACACCTACCGCGGCGTCGTCACCTATGTCCGTGTGGTGGACGGCAAGCTGTCGCCCCGTGAGCGCATCCAGATGATGTCCACCCGGGCCAGCCACGAGCTCCTGGAGATCGGTGTCAGCTCCCCGGAGCCCACCCCGTCCAAGGGACTGGGCGTCGGCGAGGTCGGCTATCTCATCACCGGCGTGAAGGATGTCCGCCTGTCCAAGGTGGGCGACACCGTCACCAACCTGGCCAAGCCGGCCGAGAAGTCCCTCGAAGGCTACGCCGATCCCAAGCCCATGGTGTTCTCGGGTCTGTATCCCATCGACGGCGCCGACTACCCCGTGCTGCGTGACGCACTGGAAAAGCTGATGCTCAACGATGCCGCGCTGGTGTACGAACCCGAGACGTCAGCAGCGCTGGGCTTCGGCTTCCGCGTGGGCTTCCTGGGCCTGCTGCACCTGGAAATCACCCGTGAACGGCTCGAGCGAGAATACAACCTGGACCTGATCTCCACCGCGCCCAACGTGGAGTACGAGGTGACGCTGGAGGACAAGAAGGTCGTCACGGTGACCAATCCCAGCGAGTACCCCGAGGGCAAGATCAAAGAGGTCCGCGAACCGATGGTTTCGGCTACGATCCTGGCGCCGAACGAATTTGTCGGCGCCATCATGGAGCTGTGCCAGGCCCGCCGCGGCGTCCTGGGCGGCATGGACTACCTCTCCGAGGACCGGGTGGAAATCCGGTACCGCCTGCCGCTGGCCGAGATCGTCTTCGACTTCTTCGACATCCTCAAATCCAAGACCCGCGGCTACGCATCGCTGGACTGGAAGGCCGACGGCGAACAGGTCGCCGACCTGGTCAAGGTGGACATCCTGCTCCAGGGCGAACAGGTGGACGCCTTCAGCTCCATCACGCACAAGGACAAGGCATACTCCTACGGCGTCATGATGACCGGCAAGCTCCGCGAGCTCATCCCGCGCCAGCAGTTCGAGGTGCCCATCCAGGCGGCCATCGGATCCCGGATCATCGCCCGCGAGTCCATCCGCGCCATCCGCAAGGACGTTTTGGCCAAGTGCTACGGCGGCGACATCAGCCGTAAGCGCAAGCTGCTGGAAAAGCAGAAGGAAGGCAAGAAGCGCATGAAGATGGTGGGCCGCGTCGAGGTTCCCCAGGAAGCCTTTGTTGCCGCACTTTCCTCCGACGAATCCAAGGACAAAGCCAAGAAGTGACACCAAGCGCATTGCCCCTCGGGGATCCGGCACCCGCCGACGGACTGCTGCCCGCACAGGCGGCGGAAGGAGCAGCGGACCGGAACTTCGGACTCTACGTCCACATCCCGTTCTGCTCAGTACGCTGCGGCTATTGCGACTTCAACACCTACACCGCCACCGAACTCGGCGGCGGAGCGTCGCAGGCCGCCTACGGCGGCACGGCGGAGCAGGAAGTGCGCTTCGCCGCCCGCGCGCTGAAGGCCTCCGGGCTCCCGGACCGGAAGATGGGAACAGTCTTCTTCGGCGGCGGCACACCCACTCTGCTGCCCGCTGAGGACCTTGCCGGCATCCTGAAAACGGCGGTTGACGCGTGGGGGCTGGAGCCCGGCGCCGAAGTCACCACCGAAGCCAATCCGGACTCCGTGACGCCGCAGTCCCTGCAGCTGCTGGCCGACGCCGGGTTCACCCGGGTCTCCTTCGGCATGCAGTCGGCCGTTCCGCACGTGCTCGCGGTCCTGGACCGCACCCACACGCCGTCGCGCGTTCCCGAGGCCGTGAAATGGGCGCGCGACGCCGGTCTGAAGGTGAGCGTGGACTTGATCTACGGCACGCCGGGGGAGTCCCTGGCGGACTGGGAAGTTTCCGTCAAGGAGGCGCTGAGCTACGAACCGGACCACATCTCGGCGTACGCGCTGATCATCGAGGACGGCACCAAGCTGGCGGCGCGGATGCGGCGCGGCGAAGTGCCGCCGATCGACGACGATGACCACGCGGACAAGTACCTCATGGCCGACGAAATGATGACGGCGGCCGGATTGTCCTGGTATGAAGTGAGCAACTGGTCCCGGACGCCGGCCGATCAGTGCCGGCACAACCTGGCCTACTGGCGCAGCGACGACTGGTGGGGCATCGGTCCCGGGGCCCATTCCCATGCCGGCGGCGTGCGCTGGTGGAACGCCAAGCACCCCACCGCCTATGCGCAGCGGCTCGCGGCCGGCGAATCTCCGGCGGTTGGCCGTGAAACGCTCGACGCCGAAACCCGGTATGTGGAAGACGTGATGCTGCGCACCCGGCTGGCCGAGGGGCTGGACCTGTCCCGGCTGAAGGACTCCGGCCGGCTCGCCGTGGCCGGACTGATGGCTGACGGGCTGGTGGATCCGAAAGCCGCACTGACCGGCCGCGTGCTGCTCACGACCAAGGGCCGGCTCCTGGCTGACGCCGTCGTGCGCCGCCTGCTGCCGGACTAAGCACCCGGACCAAGCGCCCGGGCTACGCACTTCGTACACATAAGAGGACCCCGGATCGGCAGTTATGCCGGCCCGGGGTCCTCTTTGTGTGTGTCCGCGGAGGCTACTGGATGCGGCGCAGGTTCAACCGGTACCGGTACGGACGCCCGCGGTTGACCTCAATGCCGGCCACCACCGAGGAAACGGCAATGGCCACCCACAGCAGGGCATTCAGGATGGCGAAAACCCAGCCGACCACGGGAATGAAGGACAGCAGCCACGCCACCAGGGCAATGATCGTGGGAGGCAGCGTGAAATTCAGTGCTTCCTTGGATTCCTGTGCCGTGAAGGGGCCGCGGTCGCGGAAGACCAGGAAGATGACCAATGACGGGATGAAGCCCAAAATACCGCCGAAATGAGCCATGGTTGCCCACTGCCGGTCCTCGGAGGCGGTCAGGGGCAGCGCATTTGCCGGAGCGCCCTGGTAGGCGGGACGAGTTCCGGAACCCCTGTCGTCGGGATGGGGCTGGTTCTGACGGATGTTCGACACTGCTGTTTCCTTTGTGACTCTGGACGCCCGGGTCTATGCCTTGTGGGTTCGTGCTTGGACTCGAGGTGCCGGTGAGACTGTGCGGATCGGATCGGGTCGGGTCGGGTGGGTGTTGCTCTCTACGTTCATCTAGATTACTGGCAACCGGGCACCTCCCCGGTACACGGCGCGGCCCGCGGGTCGCTACGGAACTGTCAGGAAGTCGATGACTTCCTCCACACGGCCCAGCAGTGAGGGCTCAAGATCGGCATAGGAGGTCACGCTTCCCAGCAGCTTCTTCCAGCCCAGAGCCACGTCAGTGTGGTCACGGTGCGGCCAGCCCAGGCCCTTGAGGATGCCCGTCTTCCAGTCCTCGTGCCGGGGGACCACAGGCCATGCGGAGAGCCCGATGGTTTGAGGTTTGATGGCCTGCCAGACGTCAACGTACGGATGTCCGACGATCAGCACGTTGCCGCGGGCGCCGGGGTGCTTCATGGCGTCGGCGGCAATGCGGGATTCCTTGGATCCGGCCACCAGATGGTCCACCAGGATGCCCAGCCGGCGTTCCGGGCCGGGGTTGAAATCGCGGACGGCGGCATACAGGTCATCCACACCGTGAAGGGGCTCGACGACGATTCCCTCCACGCGCAGGTCATCACCCCACACCTTCTCCACCAGTTCGGCGTCGTGCTTTCCTTCCACCCAAATCCGGCTGGCCCTCGCGGTGCGGGCCCGGGTGTTCTCCACGCGGAGGGAGCCCGACGCCGTCCGGCGGGATGCCGGCGCCTGCGCCTTTACCGCGGGAACCACTTCCACCGGCTCGCCGTCGAGCAGGAATCCGAAGCCCAGCTCAAAGGACTTCGTCTTGCCCCGCCGGTCCTCGAGCACCATCAGGTGCAGACCGCCGGACTTCTCCACCCGGACCACCGCGCCAACCCATCCGGTCTGCACGTCCTCGAGCACCAAACCCGACTCCGCTCCGACTTTGGGCAGGGATTTCCGGGCCGGAGCACTGATGTCCTGCGGCCCCCACGAAAAGTTCGACACGGGTGTTTCCTCGCTTTGGTTGGTTCCGGTGCTGCTGCCAAATGCACGTCCGGCACATGAGCGGCACGGGCCACTCAATGCTAGCAACGACCCCGATCCGTACTAGACTTAGCACTTAGGCATGGTGAGTGCTAACCGGTTACCGCCGGAAGGCAGGGAGCGGCAGGGAACCGGCGGCGAAGAACCAGACGGCCATCAGCGAGGGAGGGAAAACCATGAGTGAACCACGCAGACTCGAGGTGCTCCGGGCCATTGTTGAGGACTACGTCCACTCGCGTGAGCCCGTGGGTTCCAAGGCGCTGGTTGAGCGGCACCAGCTGGGGGTATCAAGCGCAACCATCCGCAACGACATGGCAGCCCTTGAAGAGGAAGGGCTGATTGTCGCGCCCCATACCTCGGCCGGACGCATTCCCACGGACAAGGGCTACCGCCTGTTCGTTGACCGGATTTCCGATGTGAAGCCGCTGTCGGCGGCTGAGCGGAAGGCCATCCAAACCCTGCTGGAGGGCGCTGAGGACCTCGACGACGTCATGGAGCGCACCGTCCGGCTGCTGTCACAGCTCACCAACCAGGTGGCCGTGGTGCAGTATCCGCATCTGGGCAACGCTCGGGTGCGTCACATCGAATTTGTGCTGCTGGCACCGGCACAGGTGCTGGTGGTGCTGATTTCAACCACCGGCAGGGTGGAGCAGCGCGTCATCACGATGCCGGACCAGGTGGCGGAACCGGACCTGCTGGACCTGCGCCAGCATTTCCTCGCCGCACTGAGCGGAACCCCGCTGACCCGGATCACCGGGCAGCTGGCTGAATGCCTGGCGACGGTTCCGGCCCAGAAGCGGCGCAACGCCAGCGCCCTGGCCCGAAGCCTGGAGCAGCTGGCCGGAATCAACCGGGAAGACCGGATGGTGATGGCGGGGACCGCCAACCTGGCGCGGTCCACCGTAGACTTTCCCCTGACGATTGGCCCCATCCTCGAAGCGCTCGAGGAACAAGTGGTCATGCTTCGTTTGTTGTCTGAAATGGAGCAGGACGCCCGGGGCGTTTCGGTCCGGATTGGCCGGGAGAACCCCCACGGTTCCCTGGCGGAAGCATCAGTGGTGGCAACCGGATATGGTCCGGACTCCTCGGCCAAGGTGGGAGTGCTGGGACCAACCCGGATGGACTATCCCAACACCATGGCAACAGTCCGCGCGGTGGCCCGCTATCTGTCCCGGATACTGAACAACTAGAAAAACGTTAGAGAATACAGCAGCAGTCGCCGGTTCCGGCCCGCCTGAGGGCGGGCCGGTTCCGGCGGGAGTCTCCGAAGCGGAGACGACGCCGCAGAAGCGGACACTGCAACTTACAGGAAGCGATGTGCACGAGTGAGCGATCACTACCAGGTCCTGGGTGTCGGACGCGACGCCACGGGCGAAGAAATCAAGAAGGCGTACCGGAAGCTTGCCCGCAAGCTGCACCCGGACGTTAACTCCGCTCCCGGAGCGCAGGACGAGTTCAAGGCCGTTACGCACGCCTACGAGGTCCTGGCGGACCCGCAGAAGCGCCGGATCTACGACACCACCGGCAATGAAAACGGCAATGACAACGGTTTTGGCGGCGGAGCCGGCTTCGGCGGCCAGGGCTTTGGCTTCCAGGATATTTTCGACACGTTCTTCGGCGGAGCCGGAGCGGGCGGCGGCCGTGGCCCGGCATCGCGCACCCGCCGCGGCCAGGACGCCCTGATCAACGTGCGGATCGACCTCAAGGACGCCGTCTTCGGCACCAACAAGAAGATCGAGGTCGACACCGCCGTCACCTGCCCGACGTGCGACGGCAGCTGCTGCCAGCCCGGCACGTCACCGCGGACCTGCGACATCTGCCACGGCACCGGGCAGGTGCAGCGCGCGGTGCGCTCCATCCTGGGCCAGGTCATGACCAGCGCCCCGTGTGGTTCCTGCCAGGGTTACGGATCCGTCATCCCCGACCCCTGCCACGAATGCGCCGGCGAGGGACGCGTCCGTTCGCGCCGCTCACTGAACATCAAGATCCCGGCGGGTGTTGCCACCGGTACGCGCATCCAGCTCGGCGGACAGGGCGAAGCCGGCACCGCCGGCGGACCGCAGGGAGACCTGTACGTGGAGATCCGGGTTAACGCCGATCCAACGTTTGTGCGTGAGGGAGATGACCTGCACGCCACGTTGACGGTCCCCATGACCGCTGCCGCCCTAGGCTCGTCGATCAACTTCGAAACGTTCGACGGCGACCGCGAAATCACCGTCAAGGCGGGCACCCAGTCCGGTGAAATCACCACGCTCAAGGGCCTCGGTGTTACCCACCTGCGCGGCTACGGCCGTGGAGACCTGCTGGTCCACCTGCATGTTGAAACCCCGCAGAAGCTGGACGCGGAGCAGGAGGAACTGCTCCGCAAGCTGGCGCAGCTGCGCGGCGAGGAATACGCCGAGGGCCGCCTGGCCAGCAGCGGGACCGGCGTCTTTGCCCGGCTGCGGGACCGGCTGGGCAACCTGTAACGCATGACCAACCCCATTTTCTTCGGTGATCCGGGCGCGGTGCGCGCTGCCGTGCCCGGATCCGTGGTTGTCATCGAGGGCCCGGAGGCCCACCATGCCGTTGCCGTGAAGCGGCTTGCCCCGGGAGAACCGGTGGATATCGTGGACGGCGCCGGACGGCGGCTGTCGGGAACAGTGTCCGCCGCCTCGCCTGCACGGCTGGAAGTCAGCGTGGAAACCGTGACCGAAGAGGATGCAGCAACCGAAACACTGATCCTGGTCCAGGCCCTGGCCAAGGGCGGGCGCGATGAACAGGCCATCGAAGCGGCCACCGAACTTGGCGTGGACCGGGTCATACCGTGGCAGTCCGAACGCAGCATCGTCCGCTGGCGCGCCGACAAGGCAGCGAAGGGGCAGGCAAAGTGGCAGGGCATTGTCACCGCCGCGGCCAAGCAGTCCCGACGGTCAGCCATCCCGCCGGTCGAAGACATGGTGGAATCAAAAGCGCTGGCGGCCCGGCTTGCAGGCGTGGACCTGGTGCTGGTGCTGCATGAGGAGGCCGACGGCGCCCTGGCCCCAACGGTTGCCGAGGCGCGCGGACGCGCCGGGGACCGGCCCCTGAGCATTGCGGTGGTGGTTGGCCCCGAGGGTGGAATCAGTGCCGGGGAAGTGGAGCTGCTGCGCTCCGGCGGGGCGGTGGCAGTGCGGCTGGGAGCGCACGTTATGCGCTCCTCGACCGCCGGTCCGGCCGCGCTTGCCGGATTGAACCTGGTCCTGGGGCGCTGGTAGCCGCTGCTGCGGCAGCTATTCCTGCGCGGCTGACCTGACTATTGCGCGGCTGACCTGATTACTGCGCGGCTGAGCTGATGCTTACCCGCTTGGAGTCCTCGTTGGCGCGCCCGGTCCCGTGGAAGACGCTCACGTTGTACTCACCGGCGGGCAGTTCCACCGTGAAGCTGAAGAGCGACGGGCCGCCCGTGGACGCTTCGAGATCGGCGTAGCCGCTTTCCAGGGCTTCCTCGGCGGGCCGTCCGTCAACTATGGGCTCCACGCGCCAGGACAGCTGGCCGCCTTCGGGTACTGCCGTTCCCTGCACAGTGAGCGCGGACTGCGAACCGGCACCCTCCTGCGGATCGATAATCCAGATTGGCGCCATCAGCGCAGGGTCCCGTTTTAGCGGGCCTTCCAGGACCTCGTGGCCAAAGGCGTTGTAGCCGGCTTTGCCGTCCACCAGCAGCACCACCGATGCCGGGTGGCCAACCGTGGTCAGTCCCGCGTTCGATGCCGCGGCGGTGGCGGTGTACACCAGCTGCTGGACGGCACGGTGCGCCATTCCCGCATCCATGGAGGTATCGAACGCGTCCTCTGAGATGTCCACAGTGATGACGTTCTTGCCGGATATCGACGCGCTGACGGTGCCCGCCTTCTTCCACGGATTAAAATAGTCCGGGTCCGACGGTGTGCCTTCGGTCATCGCGAGCACGGCTTCACCGATGGGGTCGCCGCCCTTCTCGGCCGGCTGGAATTCCCGGTACAGGTGCACATCGGAGCCGTTGAGCCCCAGCCAGTACACCGGAATCCGGCCCGGAGCCGGCTTTCCCTCCGACGGGGGAGTGGCGGTCAGCGGGGTGGAAAGAGTGCCCCCCGCGGCGTCTCCGAAGGAGATGGGCATGGTTGTGGTGGGGGTTGCCGCCACCACTCCACACCCGCTAAGGAGGAGCGAAGAGGCAGCCAGCAGACCGAGGCCTGCCCGGCGGTTCCGCAGCCAAAACTGGCGGTGCGCAGTGCCCATGCCGTCCTCCCTTCGCTATTCGTCGCTTCCCAGCTTGGCATACGGAAAACGCCCGATCCCCGGTCTTGACCATCCTGCGACCGGACTGAGACCCGATTGATACCCGCGGGGAGGCCGCCGGCATTCGGCTCAGGGAAAAAGGAAGCAGACGCCTGCACAGGCATCAAGTAATATTGGAGTGTCTTTGTTAACACAGGAGACAGCACACCACCAACAGACTCTGCAAAGGGGCGATGAAAGGCCTGGGAAGGCCGAATATATGACTGAATCCTCAGGAATTGGCACCATCGGGCTGGATCAGCAGACCATAGTCTTTGATTCCACTGAACACATGGTCCAGTCACTGGGTGCCAATGACGAGGCACTCAAGATCATTGAGGCCGCCTATCCGGAAGCCAGCCTGCACGTGCGGGGCAACGAGCTTTCGATCTCCGGTCCGGCACCCGTGGTGGAACTCACCCACCGGCTGGTGACAGAGGTTCGGATCCTGGCGCGCAGCCAGACCAAGGTCACCCCGCAGCTGCTGGAACAGCTGATCACGATGCTCCGGGACCAGAGCGCGCCGCGCCCGGCGGAGGTCCTGACGCAGAACATCCTCTCCAGCCGCGGGCGCACCATCCGGCCCAAAACGCTGAACCAGAAGAACTACGTCGACGCGATCGACAAGAACACCATCGTGTTCGGTATTGGCCCGGCCGGAACCGGCAAGACCTACCTCGCCATGGCAAAGGCGGTCCAGGCCCTTCAGCAGAAAGAAGTCAGCCGGATCATCCTGACCCGTCCCGCGGTGGAGGCCGGCGAACGCCTCGGCTTCCTGCCCGGGACCCTCAGCGACAAGATTGATCCCTATCTCCGTCCGCTGTACGACGCACTGCACGACATGATGGACCCGGATTCCATTCCGCGCCTCATGGCGGCCGGAACCATCGAAGTTGCTCCGCTGGCATACATGCGCGGACGCACCCTCAACGACGCCTTCATCATCTTGGACGAAGCGCAGAACACCACGCCCGAGCAGATGAAGATGTTCCTGACCCGGCTGGGGTTCGGGTCCAAGATGGTGGTGACCGGTGACGTCACCCAGGTGGACCTGCCGGGTGGGACGGCCTCCGGCCTGCGCATTGTCCACGACATCCTCGGCGACATCGATGACGTCTCCTTCTCTGAGCTGCATGCCACTGACGTGGTCCGGCACTCGCTGGTCAGCAGTATCGTGACCGCGTACAGCGAATGGGACGAGTCGAAGCGAAGCGCCGCTGCCGCCGCCGGCAACGGCCGCTCCGCCGGGCGGGGGACCGGCAAGTGAGCATCGAGGTCAACAACGAGTCCGCGGTAGCCGTGGACGAAGAGGAACTCTCCCGGCTGGGCCGGTACCTGCTGGACAACCTGTACGTGCATCCGGAAGCTGAACTCTCCATCATCCTGGTGGACGAGGAAGCCATGGAAAAGCTGCACATTGAGTGGATGGACATCCCCGGCGCCACCGATGTGCTGTCCTTCCCCATGGACGAACTGCGCCCGGGTGTTCCCGGGCGCGTCACACCGGCGGGAGTCCTCGGCGATATTGTGCTGTGCCCGCAGGTGGCCGCCGAACAGGCCGACACCGCGGGGCACAGCATGCAGGAGGAACTGCTGCTGCTGACAACGCACGGCGTGCTGCACCTGCTGGGTTATGACCACGCGGAACCCGAAGAAGAGCAGGAAATGTTCGGACTTCAGCGCCAGCTTCTTTCCTCGTACCTGGGCCGGGACGCCCCGAAGGAGACGCGCAGTTGAGCGTTGCCCTGCTGATTTTCATGGCCGTGGCGTTCATGGTCCTGGCCGGGCTGCTGACGGCCGCCGAATCGGCGTACGGCTACCTGCCGCGGCATGAGGCCGAGGCGCTGCTGCACGGAAAGGCCGGCAAACCGCTGCGCAAAATCCTGCAGCACCCGGTCGCCCATATGCACGCCCTGCGCTTTTGGCGTGTCTGGTTCGAGATGGCCACTGCGGTTTCCGTGGCCACCCTCTTCCAGATGCTCCTGGACAACATTTGGCTGGCCGGGCTGCTGGCCACCGTGGTGATGGCCGGCATCGGTTTTGTCCTGGTGGGGGTCTCACCGCGGCAGATCGGCCGCAAGCACGTGACCGGCGTCGTCGTCCTGACCGCCGGCATGGTGCGCTTCCTCCGTGTGGTGCTTGGTCCGGTTCCCGGCTGGCTCGTTCGGCTGGGCACCGCCGTTGCCCCGGGCACCCAGGGCCCCGACGCCGCGTTCTTCACGGAAGAGGAATTCCGTGAACTGCTGGACCGCGCGTCCGAGGCGGACATGATCGAAAACACCGAAGCCGAGCTCATCCACTCCGTGTTCGAGCTCGGCGACACGAAGGTCCGTTCCGTGATGGTGCCCCGGACGGACATGGTCTGCATTGACTCCGGATCCAACCTGCGCCAGGCCATGTCCCTGTTCCTGCGCTCGGGATACTCGCGGGTTCCGGTGATCGAGGACAGCGCCGACCAGATCGTGGGCATCCTGTACCTCAAGGACGTGGCGGCGCAGATGCATTCCAACCCCGGCGAGGCCACGGTCCGCCGGGTGGAGGAATTCGCACGCGGCGTCCGCTACGTTCCCGAGTCCAAAGCAGTCAGTGAGCTGCTGCAGGAACTGCAGCGCGAATCCACCCACGTGGCAATCGTGATCGATGAGTATGGCGGCACCGCCGGACTGGTCACACTGGAGGACCTGATCGAAGAGATCGTCGGCGAGATCGTGGACGAATACGATTCCGAGCGCCCCGAGATCGAAAACCTCGGCGGAGGACGCTACCGCATCAGTTCCCGCGCCGGCATCGACGACCTTGGCGAGCTCTTCGACGTCGACCTCGAAGACGACGAGGTGGACACGGTGGGCGGACTGCTGGCCAAGGCCCTGGGCCGCGTGCCGATTGTTGGCAGCGAAGTGGTGGTGGACGGCGTCGTGCTCCACGCCGAGCGCCTCGAGGGCCGCCGCAACCGCGTGTCCCACATCATTGCCTGGAAGCAGGACCGCGCGGATGAAACAGACGAAAACAACGACGACGGCAGGGAATCCTCCCGCGTCCACTCAACAGAATTGGTACCCCGTAATGACTGACTCACAGTTCCGCGCCGGCTTTGTTTCACTGGTGGGCCGGCCCAACGCCGGCAAATCCACCCTGACCAACGCCCTCGTTGGCCAGAAGGTGGCCATCACCTCCTCAAAGCCCCAGACCACGCGGCACACCATCCGCGGGATTGTGCACCGCGAGGACTCCCAGCTGATCCTCGTGGACACTCCGGGCCTGCACCGGCCGCGGACGCTGCTCGGCAAGCGCCTGAATGACCTGGTGGCCGACACACTCGCTGAGGTGGACGCCATTGGTTTCTGCCTTCCGGCCAACGAAGCCGTGGGGCCGGGCGACCGGTACATCGCCAAGCAGCTCGCTGCGCTGAAGAAGAAGCCGGTGGTGGCCCTGGTCACCAAGACCGACCTGGTGGACCGGGCGGCCCTGGCCAAGCAGCTGATGGCCGTCACCGCCCTGGGCAACGAGGTCCTGGGCGAAGCCGGGTGGGCCGACATCGTGCCGGTTTCGGCAGCGG
Organism: Arthrobacter citreus; assembly: GCF_038405225.1. NCBI lineage: Bacteria > Bacillati > Actinomycetota > Actinomycetes > Micrococcales > Micrococcaceae > Arthrobacter > Arthrobacter citreus. The sequence continues at coordinate 1,099,565 of NZ_CP151657.1, forward strand.
ACGGATTCCAGGTGGACACCGTCGCGGAGGTCCTCTCCGGATACATGCCCGCATCCCCGCCTCTGTACCCGGACGGCGAGCTGACCGATGAACCGGAAGCGGTCATGGTGGCGGAACTCATCCGCGAAGCCGCACTGGAAGGCGTCCGCGATGAGCTTCCTCACTCGCTGGCCGTGGTGGTTGACGAGATTGTTCCCCGCGAGGGCCGCTCCGAAGACAACCAGTTGTTGGATATCCGCGTGAACCTGTACGTGGAACGGTCTTCCCAGAAGGCCATTATTATCGGCAAGGGCGGTGCCCGGCTCCGCGAGGTCGGCACCAATGCGCGGCTGGCGATCGAAGCGCTGCTGGGCACCCGCATCTACCTTGACCTGCACGTCAAAATCGCCAAGGACTGGCAGCGCGATCCCAAGCAGCTGGTGAAACTGGGCTTCTAAAACCGCCCAATTGCGGGTACCCTGAATTTTCTTTTCAGGGTCGCCGCGTACACTTTGATCATCCACGTGCACATCACCAGTGTTGAACACGAATCTGAAGACGAATCATTGAAGGGGACCGGCTCATGTCATCTCGCCGTGCCGTAACGGGTGCCGGTCCCTCCGGAAACTCAGCTTCCGGAGCCTCCCGGGCGCAGCATCCCGGCGGCCGGCACCTGGGCAGCGGCGGCGCCGCGCATCCGGTCCTGCGGCTGATGGCCGTACTTTTGTCCCTGACGCTCGTCAGCGGCCTGGTCTTTGTGGGCGTGCAGGTCATCCGGCTGCAGAACAACCTGGACACCAAACCGCTGAACCTCGGCTCGGGCCAGGATTCCGCTCCTCCCGTGGACACCAATACGGATCCGCTGCAGATCCTGATCCTTGGCACCGACAACCGCGAGGGCCAGGAAAGCAACAACTCGGACGTCATGATGCTGGCGAACATGTCGGCGGACCGCTCCCACGTCACGGTGGTCAGTTTCCCCCGCGACCTTCTGGTGCCGCTGCCGGCGTGCACGGATCCGGAAACCGGCAACACCTATCCCGGCATGGACCTGGGCCAGCTCAACGGCGCCCTGGGCAACGGCGGGCCGGGCTGCACCGTGGCCGCCATCAACCAGCTGACCGGACTGAACATCGACCACTTCATGATGGCCGACTTCGATGCCGTGAAGGAACTCTCCAACACCCTGGGCGGCGTTGACGTGTGCGTCAACCAGCCGGTCGAGGATGAGCTGTCCGGACTCAGCCTTCCGGCCGGAGTCAGCAGCGTCCAGGGCGACCAGGCCCTGGCTTTCCTGCGGACCCGCCACGGTTTCGGCAACGGCGGCGACGAAGGCCGCATCCGCGCTCAGCAAAGCTTCATGGCCTCCATGGTCCGCAAGGTCCAGGACGAGGGCACCCTCAACAACCTGCCCAAGCTGTACTCCATCGCCGAGACAGTCACACGGAACCTCACCGTGGACGAGGACCTGACCAGCCCGACGTCGCTGATCGCCCTGGCCGGACGGCTCAAGGACGTGGACCTGAGCCGCGTGGCCTTTGTCACCGCCCCCGTGGTGCCCTACGAATACGACAACAACCGGCTGGTGCTCGACGAAACCGCCGCCGAACCGCTCTTCACCGCGTTGGTGGAGGACCGGGACATCACCGAGCCTGCCCCGGAACCGGCACCGGAGACCACGGCACCGGATGGCGGCACCGAACCCCTCCCGGCCGAGGAAATCCCGGCCTTTGACCCCGCGTCCATTCCCGTCACCATTCTTGACGCCACCGGCAGCACTGGCGACGCAGGAACGCAGACCCGGGACCAGGCCATCGCCGAGCACCTGCTCGCTGGGGGTTACGCCCTCGCAGCTGCCGCCGGACAGACGGACGCCCCCAGTCCGGCGACGCAGATCTTCCATGCCCCCGGCTACCTGGAGATGGCGCAGCAGGTTGCGGCCGCCCTGGGCATTCCCCCCGTCCAGGTGGTGGCCAGCAACCTGGTGAACGGCGTCAGCGTCCAGATTGGACAGGACTTCCGCACCGGCACCACCATGCCCGACGCCGGTGACGTGGGCGGGCTGACCGGCCAGACCGCAGCCCAGGTTACGTGCCAAACAGCTTTCGGCAATTAACAATTGGGGCGCCCCACCGCCTGCTGTTAGGGTGGTCACGTGCGCGCAGAGCTTCTCCTCCTTAGCTGCCGCGGCGGGGCCATAACCATATAGGCCGCCCCTCGCTGCGGAGTTTGTGTTGCCCGGCCGCTCTTCTGAACTCAAAGTAAAGGCCACAGCAGACATGCGAAATGCACAGCAGCCCTCGGGAATGCCCGTCTCCAAGTACGTTCCCTTCCAGGACCAGATCAGCTTTGAACTCCCGGACCGGACCTGGCCCGACAAGCTCATCACCAAGGCTCCGCGCTGGTGCGCGGTGGACCTGCGGGACGGCAACCAGGCCCTGATCGATCCCATGAGCCCCGAGCGCAAGCACAAGATGTTCGACCTGCTGGTGAACATGGGTTACAAGGAGATCGAGGTCGGTTTTCCGTCCGCATCCCAGCTGGACTTCGACTTCGTCCGCCAGCTCATCGAAGGCGACCGGATCCCGGACGACGTCACCATCCAGGTGCTGACCCAGTCCCGCGAACACCTGATCGAGCGGACCTACGAATCACTCGAAGGCGCTGACCGCGCCATTGTGCACCTGTACAACTCCACCTCGGTGCTGCAGCGCAGGGTCGTGTTCAACACCGACCAGGACGGCATCGTGGATATCGCCCTCTCGGGCGCCCGGCTCTGCAAAAAATATGAAGAGCACCTGCGCGGCGTCGACGTCACGTACGAATACTCGCCCGAGTCCTACACCGGCACCGAACTCGAGTTTGCCCTGCGCATCTCCAACGCCGTCGCCGAGGTGCTCGAAGCCTCCCCGGACCGCCAGATGATCCTGAACCTGCCGGCCACCGTGGAAATGGCCACTCCCAATGTGTACGCCGACTCCATCGAATGGATGCACCGCAATCTCGCGAACCGGGATTCCATCATCCTGTCCCTGCACCCGCACAATGACCGCGGCACCGGAGTGGCCGCCGCCGAGCTCGGGTACCTCGCCGGGGCGGACCGCATTGAGGGCTGCCTCTTTGGCAACGGGGAGCGGACCGGCAACGTGGACCTGGTCACGCTGGGCATGAACATGTTCAGCCAGGGCATTGACCCCGAGATTGATTTCTCCGACATCGACCACGTCCGCCGCACCGTGGAGTACTGCAACCAGCTGCCCGTTCCCGAGCGTTCCCCCTACGGCGGGGACCTGGTGTTCACCGCATTCTCCGGGTCCCACCAGGACGCCATCAAGAAGGGCTTCGAGTCCATGGAGAAGGACGCGGCGGCTGCCGGAACCACCGTGGACGAAATTCCCTGGGCCGTTCCGTACCTGCCGATCGACCCCAAGGACATTGGCCGCAGCTACGAGGCGGTCATCCGGGTCAACAGCCAGTCCGGCAAGGGCGGCGTTGCCTACCTGCTCAAGAACGAGCACAACATGGACCTGCCCCGCCGGGCGCAGATCGAATTCTCGGGCGTCGTCCAGCGCCGCACCGACACCGCCGGCGGTGAAGTCACCGGCGCCGAGCTGTGGAAGGTGTTCCAGGATGAATACCTGCCCAACACCCCGGAGTCCGGCGGAGAACCGTGGGGACATTACGCGCTGTCCTCGGTCAACGCCGACACGGCGGAGGACGGGACGTTCAAGCTGACGGCGTCGCTGCTCAACGGGGGAGTGGCGCAGAAGCGCACGGCCTCCGGCACCGGCCCCATTGCCGCCCTGCTGGAAATCCTCAGCGAGGACGGAATCGACGTCCGGCTCCTGGATTACACCGAGCACGCCCTCTCCGCCAGCGGAAACGCCGCAGCGGCAGCCTATGTGGAACTGGCGGTGGGGGAGCGGGTGCTCTGGGGAGTCGGTATTGACCCCAACACCACCATGTCAGCGCTCAAGGCCGTGATTTCCGCCGTCAACCGGGCGATCCGCGACCAGTCCTGATCCGCAAAACCGCCGCGTTCGGCGCGCCCGGGAGCCCACGGTTCCCGGGTGCGCCTTACTGCCGGCCGGACGTGGGAAAATAGCAGAGTGGCAGGAAAATCATTTGCTTCCCGGACGTACCGGGACGAGGGCGTCATCCTGCGCACCCACAAATTGGGTGAAGCGGACCGCATCCTGGTGCTGCTGACCCGTAGCCACGGCCAGGTGCGTGCCGTGGCCAAGGGGGTGCGCCGCACATCGAGCAAGTTCGGCGCCCGGCTTGAGCCGTTCATGGTGGCGGACCTCCAGCTTTCCTCGGGCCGCAACCTGGACATCGTGACCCAGGCGACAACCCTGGGCGCCTACGGGCACGGGATCGTTTCGGACTACGCGCGCTACACCGCCGCAGCGGCCATTGCCGAAACCGCTGAGCGGCTCACCGACGTCGACGGCGAATCAGCCAACGCGCATTACCACCTGGTGATCGGCGCGCTGGCTGCCCTGAACCGCGGCGCGCACGCTCCGGAACTCATCCTGGACTCTTACCTGCTGCGGGCGCTGGCTACGGCCGGCTGGGCCCCCAGTTTCACCATCTGCGCGCGCTGCGGCGCCCCCGGGCCGCACTCGGCGTTTTCCGCCGCCCTGGGTGGTGCGGTCTGCCCCGCATGCCGCCCGCCCGGCGCCGCCTCTCCCTCCCCGGAGACCATGGTCCTGCTGGCAGCACTGCTGTCCGGGGACTGGAAAACCGCCGACGACGCCGGGCAGCAGCCGAGGCGGGAATCCGCCGGCCTGGTGGGTAGCTACCTTCAATGGCACCTGGAACGGGTCGTCAAATCACTTCAACATGTGGAGCGTGTCTAAGCTTGCGTTCAAAGTCCCCTTCCGGCGCAAAATCTCCATCCGCCGGCCCGTCCCGCCCGGCGCCGCATCCCTCCGGAGCGGTGCCGCCGCCGGTTCCCGCCGAGCTGGTGCCGCAGCACGTGGCCATCGTCATGGACGGCAACGGACGCTGGGCCAACCAGCGCGGACTGCCCCGCACCGAGGGCCACCGGGCCGGTGAAGCAGCCCTGCTGGACGTCATGGCCGGCGCCGTCGAAATGGGGATCCGGCATGTCTCCGTGTATGCCTTTTCCACCGAGAACTGGAAGCGGTCCCCCGAAGAGGTCCGCTTCCTGATGGGCTTCAGCCGTGACGTGCTGCGCCGGCAGCGCGATCAGCTCAACGAATGGGGCGTGCGCATCCGCTGGTCCGGCCGCCGGCCGCGGCTCTGGCAGTCAGTGGTGAAGGAACTGGAGGTTGCCGAAGAGGTTACCCGGGACAACACCGTGTGCACGCTGAACATGTGCGTGAATTACGGCGGCCGGGCCGAAATCGCGGACGCGGTGTCAGCCATCGCGGCCGACGTTGCGCGGGGTAAGCTGCGCCCGGGATCCATCACTGAAAAAACCATCCAGAAATATCTGGACGAACCGGACCTGCCCGATGTGGACCTGTTCCTGCGGACCTCCGGTGAGCAGCGCCTGTCCAACTTCATGCTGTGGCAGTCCGCATACGCGGAGATGGTGTTCATGAACACCCTGTGGCCCGATGTGGACCGGCGGACGCTGTGGGAAGCCGTGGAAATCTACGCCCGCCGGGACCGCCGGTATGGGGGAGCGGTGGACCAGGCACCGCAGGCGTAGCTTCCAGGGGCACCGGCCAACGGCCGCCCGGCACCGCGGGCGTAGCGTCCGGGGGCGCCGGCCACCTGCGCGGCCAGCGTCTAGTCCGCCGGCATGAACGCCCGTGCCCACTGTTCGAGCTTGCCGTAGACCAGCCGGCGTACGGGCTTTGCCGACAGCAGGACATCGTGCAGGGCATGATCGAAGCGGCACACGGTGACCTGTGGACCCAGCAGCAGCCCGCGCTGCACCATCAGGTTCACGTCCAGGACACTGTCCGAGGTTTTCATCGACTCATTCCACGTGACGGCCACCGTGGACGTGGCTGAGGCCAGCAGCAGGATCGGAACCTTGATGTCCAGCCCCCGTGCCACCTGGGCATGTCCGTTGAGCACCGCCCTGATCCAGCCGGCCCTGATCGGCCAGCTGGATGGCGGCCTCAGGTGCGGATCAAGGTCCCACTCGCCGTCGCCGTCGCGGCTGATGCTGCGCCAGTAGTTGGTGAGCTCGGGCACTTTCAGCCTTGCCTTGGGCCGCACCCGGGCCAGCGGCTCCAGCAGGGATGCGGTGGCATTGCGCACAAGCCAGGAGCCGCGCAGCTCCAGCCACGGGCTGTTCAGGATCAGGGCTTCGATGCGGCCGGGATTCCGGTGTGCCCACAGCGAGGCGACGAGGCCACCGGTTGAGTGGGCCATCAGGGAAATCCGCACCGGAGTATCGGCGCCGCGCTGGTCCCGCACATGCGCTGTCATGGCTGCCAGGGCGGCCTCAATGTCGGCGTCGTACTCCTGCAGGTCCAGCGTGAAGCCTTCGGACTGGCCGGGCAGCAGGCTTCGTCCGTATTTGCGCAGGTCCAGGGCATAGAAGGCGACGCCGAGTCCGCTCCAGAAGTGTGCCAGTTCGGTCTGGAAGAAGTAGTCGCTCCAGCCGTGAATGTACAGGACCACATGAACCGGTTCCGGCGCCACCGGGGCCCGCAGCCCGTGCAGCATCCGCCGGACCTTGCCGGAGAAGGTGGGCGGAGGCGGAGGCTCGGGAGTGTAGGACACCAGCGTGGCCACCACGGGGCCCTCGTCGTCTTCCCCCAGCTCAAGCCTCAGGCACTGGTAACCGTCGCCCAGGATGTCTGGTTTCCACTGCTGAACGCCCGGCCCGGTGCCTGGCTGACCGGTCTGTTGAGAGTAACTGCCCATCAATCGAGAATAGGGCAGCCGGGCAGGAGCCCCGGCCCCGGGGAATACGGCGGATTCGGATTTGGTGCAGCGCCACGGCAGTGCAAGCATAAAACCATGCGCGTCTACCCTGCCTTCTTCCGTGCCGTCTTTGCCGGCATGGACCCGGAAAAGGCACATCGAATTGGTTTTGACCTGATCAAACTCTCCGCGGCGACGCCCGCCGGTCCGCTGCTGCGCCGGCTGATGCGGCCGTCCCGGGACCTGCGGGTGAGGGCCCTGGGCCTGGATTTTCCGTCTCCCTTCGGTCTGGCCGCCGGATTCGACAAGGAAGGATCCGGCATCGTTGCCCTGACCAACATGGGCTTTGGCCACGTTGAGGTGGGAACCGTGACGGGCCGTGCGCAGCCGGGCAATCCCAAACCGCGGCTCTTCCGGCTCGTGGAGGACCGTGCCGTTATCAACCGGATGGGCTTCAACAACGACGGCGCTGCCGCCGTGGCTCCGCGCGTGGCCGGCGCCCGCGCCCGGCTGGAGCGGGCTTATGGCCGGAACCGCCCCGTTATTGGCATCAACATCGGCAAGACCAAAGCGGTGGACCTGGCGGACGCCGTTGACGATTACCTGATCAGCACCCGTGAGCTGGCTCCGCACGCCGATTACCTGGTGGTCAACGTGTCCTCGCCCAACACTCCGGGACTGCGCCTGCTGCAGAATATCGAGTCCCTGCGTCCGCTGCTGTCAGCCGTGGCAGCCGCCGCCGACGAAGCTGCCGAACGGCATGTGCCGCTGCTGGTGAAGATTGCGCCCGACCTCAGCGATGACGACGTCGACGACGTCGCCCGCCTGGCCCTGGACCTCGGCCTTGACGGCGTGATTGCCACCAACACCACCATTAGCCGCAAAGGTTTGGTGACCGATCCCCGGAAGGTGATGGCCTGCGGTGTGGGCGGCCTCAGCGGTGCCCCGCTGCGGCGGCGCTCACTAGAGGTGCTGAAGCGCCTGCGGGCCGGACTCGGAGAGCACGGTCCGGTGATCATTTCGGTGGGAGGCGTGGAGTCGGCGCGCGATGTGCAGGAGCGTCTTGCCGCCGGAGCAACCCTGGTGCAGGGCTACACCGCCTTCCTCTATCAGGGTCCGTTCTGGGCCGCGCGCATCAACCGCAGGCTCGCCCGGCTGCTGAAGTAGTCGCTGGCTTCGCAGGCCCGGCCGCAGAGTCAACGGCGCTAACTGAAGAGCCAGACACAGAACAGAAGGGCCGCTCCGGGGAGCGGCCCTTCTGTTCTACAGGTACTGCGAGGTGACCAGTGCGGGTTATTCGGGCTTTTCGCCGCGCTTGACCATGGCCTTGGGAAGGCGGAAGCGGCGCAGCTGGAGTGCACGGGACACGCCGTACCAGACATCGCCGGAGTTGGGGCCGCCGAACTTTTCCGTCAGGCGGCGGCGCAGGAGTGCGCGCAGGATGAAGGAATCGAGGATGACCGCCAGGATCAGGACCCAGAAGGCGAGCATGACAATGCTCTGCACGGTGAGGTTCTGGATAAAGCTGACCACGACAAAAACGAGGGCGGCAATCATGACAAACTCGCCGAGGTTCCAGCGGGAGTCCACAACATCGCGGATGAACCGGCGCTGCGGGCCCTTGTCACGCAGGGGGAGGTAACGCTCGTCGCCGGTGTCCAGCGCGGCACGGGTCTTCAGCCGTTCTTCGCGCAGGGCTTCCCGGTTGGCGTTTTTCGCCGCTTTGCGGTCAGTGGGAACCAGCGGCCGCTGGCGCGCCGCCACCTGGTCCCTGCGCTTGGGCGTGGGTGCTCCCTTCCCCGCGGCAGTGCGGGCTGAGCTGGTCTGGGCTGCAGCAGCAGCCTGGTCCACAGTTTCCTGCGCGGTGGGCGCTTCATTCTTTCGTCCGAACACCCCTCTAGGATACCTTGGCGGCGGCGGTGGCGGACCGTGAGCCCGCATGTACTGTTTTGTTATGACTTTGAATCCAGAATCATCCTCGTCGCCGGTGGAAATCGACGCCCTTCGCTCCGCCGTCGCCGCCGATTTTCCCCGCATTGTTGAACAGCTGAAGTCCCTCGTTTCCATTCCGGGCATCGCCTGGGATTCGTTTGATCCGGAGCGGCTGAACGAGAGCGCCGAAGCGGTTGCCGCGATCATCCGCGGCGCCGGGCTGTCCGACGTGCAGATCCTGCGCGTTGACAACAACGGCAAGCCGGGCGGTCCCGCCGTCGTCGCCCGCCGCCCCGCGCAGGACGGCAAGCCCACCGTCCTGCTTTACGCCCACCACGACGTGCAGCCGCCCGGGGACCTGTCCCTGTGGGAGACCGAGCCGTTCAGCGCGACCGAGCGGAACGGCCGGCTTTACGGCCGCGGGGCCGCTGACGACAAGGCCGGAATCATGGCGCACGTTGGCGCACTGCGGGCACTGGATGAGGTGCTGGGGGAGGATTCCGGCGTCGGCATCACCCTGTTCATCGAAGGCGAGGAGGAGGCCGGTTCGCCCACCTTCCGTTCGTTCCTGGAAACCTACCGTGACCTGCTTGAAGCGGATGTCATTGTTGTGGCCGACTCCGGCAACTGGAAGGTCGGAGTGCCGGCCCTGACCACGAGCCTGCGCGGCCTGGTGGACGGCACCGTGGAGGTGCAGGTCCTGGACCACGCGGTGCACTCCGGAATGTTCGGCGGACCGGTGCTGGATGCGCCCACGCTGCTGGCACGGCTGATTGCCACCTTCCATGACGACGCCGGCGACGTGGCCATCGAGGGCCTCGTTTCCTCCGACACGGCGGCGGTGGAATACGTCGAGGCGGACTTCCGCGAGGACTCCTCAGTGCTCGACGGCGTCCAGCTCGCCGGCACCGGCTCGATCGCGTCCCGGCTGTGGACCAAGCCGGCCCTGTCCATCATCGGTATTGATGTCCCCACCGTTGCCATGTCCTCGAACACCATCCAGCCCAAGGCGCGCGCGAAGTTCAGCCTGCGGCTCGCCCCGGGGCAGAGCCCGGCTGAGGCCATGGCCGCCGTTGACCGCCATGTCCAGGCCAACGCGCCGTTCGGCGCCAAGGTGACGTTCACGCCGGGGGAGCAGGGCCAAGCGTTCGCCACCGACACGACAGCCGCCGCAGCCCGCACTGCCCTGTGGGCCCTGAAGGAAGCATGGGGCGGCGTGGAGCCGGTGGAATCCGGGATGGGCGGATCCATTCCGTTTATCGCGGACCTCACCGAGCTGTTCCCCTCCGCGCAGATCCTGATCACCGGTGTCGAGGACCCTGACTCCCGGGCGCACAGCGCCAATGAGTCCCTGGACCTCGGCGACTTCCGCAACGCCGTGCTGGCCGAGGCGCTGCTGCTGGCCGCCCTGGCCCGGGAAGGCCTGTAGGCGGCACCGCGTCTGAAAGCTTGACGCGGCACCGCGCAGGAAGGCTTGAGGCAGCACCGCGGCCGGGTCCGGAAATCTTTTCCGGCCCGGCCGCGTTGCTTCTGGGTGCATGCACCGACGTACCATGGAGAATGAACTGGCCCGGACTCCGGGGGAGCGCAACTGCTCTCCCGCGCACGGACCACGTGAAGAAAGAGAGAAGCAATGAGTACTTCCACCAGCGAAACCGGCACTGGAGTGGACACGGCAGCAGCTGCAGCCCTGGAAACGGAGCTGCCGACCCACGAAGTTGCCCTCTCCGATGTTGCCGCCGGAAAGGTGCGCAGCCTGTTGGAGCAGGAAGGCCGAACCGATCTGCGGCTTCGCGTGGCTGTTCAGCCGGGCGGCTGCTCAGGCCTGATTTACCAGCTGTACTTTGACGAGCGCGTCCTTGACGGCGACGCTGTCCGGGACTTCGACGGCGTCGAGGTCATTGTGGACAAGATGAGCGTGCCGTACCTGTCCGGTGCCTCGATCGACTTCGAGGACACCATCTCCAAGCAGGGGTTCACCATCGACAACCCCAACGCCGGCGGATCGTGCGCCTGCGGCGACTCGTTCCACTAAGCTTCGCCACGGGTACCCCGTTTCACTAACGGGGAGCCCGCGGCCGCAGGGGCCGTAACACACGGTATTTTGCGGGAACGCGGTGCGGTCTGTCACTGGATGGCCACGCGTGCGGGTAAGCTCTACACGTAGTAGTAAAACTGATCGTGCGCAGTTGGGGGAATATTTCTGCCTGCTGTGCCGCACTTGCACGTAACAAGAGGAAGGGCCGTCTGTGAGTTCGCAGGACCGAACCAGCAGCCGACGCGCCAGGATCTTAAAGATCTCAGCCGTAACGTCGGCCGGCGCGTTGTTTTTATCGGGTTGTTCGTCAGAAGTCCAAAGAGGCTGGTTGCCCACGGAACGCGACATGACCAACCACACCGGCCGAATCATGGACCTGTGGGTCAATTCATGGATCGCCGCTCTGGCAGTTGGCGTGCTCACCTGGGCACTGATCATTTGGTGCATCGTCGCTTACCGCCGCCGGAAGAACGAGACCGGCTACCCGCGGCAGCTGAGCTACAACCTTCCCTTGGAGATTTTCTACACGGCAATCCCGCTGTTCATGGTGCTCGTGTTGTTCTACTTCACGGACCAGGACATCCGCGCCATCAGTGAGCGCGTTGATGACCCGGACGTCGTCGTCGACGTCCGCGGCAAGCAGTGGTCATGGGACTTCAACTATGTCAACGAGGACAAGTACGACCTCAACGTCCAGGTGAACCTGGATGGCACGGAGAAGGCCGAGTCGGACATGCCGACCCTGTACCTTCCCGTCAACCAGACCGTTGAGCTCCAGCTGAACTCCCGCGACGTGCAGCACTCCTTCTGGGTTCCCGCCTTCCTGCAGAAGATGGACCTTTACCCGGGACGCACCAACTACATCAACATCACTCCCGGCATCGAGGGCACCTACGAAGGTAAGTGCGCCGAGCTGTGCGGCGAGTACCACTCGGAAATGCTCTTCAACGTCAAGGTTGTTTCGGAAGCTGAATACGACGCTTACATGAACACCCTGCCTGATGGTCAGGTCGGCTCCGAGTACGACCGCGTGTACAACTCAGAATCAAGCGAAGTAAGGAGGTAGGAGGAAGCTGTGACTACTCTCGAATACACTTCGGAAGATACTCAAGTTGCACCGCGCGTCGTCCCCGTCTCCAAGGGACGCATCATCGTCAGTTGGATCACCTCCACTGACCACAAGACCATCGGGTTCATGTACCTGATCACCTCATTCATCTTCTTCTGCCTCGCAGGCGTGATGGCCCTGGTCATCCGTGCGGAACTGTTTGAGCCCGGTATGCAGATCCTGCAGACCAAGGAGCAGTACAACCAGCTGTTCACCATGCACGGCACGGTGATGCTGCTGATGTTCGCCACGCCGCTGTTCGCCGGCTTCGCCAACGTCATGATGCCGCTGCAGATCGGCGCACCCGACGTTGCGTTCCCGCGCCTGAACGCGCTGGCCTTCTGGTTCTTCCTCTTCGGCAGCACCATTGCCGTGGCCGGCTTCATCACCCCGCAGGGCGCCGCCTCCTTTGGCTGGTTCGCCTATGCGCCGCTGTCCAACACAACCTTCTCCCCGGGCGTGGGCGGAGACTTGTGGGTGTTCGGCCTGGCCCTGTCGGGCTTCGGCACCATCCTCGGTGCGGTGAACTTCATCACCACCATCATCTGCATGCGTGCCCCGGGCATGACCATGTGGCGCATGCCGATCTTCACCTGGAACACCCTAGTGACCGGTATCCTCATCCTGATGGCCTTCCCGCCGCTGGCCGCCGCACTGTTTGCACTGGGTGCGGACCGCCGGTTCGGGGCACACATCTTTGATCCCGAACGCGGTGGCGCCATCCTGTGGCAGCACCTGTTCTGGTTCTTCGGCCACCCCGAGGTCTACATCATCGCGCTGCCGTTCTTCGGCATTGTTTCCGAAATCTTCCCGGTCTTCAGCCGCAAGCCGATCTTCGGTTACAAGGGCCTGGTGTACGCCACCATCGCCATTGCAGCCCTGTCCGTGACCGTGTGGGCTCACCACATGTACGTCACCGGCGCTGTCATGCTGCCGTTCTTCTCCTTCATGACCATGCTGATCGCGGTGCCAACCGGCGTGAAGTTCTTCAACTGGATCGGCACGATGTGGCGGGGGTCGATTACCTTCGAAACTCCCATGCTGTGGAGCATCGGGTTCCTGATCACGTTCCTCTTCGGTGGACTGACCGGAATTATCCTGGCCTCCCCGCCGCTCGACTTCCACGTTTCGGACACCTACTTCGTGGTGGCTCACTTCCACTACGTGGTCTTCGGAACCGTTGTCTTCGCGATGTTCGCCGGCTTCTACTTCTGGTGGCCCAAGTGGACCGGGAAGATGCTCAACGAGCGTCTGGGCAAGATCCACTTCTGGATGCTGTTTGTCGGCTTCCACGCAACGTTCCTGATCCAGCACTGGCTGGGCGTGCTCGGCATGCCGCGCCGCTACGCCGACTACCTGCCGGAGGACAACTTCACGCTGATGAACCAGTTCTCCACCGTGGGTTCCTTCCTCCTGGGCGCGTCAATGATTCCGTTCTTCTGGAACGTGTACATCACCTGGCGCCACGGCAAGAAGGTGGAAGTTGACGACCCCTGGGGCTTCGGCGGATCGCTGGAGTGGGCCACTTCGTGCCCGCCTCCGCGCCACAACTTCACGTCCCTGCCGCGCATTCGTTCCGAGCGCCCGGCACTGGATCTGCACCACCCTGAACTGCAGCAGACGGTGACCGATACGTCGGCCGCCGGCAAGGTCTTCGGACCGGGCGACCGTAAGGAGAAAGTCAATTGAAGGTAGAGACTAAACTCTTCGCTTACATGGCGCCGTTCTTCCTGGTGGTCGGGGTTGTCTACGGCTACCTCGTCGAGTGGATGGAACCGGTTGGCTTCCTGGCACTGTTCCTGACCGCCGGCATGTCGGCCATGATCGCCTTTTACATCGGCTTCACCGGCAAGCGCATCGGCGCACGTCCGGAGGACCGGCTCGACGCCGAAATCCACGAAGGTTCCGGCGAGCAGGGTTTCTTCAGCCCCTGGAGCTGGTGGCCGCTGCTGCTGGGTCTGTCCGCCGCAGGCGGATTCCTCGGCATGGCCGTGGGCTGGTGGATCCTTTACATCAGTGCCGGCATGGCGCTGATCGCCCTGGTTGGCTGGGTCTTTGAATACAGCCGCGGAGCCCACGCACACTAAGGCTTCCGCACAAATTCCTGAGGGATACTCTCCAGGGATTGAACCTGGAAACGAAACACCGGCAGAGGACCCGCACTTGGTGCGGGTCCTCCGCTGTTTAACGCAGGCAAGTTAACGCAGGCATGCTTGAAGTGCGGGAACTCTGGCTGCGTTCCGTCAGGATCCGGCGGCGTTACAGGCCTGCAGCGGCGACCGCTATCCTTGATGAAGCACCACCGCCGAGGGAAGGAACCGGATGCTCAGGATGACGGACCCCAGGATCCGGCGAAGGTAATGCACCAGGCGTTCAAGAATTTCCCCGAGCTGCTCGACCCGCTCTCCGATGTGGCGAAACACCTGCAGCTGCAGAACATCCTGCGGCGGTTTGTGGATCAGCACGCCAGTGCGGGCGCCGCCATTCCGAGCGAACGCGTGCTGGCCGAGCATTTCGGCGTGGCACGCATGACCGTCCGGCAGGCCATTGATGCCCTGGTGGCCGATGAAGTGCTTGAACGGGTGGTGGGACTTGGCACCTTCGTGGCCCGCCCCAAGCTGGACCTGCAGGTGAAGCTGACGTCATACAGCGAGGAAATGCACCGCCGCGGCATGGTGCCCGATGCGCGGGTCCTGAGCTTCGAGCAGATCGGCGCATCGCGCCTGGTTGCGCGGGAGCTGCAGATTGACCCGGGCCAGCCTGTGATCCGTTTCCGCCGCCAGCTCCTTGCTGACGGCGAGCCCATGAGCGTGGACGAGAACTTCATTCCCGCCTCGCACGTTCCGGGAATGCTCGATGAAGAGCCGCCCACGTCCCTGTACCGGGTGCTCAGTGAGCGCTACGGCATGGTGATGGAATGGGGAGAGGACACCATAGAGGCAACCGCGGCTTCGGCCTCAATTGCCCGGCTGCTCAATGTCGAGCTGGGTGCCCCGCTCCTGAAGATCCAGCGGCACGCCTATGTGGCGCGCTCCATGGTGGACTACTCGGTGTCGTACTACCGCGCCGACCGGTACAAGCTTTGGGTACCCCTGCAGCGGCCTGGGATGCGCACACCGCGTTCCTATCACCCCGGCCGGCATCAGGGCTCCTGACGCCGCCTGGGAGGCCGTCGAAGCGGACCCTGATCCGGGACCTGTCCGCTCTCCGGCGCCCACCACTTACTCAATCCTCATTCCAGCCCTTCAGCGTGGAAACACGACAGACCGCATTACCCAGCCAGGAGGCTTCCGAACAATGAACATCACCGTGATGTACCACCGGGACAGCAAGGGGGTCCTGCACTTCCGCGAGGCCATGTACGACGCCGAGTCCGAAGAGTTCATGATCAACCAGGGCCCCGTGGGCTACATGGGAAACAGCAGCGTTGTTGCCAATATTGATGAGGCTGCCGCGGAAAAGAAGTTTGCCGCCTTCGCTGCGAAGTCAGCGGAACTCGGTTACGCGGAACTGCCGCCCGAGGAGCAGCACTGGGTTGTGGCGCAGTATGCCCTGAAGTCCGCCGAAGGCACGGAGCGTGACCGGTACCTCGAGTACAAGGCCCGCACCGCGCTGGCGTCCTATTTCTCCTGGCGTGGCCTGGGCACCGTCGAGGAAAGCGAATTCGTGCCCGGCAAGCTGAACATCTTCTGCCTGGTTCCGGACGTGCCCAAGGCGGTGAAGGGCATGCTCGTGGTCCTGCGCGATGCCAACCTGGACTTCACCAAGCTCAGCGTCGGTTCCTCGCCGTTTGCCGAGCCCGGCAAATGGAAGCGGCGGCACCCGCTTCCGGCCAAGACACCGTTTGTCCTGGATTAGCGGGAAACACAAAGGGAGCCGGTCAGCATCTGCTGACCGGCTCCCTTTCTGTTGTTACGACATGCTGTCCCGCGGAGGACTACCGGTTCGTGATCGAAGCCTGGTCTTCCGCTTCCGCTTCAATTTCAGCGGGGGACTCGTGGTGGTGCGCCGCTTCAAGTTCCCGCGGAGTAACCGGGGCAACCCGGTCCTCGAAGAAGAACCGTGACAGGCGGCCGCGGAGCTTCTCCTTGCCGGAGATCTTGCCGCGTGCATCCGGCTGGGCCGGAGCCACCTCGGGGGCTGCGAAGTCCACCAGCTTGTAGCGCTTGTACTCGTCCACGGGCTCGTGGACTTCGATGTACTCGCCGTGCGGCAGACGGACAATGCGTCCGCTCTCCACGCCGTGCAGGACAATCTCGCGGTCCTTGCGCTGCAGCGCCAGGGCGATGCGGCGGGTGACTGCGAAGGCGATCAGCGGCCCGAAGATGACCAGGAAGCGGAGCCAGTACGTCACATCGTTCAGCGACACATGGAAGTGCGTGGCGATGAGGTCGGAACTGGCCGCTGCCCACATGGTGCAGTAGAAGACGATGCCGGCTACGCCGACGCCCGTGCGGAACGGGGCGTTGCGCGGGCGGTCCAGCAGGTTGTGAACTGCCTTGTCCTTGGTCAGCCAGGCTTCAATCCAAGGCCAGGTGAACAGGAGGGTGAAGACAATTCCAGCCGGAACCAGCGCCGGGAACAGCACGTTCATGGAGAGCGTGTTGGTGCCCCACGGGAACGGGATGTTCCACTCCATCGGGATGTTGCCGATCCAGCCCGGCATCAGGCGCAGGGCGCCGTCAACCCAGCCGATGTACCAGTCAGGCTGGGTACCGGCGGACACGGGGGAGGGGTCGTACGGGCCGTAGTTCCAGATCGGGTTGATCGTGAACAGCCCGGCGATGACGGCGATGATGCCGAAGACGATGAAGAAGAATCCACCGGCCTTGGCTGCGTAAACCGGTCCAACCGGGTAGCCGACAACGTTGTTGTTCGTGCGGCCGGGGCCGCGGAACTGGGTGTGCTTGTGAACAACCACCATGAAGAGGTGAATGGCGATCATCAGCAGGATCAACGCCGGCACCAGGAGGATGTGGAGCATGTACAGGCGGCCGATGATATCGGTGCCCGGGAATTCTCCGCCGAAGAGGAAGAAGCTGATGTAGGTTCCGACAACCGGAACAGCCTTGATCACGCCGTCGATAATCCGCAGGCCGTTACCGGACAGCAGGTCATCGGGAAGCGAGTAACCGGTGAAGCCGGCTGCGAGGGACAGGATGAGCAGGACGCCGCCCACCACCCAGTTCAGCTCGCGGGGCTTGCGGAATGCGCCGGTGAAGAACACACGGAGCATGTGCACCGATACGGCGGCAACAAACAGCAGCGCGGACCAGTGGTGAACCTGGCGCATGAAGAGGCCGCCGCGGATATCGAAGGAGATGTTCAGCGAGGACTCGTAAGCCACCGACATCTCGACGCCCTTAAGCGGGACGTAGCTGCCGTTGTAGTGCGTTTCGGCCATTGACGGGTCGAAGAAGAACGTCAGGAACGTTCCGGACAGCAGGAGGATGACGAAGCAGTACAGCGCGACTTCGCCGAACATGAACGACCAGTGGTCCGGAAAGACCTTGCGGCCGAATTCCTTGACCATGGCGGAGCCGCCGACCCGGGAGTCGACGAAGTTGGTAACGCGGCCCAGACGGGTCTTGGCCTCGTAGGGAGTAGCGGAGGGAACACTCATGGTTTAGCCACGCTCCCAGTAGCTCGGTCCAACGGGTTCATGGAAATCGCTGGTGGCGATCAGGTAGCCATCGCTGTCAACGGCGATGGGCAGCTGCGGAAGCGGGTGGACAGCCGGTCCAAAGATGACCTTGCATTCCTGCGTCAGGTCAAAGGTGGACTGGTGGCACGGGCAGAGCAGATGGTGGGTGTGCTGTTCGTACAGCGCAACCGGGCAACCGACGTGGGTGCAGATCTTGGAGTATGCGACGATGCCGTCGACGTTCCAGTCCTCGCGTCCCGGAGAGGGGTTGAGGGACTCCGGGTCCAGGCGCATCAGGAGGACAACGGCCTTGGCCTTCTCCTCCAGCTTGTGCTCGGACTCGTTCAGGCCTTCGGGAATAACGTGGAAAGCGGAACCGAGCGTCACATCCGAGGCCTTGATCCGGGTACCGCTGGGATCGCGGGTCAGGTGCACGCCTTCGGCCCACATGGTGTGGCGCAGAACGTCTCCGGGCAGCGGACCGAGGTCGCGGAAGACGGCGATGGCCGGAAGCGGCGCGAGAACCATGGCACCCAGGAGGGTGTTGCGGATCAGCGGACGGCGCTTGATGCCCGTCTCTTCGACGATGTCCCCAAGCATCTTCTCGGCAACGGCGCGGTCTTCCTCGGGACGGATTTCATGCCGTTCCTCGATGACCTCGTGGTCCGGCATGAGCGTCTTGGCCCAGTGAACAATGCCGACGCCGATGCCGAGCATCGCAAACGCGGTGCCCAGGCCCAGGAGCAGGTTCTGCACCCGGATGTCGGCAATGGTGTGGCCGCCTTCGAGCTTGATGCCGAAGTAGCCGACAAAAAACACGAGCGTACCGATGATGGAGATGACGAACAGTGCCGCCACCTGCCGCTCGGCCCGCTTCTCAGCGTGGGGATTCGTATCGGCCAGCCGAGGACGGTGCGGAGGAAGTCCGGGATTCCGGAACTTCTCTTCAGCGTCCTGGCCAGCCGTAGCGACGGTGCCCGAGGTGTTCGGACTGCCGTGACTATGGTCGCCCATGATCCCCCTCATCCTTCTCTTGAAACTGCATTTATAGACCTATGTGTAACTGTGATGTCACCCCGAAAGGTGAGCGCGGGTGATGTCTAGGAAGACCGGGCGGTCAACCAAATGGTGAAAGCAATGACGAGGCCGAGGCCTGCGGTCCAGATGAACAGGCCTTCGGAGACGGGGCCCAGCGAGCCAAGTTCGGCTCCGCCCGGCGAACCGTTGGCTTCGATGTTCTTCAGGAAAGCGATGATGCTCTGCTTGTCCTCCGGGGAGATGTTGGCGTCATTGAAGACCGGCATGTTCTGCGGGCCGGTGACCATGGCCTCGTAGATGTGCTTCTCCGAGACTCCCTCCAGGGACGGAGCGAACTTGCCCTGCGTCAGGGCACCGCCGGCGCCGGCGGCGTTGTGGCACATGGCGCAGTTGACGCGGAAGAGCTCGCCGCCCTCGGCGGCGTTGCCGGCAGCGGCGTTGGTGAGCTCGGTGTCCGGTACAGCGGGACCGGCGCCGAGGCTGGCGACGTAGGCAGCAAGCTGGCTGGTCTGTTCCTCGGTGAACTGAACCGGCTTCTGCTGGGCCTGCGGGCCCTGCATGGCCATCGGCATGCGGCCGGTGCCCACCTGGAAGTCGACGGAGGCGGCGCCCACGCCAACGAGGGAGGGTCCGTTGGCGGATCCCGAAGCGTCCATGCCGTGGCAGGTGGCGCAGTTGGCGATGAAGAGCTTCTCGCCCTGGTTTTCGTCATCAGCCGTGTAGGCGGTGCTTGCAGCCTGGGCCTCGTTGGCGCCGCTGACTGCTGCATAGAGCCCACCTGTAACGAGGAGTCCCAGCAGCAGCAGCGCAACTGCTGCTAGGGGATGACGTCGCCTTTGCGATAGTGCCTTCACTTGGTGGTTCCTAACTTCTGTGGTCTTTGGTGTGCTGGTGCCACTTTGGATTTCTTAAGGGTTGCCGGCTCAAGCAGGTGTTACTTGAGGAAGTAGATGATGACGAACAGGGCAATCCAGACTACGTCCACGAAGTGCCAGTAGTACGACGTCACGATCGCAGAGGTGGCTTCAAAGTGGCCGAAGCGCTTCGCTGCGTAGGCACGTCCGATGATGAACAGGAACGCGATCAGTCCACCGGTGACGTGAAGGCCGTGGAAGCCCGTGGTCAGGTAGAACGAGGATCCGTAGGAGTTCGAGGAAAGCGAAACTCCTTCAGTCACGAGCATCGCGTATTCGTAGGCCTGGACGGACACGAACACGGCACCCATGAGGAAGGTGAGGAGGAACCACTCGACCATGCCCCAGCGGGAGACTTGGAAGAGTCCTCCCGTGCGGCGCGGCTGGAGGCGTTCTGCGGCGAAGACGCCGAACTGGCAGGTAACGGAACTAAGAACGAGGATCACCGTGTTCGCGAACGCAAACGGAACGTTGAGCTTCTCCGTCTCCATGGCCCACAGGTCGCTCGAGGTGGAGCGAAGAGTGAAATACATGGCAAAAAGGGCGGCGAAAAACATCAGTTCGCTGGCCAGCCACACTACGGTTCCGACGGAAACCATGTTGGGGCGGTTCAGCGTGGGGTGAGCCGGGGTACTGGGGGCATGGGTCGCTGTTGTCACATAGACATTATGGACGTAAAACAGCCCAGTTCTCCAACAGATATAGACGGTCGGCGCGTCTAAATAGTGCCGAAACCCCGCCGATCCCAGTAACGGCGCGGAACTGGCTCTCCAGAAACAAATCAGTATTTTCTACGAAACGTAGATAACCTAGGGGATGTGACTACGAATCCGAGCTCCGAACACGCCTGGCCGCAGCTTCTCAACGCCCTGATTTCGCGTCAGGATCTGCGCGCTGACCAGACCCGCTGGGCGATGAACACCATCATGGCCGGGGAGGCATCCGATGCGCAGATGGCCGGCTTTCTGGTGGCGCTGCGGGCCAAGGGCGAGACCGTGCAGGAGCTGACCGGCCTGGTGGAGGCCATGCTGGAGAATGCCAAGCCCATCGACATTCCCGGTGAGACGCTGGACATCGTCGGCACGGGAGGTGACCGCCACAACACGGTCAACATCTCCTCCATGGCTGCGCTTGTCTGCGCGGGAGCCGGTGCCAAGGTGGTCAAGCACGGCAACCGTGCGTCGTCGTCGGCGTCGGGCTCCGCCGATGTCATCGAGGCTCTCGGAGTGCGGCTGGACCTCACCGTGGACCGGGTGGCCGAGGCTGCGCTTACAGCGGGCATCACGTTCTGCTTTGCCCAGGTCTTCCATCCGTCCATGCGGTATGCCGCCGTGCCCCGGCGCGAAATGGGAGTGCCCACTGCCTTCAACTTCATGGGTCCGCTGACCAACCCGGCCCGGCCCGCGGCATCGGCCATTGGCGTGGCCGACGCCCGTCTGGCCCCGCTCATCGCCGGGGTCCTGGCGGAGCGCGGCGTGCGCGCACTGGTGTTCCGCGGGGAGGATGGGCTGGATGAGATGACGACGACGGGCGTCTCCACCGTCTGGGAGGTCCGTGACGGGGCCGTGGAGACCTCAACAGTGGATCCCCTGGACCTGGGGATACCCCGGGCCACCCTGGAGGATCTGCGGGGCGGAGACGCCGCCGCCAACGCCGCCGTGGTCCGGAGTGTCCTGGCCGGGGATCGGGGACCCGTGCGTGACGCCGTCGTCCTCAATGCCGCAGCCGCCCTGGTGGCGCTGGATACGGATGCCGCGGGCAGCCTCACCAAGCGCCTGGCCGCGGGTATCGCCCGTGCCGAGGCCGCGATCGACGGCGGCGGCGCCCGGGCCGCCCTTGACCTCTGGGTGGAAGTGACGCGCTGAAGGCAGCGCCGAAGGGGCAGCCCGCACCAGCAGGCGGCGGGTGACCAAATTCAAAAAATGAGGCCGTTCCCGTTGCCGGGGACGGCCTCATTTTTTAGTTTTCGGGGACGGATTTCCGGGTCAGCGCGGTCCGGAGCCAAGAGTGAAATCGGTGCCAAGGGCGTCTGGAAAAGTTGTAAATCCGTTACCCAAAAGATGCAATGACGTGATAACAGGGCGTTTTGTGCTCAGTATTTCCCGCTGGGGATGCCGTAGTGCAGCCCTGAGACCGTCTGAATCCGTAGTTTTAGCCGTCGAAGCCGAGGGAAAATGCGGCGTCCAGGTCATGCTTGGAGTACGCCCGGAAGGCGATCTGCGTGGTGGTCCCGATGACGCCCTCCACCTTGGACAGGCGGTTGGCAATGGCATCGGCCAGGTCTTCGTGGCGGCGGACGCGGGCAATGGCGATCAGGTCCCACTCACCCGTCACGGAGTAGACCTCGCTGATGCCTTCGATCTCAGAGATTTCCTCGGCGCATTCCGGGATGCGCGCTGAATCGGTCTGGATGAGTACAAAAGCGGTGATCATGTTGGGCCCTTTCATGGTGCTGCCTGTGGGCGGAGACGTTACGCCCTGCTGTCGAGCCTATCGGACGGGGCGGACACGCGGCGGCTGGCGGATCGGCGGCCTCTGCTGAGAAGCGCGGCCGCAGCCCGCGGCACCAGGAGGAAAGCGCCCAGAACGCAGAACGTCACCACGGCGAAGCTCGGTGCCACACCGCCTCCGGCCATGGCGCGGATCCCCAGCCCGGCCCCCGCGGTGATCACCCACAGGATAACTCCAGCAGGCCACAGTGAAGCGGGGGAGCGCCAGCGGCCCAGCAGCAGCCAGCCGGCGAGGCAGGCGGCCAGGAACGGTGAGGCGGTGATAAGGATTCCGGCCGGGTCCAGGCCGTGTTCGTGTGTATCGCGCCCCAGGGCGGCAAACAGGATGATGAGGACGGCGTCGAGGGCCGGGACCAGGAAAAGCCAGGGCTTGCTGCGGTGCCCGGTGTTCCGGGGAGGTGTGCTGCGGTTGGCTGTCATGGCTGCTGCTCTCCGGGAGCGGAGCGGCGGTGCTCCCGTACATAGGGTTCCAGTAGTTCCTTGACACGGGCCTCAACGTCTTCCTGCGTCCTCTCGCCCTCAAGGAGCTTGGTTGCCGTGTGGACGATCCCGTTGATCAGTTCCGCAGTGGCGGCCGGATCGGGGGATCCCAGCTCCTGAAGGGTGCTCACCAAGGGATCCAGCAGCTGGGAATGCATCATCGCGCTCTGGGTGTTGAGTTCCTCACTGGGCGCCACGGCCGCCAGGGCGTTCCCCACGGCATGCTCGCCCTCGGCCACCAGGGCGATGTTGGTCAGCACGTAGGCGAGAATCCGGTCCGCCGGATCGGGCTCGGACCGCATTGCCTCCTCGACCCGCTGCGCCCACCGCGGAAAGACATCCAGGACCAGCGCATGCAGCAGGTCCTGGCGTGATTTGTAGTACTGGTAGGCGCTGGGACGGGCGAGGCCCGCCAGCGCGGCCACTTCGGCCATGCTGGGGGCCTCGCCCGTTTGGGCCAGCAAAGTGCGTGCCGCATCCAGAAGTGCCCGCTGCTGGGCCGCGCGGTGCTCTGCGACCGTGGGGGCGTTAATGCGGGGCACGAGCCCTCCTGATTGCTGCGGTTTACGGGTTGATGAGCCGTCCGTCGACCATCTCCACCACCCGGTGGCAATGGTGCAGTACGTCGTGATCATGCGTCACCATAACTGTAGCAACGCCGCGCTCCGCGGTTTCGCGCGCCAGCAGGGCCACCACATCCTGGCTGCGCTTCCGGTCAAGGGCTGCCGTGGGTTCATCCACGAGCAGCAGCCGCGGCTTGGTCACCAGGGCCCGGGCAATTCCCACCCGCTGGCGCTCTCCGCCGGACAGCTGGTCCGGGCGGCTCTTGAGCTTATGCTCCATGCCCACGGCGGCGAGCAGTTCCCGGGGATCGAAGTTCTTCTTCCCGAACGCCAACCGGTGCAGCAGCTCCAGCTGTTCCCCGGCGGTCAGTGCCGGAATCAGGTTGCCGGACTGGAAGACGAAGCCGATGTTCCGCAGGCGGAAACGGGCGCGGGCCGAGCTGTTCAGCGTCCCGAGGTCAGTGCCGTTGACCGTAACAGTTCCGCTGTCCGGCGAAGTGAGGGCCCCGGCTGCCGCCAAGAGGCTGGATTTGCCGGCTCCGGAGGGGCCGACGACGGCAACCAGTTCCCCGGGCCGCACTGTGAGGGACACATCATCGAGTGCCTGGACCGTGCTGTCTCCGTCGCCGAGGGCAAGACTGGCGCCTTCAATAACGAGTCCAAGGGTGTCCGTGGGAGTTTCGGTTGCGGTGCTCATCGCTGTCCTCCAAGTGCTGCCAGGGGATCAACCCGGGAAATACGAATAATGGCTGCCGCCGCGCCGAGCAGTCCCAGGAAAATCGTCAGGGCAGTGGCAATGCCGATCGGGGCCGCCTCCAGGGCGAACGGCATGGCGGTGCCGGAGAGTGCGGATCCCATTCCCAGGCCGGCCAGCACGCCCAGGGCGGTGAAGCCGACAAGGATTATGGCGGCTTGGGCCAGGCCGTCGCGCAGCAGATAGGCCGTGGAGGCGCCGATGGCGCGCAGGACTGCCAGCTCATGCTTGCGCTGCACGGTCCACACCGTGAAGAAGGCACCGACCACCAGTGCGCAGATGGCGTAGAGGAACACCTGGATCATCTGCAGGGTCAGCGTTTCCGCTGAGTAGCCGGGGGATGCGTTGAAGGATTCCTTCAGCGAGGAGGTTACCGTTCCCGCAGCCTCGTCGCCGGCGGCGAAGTCGATGTCTGCGCCGTCTTCGGCCAGGAGGGCCACGGTGCTCGCCGTGTCGCGCTGCGCGGAAGCAACGTCGGCTTCGGTGGGGGCTCCGGGTGCCGCGTCCCCGCCGGTGATGTACTGCCAGGTGGGAAGCGGGAGGTAGGCGATGGTGACGTGCCCGAATGTTGCCTGGCCGTTGGTGTAGCCGACAACGGTCAGTTCGGTGCCAATCCGGTCCAGTGTCACCACAGAACCCAGTTCCAGGCCTTCGTCGGCTCCGGTGCTGGAGACAACAATCTCGTTGGGGGCGGAGGAGGCGCGGCCTTCACCGATTTCCGGTGCGAGGAAGGAATCGGATTCGACGCCGAAGAGCGAGAGATCCACCTGGGTTCCGTCACCGGTGGCACCATTCATCATGGTTGAACCCATGAGGGTGACATCTTCGACGCCGGGCTGGCTGCGCCAGGCTTCAGCTTGGGATTCGTCGACAACGCTGCGGGAGAAGGCGTTGTCTGTCTTGGTGCCTTCATTGAAGGCGAAAGCAGTGGCCGGCATGGCCTTGAGTCCGGAAACACCGTCATTGACGAGTCCGGAGGACAGGCCCGAGAGCAGGACCATCAGGACGGCAATCAGGGCAATGACGCCGCCCATCAAGCCAAACCGCGCCCGGGCGAAGCGCAGTTCGCGCAGCGCTAGAAACATGGGAATTCTCCAGGGGTTGTGGGCTGTATCGATACCAACATGGTGTCAGCATCATACCAACATCGTGTCAGGAAGCAGCCTTCGGGTGCAAATTGGGAACGTCTTCCGCACTGCCCCGGTGATCCGCCGGTCCTTCTCTGGCCCCGGTCCCTCAGCTCTGCTGTCCTTGAGAGCATGACCTTGCACCTGCGCGCGGCCTGGGCCCGGGTCCGCGGATCCCGCCTGATCCGGTGGGTGGCGGCACTGCTCGCCGTGGTGCTGGTGATCGAGTACATCGTCCTGCCGCAGCTGGTGGGTTCGGGAAACGTGGCCGCCGCCCTGCTGCGGCTGCCGCCGGTGCTGGTGCTTTTTGCCCTGGCGCTGCAGGCTCTTTCCCAGGCCAGCTACAGCCTGCTGACCCGTGCCGTGCTCCTGGGTGACGAGCGTCCCGGCTTTTTCACTCTGCTGCGCATCGATCTGTGCGACCTGGCCATCAATAACACGGTTCCGGGCGGGGGTGCGACGGCGGCCGCAGCCAGGTTCCGGCTGCTGGCGCTGTGCGGCGTGCAGTCGCAGAATGCCCTCAGCGCCGCCACGATCCAGGTGGTGGGCTCCAATCTGGTGCTTGCGGGACTGTTTGCCGTGGGCCTGCTGGCCGGGCACGGAGGAGGCGGCGGCGGGAGGTACCTCAGTGTTGCGGGGACCGTTGTGCTCGTGCTGCTGGGAATTTCCCTGATCGGCCTTGTCGTCCTGGACCGGCAGTTGAATGCCGCAGTCCGTGCGGCGCGGGCGGCAGCGCGCGCCGTGAGGGTGATCAAGCAGGATTCCGCCGAACAGTTTGTGCGGACGATAGCCGCGGAAGTGCATCTGTTCCGCGCCGAGCCCCGGCGCCTGGGCGCGGCAGTGCTCCTTGCCGCCACACGGTACCTGCTGAGCGCGGCCTGCCTCTGGGTCTTCGTGGCAGCATACGGGCACGTCCTGGACCCCGGGGAACTGCTCCTGGCCTATTCATTGGCCAACCTGGTGGCGCTTGCACCGCTGACTCCGGGCGGCCTGGGCCTTGTCGAGGGAATCCTGGTACCGATGCTTGTCAGTTTTGGGGCACCCGACCATGTGGCGGTCCTGGGGGTTCTGTCCTGGCGGGTCGCGCAGTTCTGGCTGCCAATCCCGCTGGGCGGGCTGTCCTATGTGTCCCTGCGGCTGGGGATCCTCCGGCGCACGGCGGCTGGAAAGCGGGTTTCTCAGCGGACGGCCAGGAAGCCGCCGCCACGGACGGCGGCCCCGGAACCTCGGTCCCGGGGCCGCCGCCGTGCCGCCTGATTGTTTGAGCTAAACCGGATGGTCTGGGCTAAGCCGGAATGCTCCGGTTTAGGCCGAAACGGTTTGGGCTAGGCCGGAAGGTTCTGGCCTTCTCCGCTCCAGATATCATCTCCGCGCAGCGTGGCGTCAGCCCCACCGTCGGTGTAGATGGTCTGGCCGGTGGTGTGGGTGTTTTCCTCGCTCGTCAGCCAGGCCAGCAGCCGGGCAATGACCACGGGTTCGGAGTGGCCGTTCAGCGGCATCGGCACCGAGGAATCAACCATCTGGCGTCCCTCCGGCGTGGCCAGCAGCTCCTTGGTCATGGCGGAGAGGACAGTGCCCGGGGCAACGGCGTTCAGGGGAATGCCGGCACCTGCCCACTGTTCGGTAATGCTGGCGCGGCGCACCCAGCGGCTGAGGGCGCGCTTGGAGGACGGGTAGTTCAGGTATCCGACGCGCGGACCCTGCTCAGCCAGCGATGCACCAATTTCCAGGGCCCGTGCTTCGTCCCCGGCCAGCAGCGCCTCCACCAGTTCGGGGGAGTTGGGCTGCAGGGATGCCATGGAGCTGACAACTGCCGCCCGCGGTGCGTCACTCTTGGCCAGTGCCGGTGCCAGCAGTTCCAGGAACTCGGTCACGCCGAAGTAGTTCACGGCAACGGTGATGGGAGCAGGCGCGGAAATGCCGGCGCAGGCGATAACGGCGTCGACCCTGCCTCCCGCCAGCTCAAGTGCCTTGTCCGCGGCGGCGCGGCGGCCTTCCGGGGTGCTGAGGTCCGCTTCGACTTCTGCCCCCCGAAGATCCACGCCTACCACGGTGTAACCGCGTTCGCGCAGCAGTTCGGCAGTTGCGGCGCCGATTCCCGATCCTGATCCGGTAACAATATATGTACGTGTCATGCCTTCAGCTTACGCTGTAAACATGATCTGTCGCAGACCATTGTGAGGCGCGTGACGCGGCTCGCGCTCCGGGCCCCGGGAGGGGGCTGCGTTAGCCGCTGCAGCCCGCTCGGCCCGGCGTCGGGAACAGTTCCTGGAGGCGAGGGACCGGCAGTGGGGGTGGATTAGCCGGACAGCCTGGTTTGCCAATCCGGAGGCACGCGGCCGGCCGGCCCGGGGGCACTCTGGTTCAGCGGGTGGGACTCCGGCGGCGCCAGCGGAGGACCCTGGAAAACCGAACTGCTCCGGTAATCCCAGAACCAGTTCTCGCCCGGCTCATAGCTGCGGATGACCGGATGTCCCGTTGCCGCTTCGTGTGCTGTGGCATGCCGGTTGGGGGAGGAATCGCAACAGCCAATGTGGCCGCATTCAGCGCAGCGCCGCAGATGAAACCACCAGCTTCCCTCGGCCGTGCATTCCACGCAGCCGGGTCCGGAGGGTGGAACGGATACGTTGATGCCGGATGAATAATCCATGGGTCCTCGCTCCTTGTGAAGGTGCCTTCCGCGTTCCTCCACGGTAGCCAGTGGCCGGGGCTGCGAACAGCCCCCGAATGAGGCATGGCTCAACGGGTGGGGTTCACCAGGGGCCGGCTCAGCGAGGGTCCGGCCCGTTAGGAACTCACGCCCCGTCAATTGCGGCTGAAGGGGCTGATATCCGTCGGCCTGCTCCGGCGCGCGTCAGCGCTGGGTGCTTTGCCGGGCCACGAGTTCGGGGGTGAACCGCACCTGCCGGGGCGGAAGCGGCGCCTGCCCGAGCTGTTCCTGCAGGAGGGCCACGGCGGTCCGCCCAATTTCCTCCGCGGGCTGGCGGATCGAGGACAGGGGCACCACGGTGGACTGGGCAAAGTCGATGTCGTCGTAGCCGATCAAAGCCACGTCCTGCGGAACGCGCAGTCCGTTGATCAGCAGCAGGGACTGCAGGACGCCAACGGCCAGTAGATCGTTGGCGCAGAAGATCGCTTCCGGCAGCCTGTCCCTGCCCCGTTCCACCAGGTCCTGGCCAACGGCACGTCCGGCGAGGACGGTCATATCCGCGGCCGTGAGGACTTCGAGGGACGCCTCCGGAACCCGGGCGACGGCGTCGCGGGCCCCCTCGAGCCGGTCGGCAACCTGCCGGATGTCCGGAGATCCGCCGACAAAGGCCAGGCGCCGCCGGCCGGTATCCAACAGATGTTCGGCCGCCATGTATCCACCGGCGGCGTCATCCACGGAGACCGAGCTGTGCATCTTGGGGTCACCCTCGCTGTCCACCAGGACGGTGGCCACGCCGCGGTCCTGCAGGGAGCGGAGGCGGCTGGTGATGTCCCCGGCGGGCGATATCAGCACGCCCTGCACGCGCTGCTCCTCGAACAGGGTGACGTAGCGTGCTTCACGCTCCGGATTGCTGCCGCTGTTGCCGAGGATGATGTCCGCGCCGTGCCGGGTCGCCTCATTTTCCGCAGCCCGTGCAACGGCGGCAAAAAACGGGTTGGAGGAATCCAGGACAATCATGCCGATGGTCCGGCTCTGCCCGGCGCGCAGCTGGCGGGCCGCGTCATTGCGCACAAAGCCCAGGGCTTCGACGGCATTCATGACGCGCTCGAGGGTGGGCGGAGAGACCCGGTCGGGATGGTTGAGGACGTTCGAGACGGTTCCCACGGCCACGCCGGCGCGCGCAGCCACCTCTTTAATGCTCGCTGCCATTGGAACCCCCCGTATTTTTAGCCGGCATCTGTCTTGACAGCGTATCGCGGAAACCATAGGTTTGTTCCTATAAATGAAACGATTCAAGCACGATCGCTTGTTCCGCCGCCTTCCCCCCACCCGCGCTGTTCGGTACCCTCCCGTCCAGCGGCCCGGGCACGCGGCGGCCGTGGAATCGTCCCATCCGCCCAGCTTGGAGAACAGCCAATGACGTCACTGACCGACATCTTTCCCGCCCTGGAGGGCCTGGGCATCGAGGTCCCCTCATGGGCCTACGGAAATTCCGGCACCCGTTTCAAGGTCTTCGCGACCCCGGGCACGCCGCGCACCATCCAGGAAAAGATCGCGGATGCCGCCAAGGTTAATGAACTGACCGGGCTGGCACCCGCCGTCGCCCTGCACATTCCCTGGGACAAGGTTGATGACTACGCCGAGCTGGGCGCCTATGCCAAGGAACACAGCATTGCCCTCGGCACCGTCAACAGCAACACGTTCCAGGACGACGAGTACAAGTTCGGCAGCCTGACCCACAGCAACCCCGCCGTGCGGCAGAAGGCCATCGACCACATGTACGAGTGCATCGACATCATGCACCAGACCGGCTCGCAGGACCTGAAGATCTGGCTTGCCGACGGCACGAACTACCCCGGCCAGGGCAACATGCGCTCGCGCCAGGACTGGCTGGCCGATTCGCTGCGCAAGGTCTACGACCGCCTGGGCGATGACCAGCGCATGGTCCTGGAGTACAAGTTCTTCGAGCCGGCGTTCTACCACACCGACGTTCCCGACTGGGGAACCTCCTACGCCCACACCCTGGCCCTGGGCGAGAAGGCACTGGTCTGCCTGGACACCGGCCACCACGCGCCCGGAACCAACATCGAATTCATCGTGGCCCAGCTGCTGCGCCTGGGAAAGCTCGGATCCTTCGACTTCAACTCACGCTTCTATGCCGACGACGACCTGATTGTTGGTGCGGCTGACCCGTTCCAGCTGTTCCGGATCCTGTTCGAAGTGGTCCGCGGCGGCGGCCTGGGCCCGGATTCGGGCGTATCGCTGATGCTGGACCAGTGCCACAACCTCGAAGAGAAGATTCCCGGCCAGATCCGCTCGGTGCTCAATGTGCAGGAGATGATGGCCCGCGCCCTGCTGGTTGACGTTGACGCCCTTGACGCCGCACAGACATCAGGAGACGTGCTCGGCGCAAACGCCGTGTTCATGGACGCCTTCTACACAGACGTCCGTCCGGGCCTGGCCGAATGGCGGGAGTCCCGCGGGCTGCCCGCCGACCCGATGGCGGCATATGCGGCCAGCGGCTACCAGGACAAAATCAACACCGAACGCCAGGGCGGCCAGCAGGCCGGATGGGGAGCATAAAAGAATGAGCAACGAGACCGTCAGCGCGCTGATCGCCCGATCCAACCGCCTGGGCGCGGACAAGCGCAACACCAACTACGCCGGCGGCAACACTTCCGCCAAGGGCTTTGACACGGACCCGGTGACGGGGGAAAACGTTGAGCTGCTCTGGGTCAAGGGTTCCGGCGGAGACCTCGGCACGCTGAAGGAATCCGGCCTTGCCGTCCTGCGGCTGGACCGCATGCGCGCCATGGTGAACACCTACCCCGGCGTGGACCGCGAGGATGAAATGGTCGCGGCCTTCGACTACTGCCTGCACGGCAAGGGCGGAGCCGCTCCCTCGATCGACACCGCCATGCACGGACTCGTGGACGCGGCCCACGTGGACCACCTCCATCCGGATTCCGGCATCGCCGTTGCCACGGCTGCCGACGGCGAGGAACTGACCCGCAAGATTTTCGGCTCCAAGGTTGTCTGGGTACCCTGGCGCCGCCCGGGCTTCCAGCTCGGTCTGGACATCGCCGCCATCAAGGAAGCCAACCCGCAGGCTGTCGGCACCATCCTCGGCGGTCACGGCATCACCGCCTGGGGCGCCACCTCCGACGAGGCCGAGGCCAACTCGCTGTGGATCATCGAAACCGCCGAAGCCTACATCGCTTCCAACGGCCGGCAGGACCCGTTTGGCGCCGTGCTCCCGGGATACTCTCCGCTGCCCGAGGCCGAGCGCCGGGCCAAGGCCGCCGCCCTGGCCCCGGTCATCCGCGGCCTGGCCTCCACCGACAAGCCGCAGGTGGGGCACTTCACCGACGACGCCGTCGTTCTGGACTTCCTGGAACGCGCCGAACACCCGCGCCTTGGCGCCCTGGGCACCTCCTGCCCGGATCATTTCCTGCGCACCAAGGTCAAGCCGCTGATCCTGGACCTGCCCGCCGATGCGTCCGTCGAGGACAGCGCCGCCCGGCTGAAGGAATTGCATGAGCAGTACCGCGCCGATTACCAGGCGTACTACGACCGCCACCGCAGCGAAGACTCGCCCGCGATGCGCGGCGCCGATCCCACCGTCGTCCTGGTTCCCGGCGTCGGCATGTTCACGTACGGTGCGAACAAGCAGACCGCCCGCGTGGCCGGCGAGTTCTACATCAATGCCATCAACGTGATGCGCGGTGCCGAGGCCATCTCCACCTATGCTCCGATCGAGGAATCCGAAAAATTCCGGATCGAGTACTGGGCGCTGGAGGAAGCCAAGCTGGCCCGGATGCCCAAGCCGAAATCCCACGCCACCCGGATCGCACTGGTGACCGGTGCGGCGTCGGGCATCGGCAAGGCCATCGCCACCCGCCTGGCCGCTGAAGGCGCCTGCGTGGTCATCGCCGACCTGAACCTGGAAAACGCCGAAGCCGTGGCGGCCGAACTGGGCGGCGCCGACGTCGCGGTGGGCGTGCAGGCCGACGTGACCGATGAGGCCCAGGTGCAGGCGGCCATCGACGCCACCGTCCTGGCCTTCGGCGGACTGGACCTGGTGGTCAACAATGCCGGGCTGTCCATTTCCAAGCCGCTGCTGGAAACCAGCGAAAAGGACTGGGACCTGCAGCACAACGTGATGGCGAAGGGTTCGTTCTTTGTCTCGAAGGCAGCCGCCAAGGTGCTGATCGACCAGGACATGGGCGGGGACATCATCTACATCTCCTCCAAGAACTCCGTCTTTGCCGGGCCGAACAACATCGCCTACTCCGCCACCAAGGCCGACCAGGCCCACCAGGTGCGCCTGCTGGCCGCCGAACTGGGCGAATACGGCGTGAAGGTCAACGGAATCAACCCCGACGGCGTGGTGCGCGGCTCGGGCATCTTCGCCGGCGGCTGGGGTGCCAAGCGCGCCGCGGTGTACGGGGTTCCGGAAGAGGACCTGGGCAAGTTCTACGCCCAGCGCACCCTGCTCAAGCGTGAAGTGCTGCCGGAAAACGTTGCCAATGCGGTGGCGGTACTGACCGGCGAGGACCTCTCGCACACCACCGGCCTGCACATTCCGGTTGACGCCGGCGTGGCGGCTGCCTTCCTGCGATGAGCGCGAACACGCCGGACACGCAGGCTGCAGCCGGCGTGTTTGCCGCCGTCGATATTGGTGCCTCGTCCGGCCGGGTCATCCTCGGCCGGACGGGGCCCGGCGGGCTGGCGCTGGAGACCGTGCACCGGTTCCCCAACGGAGTCCGGGAGATCGACGGTGCGCTGCGCTGGGACCTGCCCGGGATTTTTGAAGAGGTGCTCAGCGGCCTGACGCTGGCCGCCGCCCGTGCCGCGGAGGGTGGGGAGCGGATCGTGAGCATTGGCATCGACACCTGGGCGGTGGACTACGCACTTCTGGACGCCGACGGCGAACTGGCGGCACTGCCGCACAGCTACCGCGACGACCGGACCGACGCCGTGGTGCCCCTGGTCCACCGGAAGATCGCCGAGGACCGGCTGTACGAGGTGACCGGGCTGCAGCACCTTCCCTTTAATACGCTGTACCAGCTGGCCGCCGAAGCGAACCTGGACGGGTTGCAGGCTCTGCTGATCCCGGATCTGCTCGCCTTTTGGCTGACCGGAAAGCGGCGCACCGAGCAGACCAATGCCTCCACCACCGGACTCTTTGATGCGGTGGCGGGGGAGTGGGCCACTGAGTTCCTCTCCGAGCTGGGACTGCCGGAAAACCTCTTTCCCGCGCTGATCGCCCCCGGACAAACCGTGGGCTGGCTGCTTCCCGCTGTTGTGGCACGGACCGGCCTTCCGGCCGGCACTCCGGTGGTGGCCGTTGGCTCCCACGACACCGCGTCAGCGGTGGCTGCCGTGCCCGCCCTGCAGCCCGGCTTTGCCTATGTTTCCTCCGGAACATGGTCGCTGGCCGGCATCGAGCTGGCGCATCCCGTGCTCACCGAGGCCAGCCGCAGGGCGAACTTCACCAACGAGCGCGGCGTGGATTCCACCATCCGGTATCTGCGCAATGTCGGCGGCCTGTGGCTGCTGAGCGAGTCCATGCGCACCTGGGCCGACGCCGGCCTGGACCTTGACCTGCCGGACCTGCTGGCAGCAGCTGAACTGCTGCCGCCCGGGGGTCCGCAGATCGATGCGGACTCGGACGAGTTCATCGCCCCGGGGAACATGCCTTCCCGGATCCGTTCCGCCGTGGCGTCGGGCGGCGGAATACTGCCCGAAGATCCCGCGGCGGTGACCCGCTGCATCCTGGATTCCCTGGCGGCGGCGTATGCCCGCACGCTGGCCAGGGCCGGGGAGCTCTCGGGTCAGCGGATCGATGTTGTGCACATTGTGGGCGGCGGCTCGCAGAATGCCCTGCTGTGCCGGCTGACCGCTGACGCCACCGGACTGCCCGTGGTGGCGGGCCCGGTGGAAGCCACGGCCCTGGGTAACGTGCTGGTGCAGGCGCGGGCCGCGGGAACCGTGTCCGGTTCCCTGGCGGATCTGCGCCGCCTGGTGGCGGAGAGCTCAGCCACCGTCACGTACCAGCCCGGAACTGCCGGTGAGGGCTACCGGCCCGCGGCGGGTTCCAGCCCCACCATCCGGGCGCTTTCGTCCCACAGCCGGGCAGACAGCGCGGCGTCGTAGGCGTCCTTGTTTGCCGTGGAGATTTTGCGCTTGTAGTAGTACTTGCCGGGCTGCCAGTCCTCACCGGGGACCGATGTCGCCAGCCAGACCAGGGTCTCCGCGCCCTGTTCGGGCGAGATCAGGAACCGGTTGAGGGCGGTCCGGTAGATCACGCGCATGATGCTGGTGGAGCCGGCGGCGAAGGATGATGCCACAGCCCCCGGGTGGAAGGCTGCGGCGGAAATTCGGGCGGCCCGGTACCTGGCGTCCAGCTCCCGGGTGAACAGGATGTTCGCCAGTTTCGAGTTTCCGTAGGCGCGGTTCGGGGTGTACCGCCGCCGGGACTCCAGGTCATCAATGTCAAAATGCGCAAACAGGCTGTTGGCCACGCTGGAGGTGTTGATGACGCTCGCCCCGGACTCCGTCAGCCGGTCCAGCAGCAGATTGGTGAGCAGGAACGGTGCCAGATGGTTGACCTGGAGCGTTTTTTCGTGCCCGTCAACGGTTTCTTCGCGCCCCCGCATGATGCCGCCGGCATTGTTCACCAGCACATCGATGCGCGGATACCGTTCCAGCAGAGCGGATGCCAGGGCGCGGACGTCGTCTAGGCGGGAATAGTCGGCGAGCAGGTAGTCGCTGTCCAGTTCCCGGGCCACCGCCGCGGTTTTCTCCGGTGAGCGGCCAACGACGACGACGCGGTTGCCAAGGCTTTTCAGGCTTCGCGCCGCTGCGGCTCCGATGCCGTCGCTGGCTCCGGTGATGACAATGGTTCGCTCTGACACGGGCGGCCTTTCGGGCGGATGCGGGAACGGGTGCGAAGACTCTCCCAGTATTGCCCGGGACAGCGGATCCGCCAATCAGCGTGCTCCCCGGTGTCGCCGGATTACTCCCGGAGGCGCGGGCTTTCCGGCCCGATAAGCCTGCAGGCTGCGGCTACGGCAGCGGCGCGGCGGCGGCTCTTGGACTCATCCTTCACATCCGATTCACCCGTGAACAGGAATTCGGGAGACTGGGCCCATGCGGTGGCCAGGGACAGGAGCATGGTGATCAGGTCATCCGGGTCCCACCGTGAATCGATAATGCCCGAGGCCTGCGCGCGGATCACGTCCTCGGTGCCCGGCCCGGGGCGCCCGCAGGGTGTCTGCGGAGCGAGTCCGGGTTCATTTTCCAGCCTCGCCCAGTCCAGCATGCGCAGATGGCCGGGGTTCTGCGTTGCGTGGTCGAACATGGCACCCACGAAGCCGGGCAAATCCGTGACATCGCCGGGAATCCTGTCCTTGGTCTCCTGCATGTTCAGGGCGAGGACCGCGGCAAACAGTGCCCGCTTGTCACCGAAATACGCATAGAGGCGCTCCTTGCTGGCCCGGGCGTCGGCGGCTATCCGGTCCACCCGCGAGCCGGCAAGTCCGTAGCGCGCAAACTCGGTGCGCGCCGCTGCCAGGATGCGCGCTTTGGTTGCTTCGCCGTCGGTTCTCATACCTGTAGTCTAGCTAAGCCAACCAACTAGTTCGTTTGATTGAGGATTTCCCCCACATGGACCGTACGACCACCGCCGGCGAACCACCCGCCGTCGACCACTCCACCCATCCGCACCGCTGGATGCTCCTTGCCGTCCTGGCCCTGGCCCAGCTGATGGTGGTCCTGGACGGAACCATCGTCAACATTGCCCTGCCCGATGCCCAGCGCGAGCTCGGCATGTCCGACGGCGACCGCACATGGGTTGTTACCATTTACGCGCTGGCCTTCGGTTCGCTGCTGCTGCTCGGCGGCCGCATTGCGGATTACTGGGGACGCAAGCGCACGTTCATGGTGGGCATGCTCGGCTTTGCCGTGGCTTCCGCCCTGGGTGGATTCGCCGGAAGCACCGAAGTGCTGCTGGCGTCCCGCGGGCTGCAGGGTGCCTTCGCTGCGCTGCTGGCTCCGGCATCGCTGGCCATCCTGACCATTACCTTCCCCTCGGGCAAGGACCGCATTAAGGCGTTTGCCGTGTACGGCGCCATTGGCGGCGGCGGTGCGGCCATCGGCCTGCTGCTCGGCGGCGTGCTGACACAGTACGCGTCCTGGAACTGGTGCCTTCTGGTGAACGTGCCGATCGCCGTCGTCGCCATTGCCGGCGGCCTGCCGCTGATCCGGGAGAGCAAGGCGCACGGCAACACGCGGTATGACCTGCCCGGCGCCGTTCTGGTTGTTGCCGGACTGGCCTCGCTGGTTTACGGGTTCGCCCAGGCCGAAGAGGGGTGGGTGCGCCTGGAAACGCTCGGGTTCCTCGCCGTCGGCATCCTCATTCTCGCCGTCTTTGTCCTGGTGGAATCCAAGGTGTCCAACCCGCTGCTTCCGCTGCGCGTGCTCACCAACCGGGTGCGCGGCGGTGCCTTCCTGGTGTCCACCCTGACCGGTGCCGCACTGCTGGGCGGGATCCTGTTCCTGGTCTTCTACTTCCAGATTGTCCTGGGCTATTCGCCGCTGAAGTCCGGCCTGGCGTCGCTGCCGATGACCCTGGCCATCACGGCCGGCGCCGGCGTGCTGTCCAAATTCCTGCCGCGCACAGGCGTGCGCGTGCCGATGACGCTGGGTCCGGTGGTTGGCGCCGTCGGCCTCTTCTGGCTCTCCTCGATCACGGTTGAGGGAAATTACGCGCTTCAGGTCCTGCCGGGCCTGATTCTGCTGGGCTTTGGCCTGGCCATGATTTTTGTGCCGCTGCAGAACGTGGCGCTGGCAGGAATCGATGAGCACGACGCCGGCGTGGCCAGTGCCGCTGTTTCGGCCACCCAGCAGATCGGCGGGTCCATCGGCACCGCCCTGTTCACCGCGATTTACACAGCCGCGGTCTCGGGCTACCTCAGCGGCCGGGAAGCCCTGCCGCTGACGCAGCTCGAAGCCCTGGTCAGCGGCTATTCCTCGGCGTTCATGTGGGCCGGTGCCGCCATCGCCCTGGCTGCTCCGATCAGCTTCTTCATGATCCGGCTGTCCAGGAAGGACCTGCTGGACGTTCCCGCCGTTCCCCACGTCGGCTAGACAGCGTAGCTGGTCCGCAGCGGACCACGCCTTCGGACCGGCTCCTGCATTTGCAGGGGCCGGTCCGTGTGTGGTTAAGGCGCCTGTTCCTAGTCGAGGTGGAAGACCTCCGGCAGCGCCACCATGGCTTCATCCGGACGCCGGCCGTCCATAGGCTCAAAAAGGTCTCCCATGGACGCCTGCCACGCGGCGTTGATCTCCCGTTGGTCCATGGCTGCCTGAGCCGCGGCAAAGTCCTCGGTCTCGAGGTAGCCGATGAGCATGCCGTCCGGCTTCAGGAAGAGGCTGTAGTTGTGCCAGCCGGTTTCCCGGAGGGCCTGCTGCATCTCCGGCCACACGGCGGAGTGACGTGTCCGGTACTCGTCAATGCACTCGGGACGGACCTGAAGTGTGAAGCAAACCCGCTGCATAATGAACCTCCGCGATCGTGACGGAGGCCGTTTTTAGCTTCCGCGCAAGCTGTTGTAGTCTGTGTCGAGTCTAACATTGAATCGTTTTTATGAAACGTTCCAAAAGGACGCCACCGCCGATGGAAAGAGCCGG
Organism: Arthrobacter citreus; assembly: GCF_038405225.1. Classification (NCBI taxonomy): domain Bacteria; kingdom Bacillati; phylum Actinomycetota; class Actinomycetes; order Micrococcales; family Micrococcaceae; genus Arthrobacter; species Arthrobacter citreus. Next base: position 1,136,853 of record NZ_CP151657.1, read on the forward strand.
CGGACAGCTAAGATCAGGAGACACAACGGCGTGCGTATTGGCAGCAAGGAAACCAAAGGTTGGAAGGCCACCATCTCAGTGGCCATGTCCAACTACATCGAAGCCGGATCGATCATTGCGATCGCATCGAGCCTGTCCCTGTGGCAGGAATACCTCGGCATTGACAACTACCTCACCGGACTGCTGGCGGCGCTGAGCGCCAATGCTTTCGGCGCCGCCATTGGGGCGGCAATCGGCGGCCCGCTCTGCGACAGGTTCGGCCGGAAATTCATCTACACCTATGACCTCATGCTGTACATGGCCGGTGTCCTCCTTGCTGCCTTCGCCGGCAACTTCTGGATGCTGCTTGCCGCCTTTGTGATGACCGGCATCGCCGTGGGGGCCGGGGTGCCGGCCTCGTGGACCTACATTGCCGAGGAGGCCCCCGCGGACAAGCGGGCGGCCCACGTGGGCACCGCCCAGCTGGCATGGTCCATGGGTCCGGTCATCGGCTTCGCCCTTGCCGTTCTGGTGGGGCCGCTGGGGCTGCTGGGCAGCCGCCTGATTTTCCTCCACCTCTTTGTGGTGGCCTTCGTGACCTGGTACATCCGCCAGGGGCTGAAGGAATCCGTGATGTGGACCGAGGAGAAAGCCCAGGCCAAGCGCAGCCCCGTCAGTGGCGGCCGCGCCCGGCCCAAATACTCCGAGCTCTTCACCAACCGGACCAACCTCAAGGCGCTGCTGTTCCTCTTCGGCGTCTACGCGTTCTGGAACACCGTTGCAGGTGCCATGGGCATCTTCATGCCGAGGATCTACGAAGCGGTTGGCGGTTTGGACGGCGTGCAGGCCAACATGCTCCAGGTGGTGCTGTGGGGCTTCACGGTCCTGGCCACGTACTTCGGATTCATGCGCCTGGCGGACCGCTACAGCCGGCGGCTGCTGTATGGGATTGGAGCGGCCCTGGGCCTCATCGCCTGGGTGCTCCTGGTCTTCGCTCCGCCGGTGCCCATGGTGCTCGGTGCCTTCGTGGTCCTCTGGGGCGTCTCCGCCGGCATCGGCGCGCAGGCCTTCTACGGCCTGTGGGCCAGCGAACTGTTCGCCACGCGCTACCGGGCCGGTGCCCAGGGCATCCTGTTCTTCGCAGCCCGGACCGCAACCGGCATCCTCAGCTTCTTCTTCCCGACCATGCTGGCCACCGTCGGCTTTGTCCCGCTGGGCCTGACCCTGATTGCGCTGCTGCTGGTAGCCGCCGTCGTGGGCGTTCTGTACGCCCCCGACACGCAGGGCAAGACGCTGCAGGAGATTGAAGTGGAGCGTTACGGCGCAGTGGTGGGGGAGTCCCCGGAACCGGTGCGCGTCCCGTCCTAGGGGCCGGTGGCCCCACAGAGGCGCAGACCCGGATCAGCTCCAGTCATCTCCCGGCAGGCGGGGTGTGAACAGTGCACCCCGCCTGGTCCTCAGCGGAACCCGCCGTCGCTGGTCAGCACCTGACCCACCATCCAGCGGCCCTCGTCGCTCACCAGCCAGGCAATCAGGCGCGCCGGGTCGTCGGGTTCGCCGAACCGGCCGCCGGGGAACCGGGAAAGCACTTCCTCGAGGACTTCGGGCGGACGGTCCGCAGTGTCAACATTCAGGTATCCGGTGTTCACGGGACCAGGATTCACGGTGTTCAGGATGATTCCCCGGCGGATCAGGTCCGCCGCGACGGAGGGGGTGATTCCGGCCAGGGCTGCCTTGGAAGTGGCATAGGCGATTTCGTTCTCCATCACGCCCCCGTTGATCTGGCCGGAGGTCATCCAGATGACCCTGCCGCCGGGCCGGCCGTCGTGCTGCTCGGAAAACCCCCGGGTGAGCAGCAGCGTCGAACGGGTATTGACCTGCCAGTGCGCATCCAGTTTTTCAGCCGTCATTTCCGCCAGCGGACCGTCACCGCCGCTGCGCGCATGGTTGCAGATCAAAATATCCAGATGCCCCAGTGCGGACACAGCGGTGTCGATGACCTGCGCGGCGCCGTCGGCTTCCGCGAGGTTGATGCCTGTGTGGGCCAGGCGGGCACCGTCAGCAAGCTGGGTGCGCAGGCCTGCGACGACGTCGTCGACGGCGTCGGCGCCCCACGGCTGCTCCGCGTCATGGGGAGAGTAGTGGGCCAGATACAGGCTCGCGCCCATCCGCGCCAGCCGGGAAGCCACGGCATAGCCGATGCCCTGCCGCCGGCTGACCCCGGTAATGACGGCGGTGCGGCCCGTCAGGGGAAGCGGTGCGTTCACGGCCGTCCAGCCACCGCGTCCAGCCAGGCGGCGGCAATGGCAGCGTGCCCGCGTTCCGTGGGATGGACGCCGTCCTCCGCCAGCGTTTGGGGTGCCGTGCCCGCCGCAACCAGATTGTTCAGGATTTCATCGGTGCGGACGAGGACTGCTCCGAATTCCTTGGCCAAACGGCGCACTGACGCAATCCTCGGATCCAAATCCTGCCGCCACTTCTGCTGCTCGGCGTCCACGGGGAGAACAAACGGTTCCATCAAAATAATGGGGGTGTCCGGAGCCAGCCGCTCCAGCATGGAGCGGTACCGTGCGAGGAAGGTCGCCTGATCCGTTTCCTGGCCGGAATCGAAGCGGCGCCAGGTGTCGTTGATGCCGATCATGACCGATACACAATGCGGGGTTTCCGCGAGGACGTCAGCTTCCCACCGGCGGGCCAGGTCCTCGGCCCGGTCCCCGCCGACACCGCGGTTAATGACCGACGCACCGGCAAACGGGGCACTCTCGGCCAGCATGCGGACGTAGCCGTCCCCCAGTCCGCCGCCGGCGCCCCCGCGCCGTCCGCAGTCGGTGACGCTGTCGCCCGCAAAGACAATCCGTTCTCCGTCGAACAGCCGTGCTGCGTCTGCCATGGGGTTTCTCCTTGGATGATCAGGGGTGTAACTCAGATCACTCACCTTAGTCTGCAAATGAGCGGCAAACGCGCGGGCACGCCTGAGGTTCAGGCAAGGGGAGCCGGCCCGGCGGATGTGCCGGGCCGGCTGCCGCTGCGCACCTGGCGCAGGCCTGAGCCGGCTGCTAGGACGGGCGGCTCTCGGGTGACTGCGTTTTCGCGGGATCGCGTTCCGCCAGTCCACCCACGGCTTCATCGATGCGTGCCAGGATGTCCGGTTTCAGCTCCACGCCGGCTGCCTGCACGTTGGACGTGACCTGCTCCGGGCGGGATGCTCCAATGATGGCGCCGGCCACGTTCGGGTTCTGCAGCACCCAGGCAAGCGCCAGCTGGCCCATCGTGAGCCCGGCCTCGTCGGCGATGGGCTGCAGCTTCTGCACCCCTGCCAGGACGTCGTCGTTCATCCACCGGCCGATCATCTTCGCGCCGCCCTTGGCATCGGTGGCCCGGCTGCCTTCGGGAAGGTCCGCTCCGGGCTTGTACTTGCCGCTGAGGACTCCCTGGGCCATGGGGGAGAAGACGATCTGGGACATGCCCAGCTCCTCGGAGGCGGGCACGACGTCGGCCTCGATGACCCGCCACAGCATGTTGTACTGCGGCTGGTTGGAGATCAGCTGGAAGCCTAGCTGGCGGGCGAGTTCATGACCGGCACGGATCTGCTCCGCGTTCCATTCGCTGACCCCGATGTACAGCGCCTTGCCCTGGCGAACCACGTCGGCAAACGCCTGCATGGTTTCCTCCAGCGGCGTCTCGCAGTCGTAGCGGTGGGCCTGGTAAAGGTCCACGTAGTCGGTCTGCAGGCGCTGCAGGGAGCCGTTGATGGATTCCATGATGTGCTTGCGGGACAGTCCGGAGTCATTGTGGCCGCCGGGGCCGGTGGGCCAGTAGACCTTGGTGAGGATTTCCAGGGATTCCCGGCGCTCGCTCTTCAGTGCGGTGCCGAGGACTCCCTCGGCGATGGTGTTGGCATAGGCATCTGCGGTGTCGAAGGTGCTGATTCCCGCGTCCAGTGCCGCGCGAACGCAGGAGGCTGCGACGTCGTTCTCCACCTGTGAACCGTGCGTGAGCCAGTTGCCGTAGATGATTTCGGAGATTTTCAGTCCGCTGTTGCCGAGGTGTCTGTGTTCCATCTGCTGCGCTCTCTCTTCCGGTGGTTTGTACGAGCAAAACTAAGGCAGCTGTGCAATTCGGTCAAAGGGGGTCCGCAGAGTGGAATGCCGGGGGAGATGCTGTACTGGAGCGGTGAGAACCACAATGAGCCTGCCGGCCGTCGACCTGCAGGTGCGCCAGCCCTTCGACGCGCCGGGAATCTTCCGCTTCCTCGCGGTGCGTGCCATCCACGGTGTGGAAACAGCGGACCTGAGCGATCCCGGACAGCTGCGGTACGCGCGCACCCTCATGCTCCCGCACGGGCCCGGGGCCATCGAGGTCACAGCTGCCGCTGGCCCCGGCGGTGAATGGCGGCTGCTGGCGCGCCTGGAACTTGCCGCCTCCGCCGACGCCGGGCCGGCACTGAACCGTGTGCGCGCCCTGTTTGATGCCGACGCCGATCCAGCCGTCATCGATGCGGCGCTGGCGGCTGACCCGGCCCTGGCTCCGCTGGTGGCGCGCACCCCGGGCATCCGGGTCCCCGGCGACGTGGAACCGCATGAACTCGTGGTGCGTGCGCTGGTGGGCCAGCAGATCTCCGTGGCCGCCGCCCGCACCCACCTCAACCGTCTGGCCGCAGCGGCTGGAACTCCCTACAGATCCGCTGTCTCCGGCCTGGACCGCCTGTTTCCTGCGCCGGCGGACATTGTTGCCTGCGTGCCCGAACCCGTTCCGGGGCAGGCACTGGACCCTGACCGGCCGCTTCGGCTGCCCGGACAGGCCATTCGTGCCGTGCGGGCCGCGGCGCATGACCTGGCAAACGGAGCACTGGAGGTGGGTGCGGGAACCGATCCGGACACCATGCGCGCGCAGCTGCTGTCCCGGCCGCGGATCGGCGCCTGGACAGCCGCCTACATCGCCATGCGGGTGCTGGGCGATTCCGATGCATGGCTTACCGGCGACGTTGCCCTTATTGCCGGCGCCAAGGCGGCAGGAGTGCTGGAGCACGGCACGGCCAAAGCCGCCGCCCATCGCATCCTGGCCGCACGGGCCGTGGACTGGGCGCCGTGGCGCTCCTACGCGGCCGCGCATCTGTGGCAGGCGGCGGCTGCGGCTCAGGCCGGACCGCGGGCCACTGCAACATCCGGGACCCAGGCGGCCCCGAAGCCCGGCATTAGGCTTTCTGCACCGTAATGGACCACTCCGCCGGGCCGATCTTGGAAAAGTCAGTCACCGGGTAGCCGCTCTCGGCTGCCCAGCGCGGAATGGCGTCTGTTGCCTGGGTGCAGTCGAACCGGATGACCAGCTCATCGCCGGCGGACATCGTGGTCATGGCCTCCTTGGCTTCCACCAGGGGGAAGGGGCACACCTGTCCGTTTGTTTCGAGGGTTACTTGTGCCATGTGATGTTCTTCCTTTCGGGAGGAAATGATGTGGTCTAGCAGTGGGTCGTGGGGTGGCAGCGGGTCATGGGGTGCGGGCGCCGGCGGCTGCGGGCGCCGGCGGCTGCGGGAGCCGTCTGGGACGCAGCGCTGGACGCCGCCCTTGACGCCGTGCCAGCGGGTGCCGGAGGGCGGCGCTTCATAATCGTGAGCCTGGCAGCCAGCCCGGTGCCCAGGATCATGCACACCAGGGCGGTCCAGCCCTGGAAGCTGAACTGAGCCGTTTCAACCATGGCGTTCCCAATGGTGCAGCCGCCGGCCAGCGCAGCGCCGACGCCCATCAGCGCACCGCCGCCAAGGCTTTTGTGCACAGTGTTGGCGTCCGGAATGCGGATCCGGAATTCGCCGCTGCCCTTGGCGGCAATGAACGAGCCCACAAGGATGCCCAGAACCAGGAAAACTCCCCAGTCGACCAGTTCTGGATCGCCCGTCACCAGGTAATTGACTGCGTTCGACGACGGCGTGGTGATTCCCAGCCCAGCCTCGCGCCCCGTGGCCCAGCTCAGCGGCCAGGCGAGAATCGCGATCAGGCCAATCACCACAGCGGTGGCGAAGGCATTCCAGGGCTTCTCGAAGAGCAGGTGCGCCAGACCTGTTTTGGATGGCGGCGGGGTGGCCATGGTGAACTTCGGCTTGCTCAGGTGATGGCGGACGGCCAGGGCCACGCCGCCGGTCAGGACTGCGACAAGGATCCAGGGCGAAACGTTCAGCACGGAATGGAAGGTGCTTTGTTCCACGGTGACTGAGCGCATGGATGTGGTGAACCCGGCCAGCGGCCCGGTTTTCATCACGGCCGCAAACAGGGCGTACGTGATCAGGGCCAGCCAGCTGCCCACAAGGCCTTCCCCGGCGCGGTAATACGTCCCCGTGGCGCAGCCGCCGGCCAGGACAATGGCAAACCCGAAGATCAAACCGCCCACTATGGTGGCCAGCCACGGGAAGGGACCGGAATCCAGGCTAATGACGCCGGCTGCATCCAGGGCGAAAACCCCGATGCTCTGCACGGCCACAACCACCATGAAGGCGGTCAGCCACCGGGTATTGCGGGTCACCCAGACATCGCGGAAAGCGCCGGTGACGCAAAAACGTCCGCGCTGCATCACGAAGCCCAGTGCGATGCCGACGAACAGGCCGGAAATAAGCATGGAAGTGTCCCCTTCCGGGGTCGAAGAAATAGCGGGAAAAGCGGCGGTTGGGAAGCCGGGATCAGTGCGGGAGCAAACTGCGCTGCCTCCGCCGTCAGGATGACGTGCGCCAAAGCGGCCGTTTCTCAGGGCGGCCGTTGCTCGGGGCCGCAGCCATCAACGCTATTGCTCCCGGCTTCCGCCGGGCAAAGAATGTGGCGCCGCGTGAACAGCGGTTAAGTGCGGTGACGCCGGGGGAATAAAATCTCTCCCAGCCAGCCCCTAGCAATTACTAGGTAGTCCAAGTAAATTGGGCGACCACGGTACCAATGAAGGGCGGAGCATGTTCGAACTCACCGAGGATCAACAAGCGATCAGGGACATGGTGCGCGAATTTGCCGCTGATGCCCTGGCCCCCAACGCAGCTAAATGGGATGAGACGAAGCACTTTCCGGTGGACGTCCTGGCGCAGGCCGGAGAACTGGGCATGGGCGGAATTTACGCCGCCGAGGAGCACGGGGGTTCCGGTCTTTCCCGGAGCGATGCCGTCCTGATTTTCGAAGAGCTTTCCAAAGCCGACCCTTCCATTGCCGCCTACATTTCCATCCACAACATGGTGGTGTGGATGATCGACGCCTTCGGTAATGAAGAACAGCGTGCGCGCTGGATTCCGGAACTGGCCTCCATGCAGGCGCTGGGCAGCTACTGCCTCACCGAGCCCGGCGCCGGCTCGGACGCCGCAGCGCTGACCACCAAAGCCGAACGCGACGGCGACGAGTACGTGCTCAACGGCGTCAAGCAGTTCATCTCCGGTGCCGGCAGCTCGGCGTACTACGTTGTCATGGCGCGCACCAGCGGCTCCGGAGCCCGCGGGATCAGCGCGATTGTTGTTCCCGCCGACACCCCGGGCCTGTCCTTCGGCCCCGCGGAGCGCAAGATGGGCTGGAACGCGCAGCCCACCGGCCAGGTGATCTTCACCGACCTGCGGGTGCCCGTCAGCAACCGGCTGGGGGAGGAGGGCGCCGGGTTCGGCATTGCCATGAAGGGCCTGAACGGCGGCCGCCTGAACATGGGGGCATGCTCGCTGGGCGGTGCACAGGCAGCCCTGGACCAGACGGTGGCCCACCTGAAGCAGCGGATGGCGTTCGGCCGGCCGCTCATTGAGCAGTCATCGCTCCTGTTCCGTCTTGCAGACATGGAAATGAAGCTTCAAACCGCCCGCACCATGCTGTGGCGGGCCGCGGATGCGCTGGACCGGGGAGCGCCCGACGTCGTCGCGCTGTGCGCCATTGCCAAGCGGGTGGCCACCGACAATGGCTTCGCTGTGGCCAACGAGGCGCTGCAGCTGCACGGCGGCTACGGCTACCTCTCGGAGTATGGGCTGGAAAAGATCGTCCGGGACCTGAGGGTCCACCAAATACTGGAAGGCTCCAACGAAATCATGCAGCTCATTGTTGGCCGGACCTTGGCGGAGGCCTGAGATGACCAAAAGCACCGCACCTGAACAGACGCAGGCACCGGCCGGCAGTGCAGAGCCCGAGGTCCTCATTGAACGCACCGGCCATCTGGGCCGGATCATCCTGAACCGCCCCCGGGCCATCAACGCGCTCACCGCGGCCATGGTGTCCGCGATCCGCGGCGCGCTGGACGAGTGGGAGCACGACGACGGCGTGGCCACCGTCCTGCTGTCCGGTGCCGGTGAGCGCGGGTTGTGCGCCGGAGGCGACATTGTGGCCATTTACCGGGACGCCGGCAACGGGGGTGCCGCATCCGCACGGTTCTGGGCCGAGGAGTACGAACTCAACGCCCGGATCAGCAGCTATCCCAAACCCTATGTGGCGATCATGGATGGAATTGTCCTGGGCGGCGGCGTCGGCGTTTCAGCTCACGGCCGCCACCGGATCGTCACCGAGCGCACCAAAGTGGGCATGCCCGAAACGGGCATCGGTTTTGTGCCCGACGTCGGCGGCACCTATCTGCTCTCACGCGCACCGGGGGAACTGGGCACCCATGCCGCCCTCACCGCCGGAACCATGACCGGAGCTGATGCCATCCTCCTGGGGCTTGCCGACGTCTACGTGGACAGCAGCCGGTTGGAGGAACTGGCCGCCGCGCTCGCCGAAAAACCGGCCGGGGACGTCCTGCGGAACTTTGCCGGGGAGGCTCCGGAAGCCCCGCTCGCCGCTGCACGGCACTGGATTGATGAGTGTTACGGTCACGACGACGTCGAGTCCATCCTGGATGCCCTGCTCCGCTCCGGGAACAGGGACGCCAACTCCGCCGCCGCCGCAGTGCAGGCCAAGTCGCCGACGGCGCTGAAGGTGACACTGCAGTCACTGCGCCGGGCACGCGCGCTTCCGGACCTGGTGAGCGTCCTGGCGCAGGAATACCGCGTGTCCCTGCATGCCCTGGCCGCGCCGGACTTCGCCGAGGGGGTCCGGGCACAGGTCATCGACAAGGACCGCAATCCGCGCTGGCAGCCCGCATCTTTGCAGGAGGTGCGCCGGAGCGACGTCGACGCATACTTTGAACCCGTGCGCGGCCAGACGGACATCTTCACCCCGGAGGTCATTGGCACGGACTTCGTCACTAAGAGCCAGGAGCCGAAATGAGACAGGAACCGGAAACCGCGCAGGCACAGGACATGATCCAGGGCACCAGAGTTGGATTCATCGGCCTGGGCAACATGGGCGGCCCGATGGCCGCCAACCTGGCCGCCGCAGGCTACCCCGTGACCGGCTATGATCCGGTCCCCGCGGCGGCGGAGCGTGCCGCAGCCAAAGGCATCCGGATGATGCCCACCGCTGACCAGGCCGTGGCGGAGGCCGACGTCGTCATCACCATGCTGCCCACCGGCCAGCACGTCCTGAATGCGTTGTCCGGCGACGGCGACAGCCTAGGGCTGCTCGCCGCGGCCGCACCCAACGCCCTGTTTCTTGAGTGCTCCACCATTTCCGTGGACGACGCCCGCACCGCCCACGCGCTGATGCTGGAAATGGGACACCGCGGGCTGGACGCGCCGGTATCCGGCGGCGTGGTTGGCGCCGAAGCGGGAACCCTGACCTTCATGGCAGGCGGCGCGGCCGCCGACTTCGCGGCCGCACGCCCCCTGCTGGAGGTCATGGGCGGCCGGGTGGTGCACTGCGGCGACGCCGGAGCAGGCCAGGCCGCCAAGATTTGCAACAACATGATCCTGGGCGTGTCCATGATCGCGGTCAGCGAGGCCTTTGTCCTCGGCGAGGAACTGGGCCTGACGCACGAGGCACTGTTCGACGTCGCCTCCGCTGCCTCCGGCCAGTGCTGGGCGCTGACCACTAATTGTCCGGTGCCCGGACCTGTCCCCACCAGTCCCGCCAACCGCGGCTACCAGCCCGGATTCGCCGCAGCGTTAATGGCCAAGGATCTGGGCCTGGCCGCCGACGCCCTCGATTCCACCGGAGTCCGCGCGGAGCTGGGACGGCGGGCCGGTGAAATCTACCGGGACCTCACGGCGTCGGGCGGCGGCGGCCAGGACTTTTCCGCCGTCATCAAGACCATCCGGGCCGCTTCGGAAACTCCGGCCGCCCCGGAAGCCGATGCCGGAGCGCACCACCCCACCGAGGAACAACAGCCGGCTGGAACAACGCAGCCGGCAGAACAGAGCGGAGCAGTATGAGCGAGTACGAGAACATCCTTCTGGAGCGCAGCGGACGGGTTGGCATCATCACCCTGAACCGGCCCAAGGCCCTGAACGCGCTGAACTACGGGCTGATGCAGGATGTGGTCTCGGCAGCGGTGGAGCTTGACGACGACCCGGACATCGGCGCCATCATCATCACCGGTTCGGAGCGGGCCTTCGCCGCCGGCGCCGACATTAAGGAGATGTCCGAAAAGTCCTACATGGACATGTACCTGGGCAACTGGTTCCGCGGCTGGGACACCCTCGCCGCCGTCCGCACCCCGGTGATTGCCGCCGTCGCCGGCCATGCCCTGGGCGGCGGCTGCGAACTGGCGCTGCTGTGCGACTTCATCATTGCCGCGGACACTGCCACGTTCGGTCAGCCGGAAATCAAGCTGGGGGTCATTCCCGGGATCGGCGGGTCCCAGCGGCTCACCCGCGCGGTGGGCAAGGCCAAGGCCATGGAAATGATCCTCACCGGCCGGACCATCGGCGCCGAGGAAGCCGAGCGGGCGGGGATGGTGGCCCGCGTGGTGCCGGCCGCCGAGCTGCTCGACGACGCCCGGTCCACCGCCGAAACCATCGCGTCCATGTCGGCTCCGGTGGTCATGCTGGGTAAGGAGCTGGTGAACGCCGCGTTCGAGACCACGCTGGATTCGGGTATCCGGCTCGAACGCAGGGTCTTCCATTCCGTCTTTGGTTTGGAGGACCAGAAGGAGGGCATGGCGGCGTTTATCGAGAAGCGCAAACCTGATTTCAAGCACCGCTGAGCCTGCGCATAGAACCCTGCATTACCCCAAGCAATCCGAGCACGACGAGAACACGAGGCATCATGACCCAGCTCAACATTCCCTTGGAAGCGGAGCGCAGCGCTGACGGCAGCGCCCAGAGCCCCGATTACAGCTCCTTCCTGTCCGGTGTGGACCAGCCGATGTGGATTGGCGGCGAACCCGTGCCGGCCGCGTCCGGACAATGGCGCGACGTCCTCAACCCGGCGAAGCGGGAAACCGTCATTGCCCGGGTTCCGGCCAGCGGTCCCGAAGACGTGGACCGGGCCGTTTCCGCTGCCCGTGCGGCCTTCCCCGGCTGGCGCAGTGCCCACTTCACCGTCCGCTCCCGGGCTCTGTCCCTCATCGCCGATGAGATCGAGGCCCGCGCCGAAGACTTCGCCCGCCTCACCGCCCTGGACACCGGGAACGCGCTGCGCACCCAGGCCCGTCCGGAAGTCACCACCCTGGTAGCCCTGTTCCGCTACTTCGCCGGAATTGCCGGCGAGGTCAAGGGCGTGACCCTGCCCGCAGGGGAAGGCCAGCTGCAGTACACGCGCCTGGAACCGCTCGGCGTGGTGGCCTGCATCCTGCCCTGGAACTCACCGCTCATGATTGCCGGTTTCAAGCTCCCGGCGGCGCTGGCGGCCGGGAACACCGTGATCCTGAAAGCGGCCGACGACGCGCCGCTGACCATCCTGCTGCTGGCCGAAATCTGCGGCAAGCACCTGCCCGCGGGCACGGTTAACGCCCTGACCGGCAAGGGAAGCGTGATTGGTGCGGCACTGGCCGAGCACCCCGGCGTCGACAAGGTGTCCTTCACCGGATCCACCGAGGTGGGCCGCGGCGTCGCGCGCACCGCCGGGGAGCGGCTGGCGCACGTGTCGCTGGAACTGGGCGGCAAGAACCCGTCCATCGTGTTCCCTGACGCTGTTGATGATGACCTGATCGACGGACTGCTGCTGGCTTCCCGGTTCACCCGGCAGGGCCAGAGCTGCACCGCCGGTTCACGGTTGTTCCTGCACGAGGACATTTACGACGAGGTCCTCGGACGGCTCTCCGCCAAGCTGGGTGCCCTGACCGTGGGCGACCCGCTGGATGAGGCCACCGACATGGGGGCGGTCATTAACAACAGCCAGTTCTCCTCCATCTCCGGTTATCTGGAGGAGGGCCGCGGTTCCATGGCCACGATCCTCGGCGGTTCCGTGCCGGACGACGGTCCGCTGACCGAGGGGTACTTTCACCTGCCCACCGTCTTCGGTGGCGGCCGGAACGATTTCCGGCTGGCGCAGGAGGAAATCTTCGGTCCCGTGCTCGTGGCCATTCCCTGGCGGGACACCGAGGACGTCATCCGGATGGCCAACGAGTCCCATTACGGCCTGGCCGCCTATGTGTGGTCCCACAACCTGGATAACGCGCTGAACACTGCGCACCGGGTGGACGCCGGCTGGGTACAGGTCAATCAGGGCGGAGGCCAGGTGGTGGGCCAGTCCTACGGCGGCTACAAGCAGAGCGGAATTGGCCGGGAGGTGTCACTGGAGGGCATGCTCGCCGGGTTCACCCAGACGAAGCAGATCAACGTCAAGCTGCGCGGCTGAGGCTCCGATGAGCAAAGGGACCCTCAAGGTCACGAGGGACGGTCCGGTGGCAACCGTGCTGCTGGCCAATCCCGGGCGGCGCAACACGCTGACCGCCGCGATGTGGCGCCAGTTCGCCGTCGTGCTCGCACCGCTGGAGCACGACGACAGCGTCAAGGTGGTGATTATCCGCGGTGACGGGGAGGATTTTTCCGCCGGGGCGGACATTTCCGACCTGCGGGCCATCCTGCACAATCCGGACAACGGACTGCACGACGGCGGTGACGTCACGGCGGGGGAGGAAGCCATTGCCTCCTTTCCCAAGCCGGTCATTGCCGCCGTCGACGGGTATTGCCTGGGCGGTGCCTGGCAGGTCGCAGGCGCCTGCGACTTCCGGCTCGCCTCCGACCGCGCCGTTTTCGGTATCACTCCGGCGAAGATCGGCATTGTCTACCCGCTGTCGGGCATCAAGCGGCTGGTCCGGCTGGCCGGTCCCGGAGCCGCAAAGTACCTGCTGTTCAGCGGGGACTTTGTGCCGGCCGAGCAGGCGCTGCGTCTGGGACTCGTGGAGAGGGTCATTCCGCAGGCTGACTTCTGGACCGACGTCGCGTCCTTTGCCCGGCGTCTGGCGGGCCGTTCCCAGCTGTCGCTGCATGCCATGAAGGAGCTGGTGGACATCATTGCTGCCGGGGATCTGGAAGCAGGTGGTCTGGAAGCTGAGGGGCTGGAAGCCGGGGGCCTGGAAGCCGCCAGCCACCGCTGGCAGCAGGAGATGGCGGTGTCTCCGGATCCGGCCATTGGCGTCCGTGCCTTTCTCGCCAAGACCGAGCCCGTCTTCACCTGGACCGGACCCGCGGATTCGCGCAGCGACGGTGCCGGTGCCGGTGCGGCTGAGGTTGCCGGCGCGGCTAACAGCGGCGGGCAGGACGCCGCCGGCAGGGCATACGACCCGAAAGAGGAATGATGAACCAGAACAATGCCACCCCTTTGTTCCGTGCCGCCCGTGACGAGCTGCTCGGTTTGTCCGGCAGCTACGAAAAGGCCGTGGAGACCTTCGCCTGGCCGCTGATCGACGGTCCGTTTAACTGGGCCGTGGATTACTTCGATGCGATGGCACGCGGAAACGATGCCTGCGCGTTATGGATCGTGGAGGAGGACGGTTCGGAACAGCGCTACAGCTTCGACGAAATGGCGCACCGTTCCGACCAGGTTGCGGCCTGGCTCGCTGCCCAGGGCGTAGGCCGGGGTGACCCTGTGATGCTGATGCTGGGCAACCAGGTGGAGCTGTGGGAGAGCATGCTCGCCGCCATGAAGCTGGGCGCCGTCATCATGCCCACCGCATCTGCGGCAGGCAGCGCGGACCTTGCCGACCGGATCAGCCGCGGCGGCGCACGGTGGGTGATCACCAACGCTGCGGATGCGGCAAAGTTTGACGGCGTTCCCGGGGACTACGGGAAAATCCTGGTGGATTCAGGGCGGCAGCCCGGTGCAGGGCAGCAGACCGCCGCACCGGGTTTCACGGAGAAGACTGAATGGCTGGACTATGGGCAGGCCTATGCCGCCGCACCGGTACAGCTTCAGACGGTTACCGATGCCGCCGATCCGCTGCTGTTCTACTTCACCTCCGGTACCACCAGCAGGCCCAAGCTTGTCGAGCACACGCAGGTCTCTTATCCGGTGGGACACCTGTCCACCATGTATTTCCTGGGACTGCAGCCCGGGGATATCCACCTGAACATCAGTTCTCCGGGATGGGCCAAGCACGCATGGAGCAGCTTCTTCGCTCCTTGGAATGCGGAGGCCACCGTTTTCATTTACAACTACGCCAGATTTCGGCCTGAAACCCTTTTGGAGCAGCTGCATCGGGCCGGTGTAACGAGTCTGTGTGCGCCCCCAACGGTGTGGCGGATGATGATCCAGTCCAATCTGGGGGAACGTCCGGCACAGCTGCGGGAGCTGATCGGTGCCGGCGAACCGCTCAATCCCGAGGTGATATCGCGTGTCGAGGAGGCGTGGGGACTGTCCATCCGGGATGGTTTCGGGCAGACGGAAACCACGGCACTGGTGGGCAACACCCCTGGAGCGGAGCTGCATCCGGGTTCCATGGGCCGGCCGCTCCCGGGCGTACCGGTGGTCCTTGTTGATCCGGCCTCCGGGCTCAGCGCTGACGAGGGGGAAATCTGTCTTGATCTCGCACGGCAGCCGCTCAACCTCATGACGGGATACCGCGGTGATCCGGAACGGACCGAGGCTGTCATGGAGGGCGGCTATTTCCATACCGGTGACATGGCGGTCCGTGACGCCGCCGGCTACATCACATACCTAGGCCGAACCGATGATGTCTTCAAGGCTTCGGACTACAAGATCAGTCCTTTTGAGCTCGAAAGTGTCCTCATCGAGCATCCCGCGGTGGCCGAGGCCGCCGTCGTTCCCGCACCGGACGAGCTGCGGCTGGCCGTGCCCAAGGCCTATGTCGCGCTCGCAGACGGATGGGAGCCGAACCGGGAGACGGCGCTGTCCATTCTGGCGTATGCCCGCGAACACTTGGCGCCCTACCTGAGGGTGCGCCGGCTGGAGTTCCACGAGCTGCCCAAGACGATGTCCGGAAAGATCCGCCGGGTGGAACTGCGGACGCAGGAGAACGACGGCGGCGCCGGCCGGTCCGGCGTCGAATTCCGGGATGACGAGTTTCCGGAGCTGCGGGGGTGAGCGCGTCGGGCAAGCCCCTGGCCCAGGATCCCATCGCGCAGGCCCGGCGGCACTGGGAGGAACACGGATGGGGGGACGCCGCCGACGGAATGGCGGCGGTGACTGCCGTCATGCGCACCTCGCAGATCCTGTTCACCCGGGTGGAGACCGTGCTGAAGCCGTTTGGACTGACCTTTTCCAGGTTTGAACTGCTGGTCCTGCTGAGCTTCACGGCCAGCGGAGCCCTGCCCATGGCTAAGGCGGGCGCCCGGCTCCAGGTGCATCCAACGTCCGTAACCAACGCCGTGGACCGTTTGGAACAGGCCGGACTTGCCGAGCGGCGCCCGCATCCCACGGACGGGCGCACGGTTCTGGTGGCCATAACGCCCGCCGGCCGGAAACTGGTGCCCCTCGCCGCTTCGGCACTGAACGCGGAGGTGTTCGCCCATCCTGGGTTTGGGCGCCGGGACCTCACTGACCTGACGGCCATCCTGACGCGCTTCCGCCGGGCCGCCGGGGATTTCGACGAGTCCTCCGGGGAGAGCGTCCGGGCCTGAGACGCGGCGTGTCCCGGCGCCGGGTAGGGTCGTCTTATCCAAGGAAAGGACCTGCCCGTGGTCTCCATCGCCTGGCTCCGCGACGACCTGCGCACAGCTGACAATCCAGCCCTCCTCTCCGCAGCCCAGGACGGCGCCGCCGTGGCCCTCTATGTTCTGGATGAGGACTCACCGGGCATCCGGCCGCTGGGTGCCGCCGCGAAGTGGTGGCTGCACCACGCATTGACGTCACTGCGCCAGGACCTGGAGGCCCTGGGCATTCCGCTGGTGCTGCTGCGGGGCCCGGCGGGCAGCGTCGTTCCAGCGTTCGTACAGGAAGCGGGCGCGGAGCGGATCTGCTGGAACCGGCGCTACGGCGGGCCGGAGCGGGAAGTGGACACGGCGGTCAAGGCGTGGGCCGCCGGCGCGGATGTGCACGCGGAGAGTTTCCAGGCTTCCCTGCTGCACGAACCCTGGACCGTGCGGACGGGCAGCGGCGGGCCTTACCGCGTCTTTACTCCCTTCTGGCGCACGGTCTCAGCAATGGATTTCCGGGCGCCCCTTTCCGCACCGGAAAAGGCCGCCGCTCCGCCGGGCGGCATGCCCGCCGGGGATGACCTGGCGGACTGGAACCTGCTGCCGAAGCACCCGGACTGGTCCGCAGGCCTGGCCGAAGCGTGGACCCCGGGCGAGCAAGCCGGACTGTCCGCGCTCGAGGACTTCCTGGCCGGTCCGGTGCAGGATTACGACGACGGCCGCGACCGCCCGGCGAAGCCCGGAACCAGCCGGCTCTCTCCCTACCTGCGGTGGGGGCACGTGAGTCCGTTCCAGGTCTGGCACACGCTGTCCCGGGTCCGCGGCAACGGGCCGGGCCCGGCTGTGTTCGGCACCGAGATTGGCTGGCGCGAGTTCTGTTGGCACCAGCTCTTTCACAACCCGGAGCTGGCCACCAAGAACCTGCGCCCTGCCTTCGACGGGTTCCCCTGGGAACATCCGCAGGGCTCCGGACCGCAGACTCCGCAGATCCTGCGCGGGAAAGATGCGCAGGCGCGGCCGGATTCCCGGCCCGATGACCTGGACCCCCTTGATGCGTGGAAGGCAGGACTGACCGGGATTCCACTGGTCGACGCCGGCCAGCGGCAGCTGTGGAGGATGGGCTGGATGCACAACCGGGTGCGGATGGTCGCCGCCAGTTTCCTGATCAAGAACCTGGGCATCCATTGGCGGGTGGGGGAGGAATGGTTCTGGGAGACACTGGTGGATGCGGACCCGGCAAGCAATCCCGCCAACTGGCAGTGGGTTGCCGGCTCCGGCGCTGACGCAGCGCCATTCTTCCGGATCTTCAATCCGGAAACCCAGGCGAAGCGCTTTGACCCCGACGGCGAGTACGTCACCCGCTGGGTGCCGGAGGCACTGACCCCGCTCTATCCCGAACCGCTCGTGGATCTGAAGGAGTCCCGCCGGCACGCGCTTGAGGCATACGAGAGCATCCGCTGAGCGGCCTTGGTTGGCTGGCCTTGGCAGCTGAGGGCCGTGGTTAGCTGAGTGGCCGTGGTTAACGGGAAAGGTCCGCGCCGTCTGCGCTCTCGGGGGAACGCAACCGGCGCGGACCTGATCCTGCTGCTTTAGACCTGGCCCTGGCCGGCGGTGCCTGCCGGGTGGGGCTGGAGGACCTGTACGTCCATCTCGGCGGACATCTTTCCGTCCAGAGCCGCAGTCAGGGCTTGGAATGCCGGGCTGGTCGAATGTGCCTGCAGGTCTTCAGGACTGGCCCATTTTTCGATCATGACGAGCCGCTCACGGCCCTCATTGAGGCTGTACAACTCACAACCGGCATCCTCGGCGTGCACCCGGCCGATCACTTCTTCGAGCGTTGCGATGACGTCATCCCGAAACTCGGGCTTGGGGAACATGGTGGCAACAATGACGAGACTCATGCTTCCTGGCCCTTCAGCGAGTCAAGGGCGGCATCCACGGGAACAGTGCCGTTGTTAAACTCGATCGTCTGCCCGATGGTTTCGGGACGGTCCAGCACGGCAGCGGCCACCAGGGCCACATCCTCCCGGGAGACCTGGGTGCCTTCAATACCGGGACCGGTTTCGATCATGCCGGTGCCGGGATCGAGAGTCAGCGCGCTGGGACCGAGGATGGTCCAGTCCAGACCGCTGCGGCGCAGGTACTCGTCCGCGTCCGCCTTGGCCTGCGCGTACGCGAAGAAGCTGTTGTCTTCCGGCACCCCGTGATCGGGGCCGGCACCAAAATAGGACACCATGACATATCGGTTTGCACCCGCATCCTTGGCAGCATCCATGGACCGGATGGCCGCGTCCCGGTCCACCGCATACGTCCGCTCCGGGGAGCCACCGCCGGCTCCGGCAGACCAGACCACGGCATCCAGCCCGGCCAGCTTCTCGGCGATTTCGCCGGTGGAGAGGTTTTCGACGTCGGCGACGACGGCGGTTGCCCCGGTGGCCTCGACGTCGGCCGTGTGTTCGGGGTTGCGGAAAAGCGACGTGACCTCATGGCCGTTGGCAGTGAGGTCCTTGGCCAGGTGCAGAGCAACTTTGCCGTGGCCGCCGATGATGGCTATGCGTGACATGGTGAGTCCTTTCCAAAAAGGGAAAACGCGTTCAACAGGAATGAGCGTTCCCTGTCACCCTAAGCGTGCTGACGGTTCAGATGCCTACTTGTTCCGCTGATGGCAGACCCGGACACCTTTATCGCTGCGGCGGGAATAAACGGCGGCCTGCACACCTGGCTGAATCCTGTAGCGTCGCTGAGATGCAGCGCTCCGAGATCTTCGACATCGCCCACCGGCGCCACCCCATTGCCGCGCCGGTGGCGCCCGACCGGCTGCGCGAACTGGTCGCCTGGCTGAGCCCAAGCGGCGGCGCCCGCGCCGTTGACCTCGGGTGCGGTGAGGGCGAGTGGCTGCAGGAGCTGCTCCTCATCCATCCCGGAACCACTGGCGTGGGAATTGACCGAATGCTTCCCGCCTCTGCCGCCCGGCGTGCCGGCGAGCGGAAACTGAGTGACCGGGTGCGCTGGATCGAGACGGATGCCGCCACCTGGAACGACGGGCTCTTTGACGTGGTGCTGTGCGTCGGTGCGAGCCACGCCTTCGGCCGGATGGAGGACATGCTGGGCGCTGTCCGGCAGCATCTGCGCCCCGGTGGCCAAGCGCTGATCGGTGACAGTATCTGGGAGGGGTCCCCGTCGGCTTCTGCGCTGGCAGCGCTTGAGGTTTCCGCCGACGCCTATCCCGACCTTGCCGGCCTCGTGCGGGCCATCCGGGAGCACGGGTTCGAGCCGTCGTACGGGCACGTCAGCACGTTGGAGGAGTGGGACGATTACCAGTTCAGCTGGACCGGCTCGCTGGTGGACTGGGCCGTGCGGGAGGCCTCGACGACCGAGGATCGTAACCAGGCGCTAGCGGCGGCATGCGAGAATCGGGACGCCTGGCTGAGCGGCGCACGACGCGAGCTGGGGTTCGCAACCTTCGTCCTGCACGACGTCGCCGCCGGCGTGCGTGACTGACCGGCTCCCACGGGGGATGCAGGCAGGCAACTCAGATGGGCAAGTCCCTCAGCATCCCGGACAGCCGCATAAGTTCCACCGGAAGGTGCTCCGTCACGGTCAGGCCCACAATTTCCGCCGCTGCGGACAGATCGCCGATAAGGCGCACCAGATCGGAAGCCCTCATGCCATCCGTTTGCCTGCCCGCCGTGTTCGTGAAATCACGCGGGTCCAGGACATCCAGGTCAATATGGATGGCAAGCCGGGAGGCACCCGTGCCGGCAACCCAGTCCACCACCCGCCTGCTGTCCTCGGCGGTATCCGTCAGGCCCACACTCTGGATGCCAAGGCGCTCCTTGACCGCAATGCCCTCATCATCCCAGTGCCGCAGCCCCACCTGCAGGATCTTCAGCGGCGGAACGAGCGCCGGCAGCTCCGCGAGGATGCCGGCATCGCCCTCACCGGCGAGCGTCGCCAGGGCCATGGACCGGAAACCTGTGTAGGACTGGCCCGGAACGCCCGTGTCCGGGTGTGCATCGATCCAGAGGACCGCGAGGTCATCCCCGTACAGATTGGCAAGGTAGCTGAAGGGGGCAACACTGACGGAGCACTCCCCGCCGAAGGTAACCACCGACGCCGGGGCGGCCTCGCGCAGCAGCGCCAGCGCGTCCGTCAGCTGGCGGACCACTGCTTCACGGGCATAAATGCCGTCCACCGTGGCGAGGGCCTCGTCGCTGGTGTCGGTACTGACCGGCACATAGGCCGTGGGACCGTCGTGGTCCGGAGAGATCAGCGCCAGCAGTTCCGGCCCCAGCTGGTAGGACAGCTGACTGTCGTGGGCGTCCACCCCGCTCATCAGCTGATGGGTTTGAGGCCCGGAAGCTCCCTGCCACTGCGGGAAGTGCAGGCGGAGTGCGCCGGGACCTGAGGGGTGGATTGGGCTCATGAGCCCAATTTACGCCGCAGCACCGGCGCGGATAAGGGCCGGGAAGCCGTGGCCGGAGCTGGAGCGCAAATTGCTTCCGGAACAGGCCGGGTGGAGCAGCTCCGCGCCAAGGCGACGGGCCCGGAAGGGAGCGCACGGCCCGGACGGGAGTGCGGCCCGGCCCGGACGGGAGTGCGGCCCGGCCCGGACGGGAGCGCACGGCCGGGGCAGGGGACATCCCGGACGGGAGCCGCGGACAAAATCAGAACCGGCACAAAATAGGATGGAGGTATGACTGCAACACTCGTCGCCCGGGATCTTTCCGGCGGCTACGCCCACCGCACCCTTTTCTCCCACCTGAACCTGACCGTCGCCCCCGGCGATGTGGTGGGTGTTGTGGGCTCCAACGGCGCCGGCAAGTCCACTCTGCTGCGCCTGCTGGCCGGTGCGGACGAGCCGCTCGCCGGCACCGTGTCCACGGCCCCGGCCGATGCCTTTATCGGATGGCTGCCCCAGGAGCATGAGCGGGTGGAGGGGGAAACCGTGGCTGCGTACATCGCCCGCCGCACCGGTGCCACAGAGGCCACGCTCACCATGGAAGCCACCGCTGAGGCGTTGGGCTCCGGCGCTAAGGGTGCCGATGACGCGTACGCCGTCGCGCTGGACCGCTGGCTCGCCTGCGGAGCCGCGGATCTGGAGGACCGGATTCCGGCCGTGCTGGCTGAACTCGGCCTGGACGTGGGAGCGGATGCGCTGATGACATCGCTCTCCGGCGGGCAGACGGCACGGGTGGCGCTGGCCGCGCTCCTGCTGAGCCGCTTCGACATTGTGCTGCTGGACGAACCCACCAATGACCTGGACCTGGCCGGTCTGGACCGGCTGGAGGAATTTGTGCAGGGGCTGCGCGGCGGCGTCGTCCTGGTTTCCCATGACCGCGAGTTCCTGGCCCGCTGCGTCACCACCGTGGTGGAACTGGATCTGGCGCAGAACAAGGTGGCAGTGTACGACGGCGGCTACGACGCCTTCCTGGAGGAGCGCGACGTTGCACGCCGGCACGCGCGGGAAGCGTACGAGGAGTTCTCCGACAAAAAAGCGGATCTGGTGTCCCGGGCAAGGACCACGAGGGAGTGGAGCTCCCAGGGCGTCCGGAACGCGATGAAGAAGGCTCCGGACAATGACAAGATCCGCCGCCGGGCGTCGATGGAATCCTCGGAGAAGCAGGCGCAGAAAGTGCGCCAGATGGAATCCCGGATCGCGCGCCTGGACGAAGTGGAGGAGCCGCGCAAGGAATGGCAGCTGCAGTTCACCATCGGATCCGCTCCGCGCTCGAGTTCCGTGGTGGCAACTTTGAACTCCGCAGTGGCCCGCCGCGGTTCCTTCACGCTTGGCCCCGTTTCGGTGCAGGTGAACGCCGGCGAGCGGATAGGTATCACCGGTCCGAACGGTGCCGGAAAGTCCACTCTGCTGGCCCTGCTCCTGGGCCGGCTCGAACCCGCTGGGGGAACCGCATCCCTGGGGTCCTCAGTGGCGGTCGGCGAAATCGACCAGGCACGCGGTCAGCTGGATCCCGCCATGCCGCTGGGGGAAGCTTTCGAAGCCGCCGTTCCGGACATGAACAGCGCCGAGGTCCGCACCCTGCTTGCCAAGTTTGGGTTGAAGGCGGATCAGGTCAACAGCCGGGTCTCCTCCCTTTCACCGGGAGAGCGGACCCGTGCTTCGCTGGGCCTGCTGCAGGCGCGGGGCGTGAATCTGCTGGTGCTTGATGAGCCCACAAACCACCTGGATCTGCCTGCCATCGAGCAGTTGGAGGAGGCGCTGGACAGCTATGAGGGCGCGCTGCTGCTCGTATCCCATGACCGGCGGATGCTGGAGAACGTTCACCTGGATGCCCGGTGGGATGTCACCGATGGCGTTGTGACAGTTTCCTGATGCTGGCCTAAGTACCGCAGCGGGCCCTGAATGTGGTAGAAGTTACGGACGGTCTGTGCTGGAACAGCCGGCGCATGCTTAGGTCTCGGTCTCTTGGGGGGAGTTTTCACCATGTCTTCACAGCAGCTTTCTGCAAGGACTGAGCAATGAGGGGCGTGCGCGCGGAGGTTCCGGTCCTCTTGGCCGTGTGGGTCCTCTGCGTCACCACTGACTGGTCCACGGGGACGAAGATTGCCCTGAATGTTGCCGCCGTCGCCGGTCTGTGCCTGAACGAGTACCTCACGCACCGGCGCCTCCAGCGGGAGCGCAGCGCGGGATCCGGCCGGGCTGCCGCAGCCACGGCGGGCCGGGCCCGCCACCGGTCCTTCGCGGCAGTCTAAACGGGGTCTGGAGACACACATCCTTCCCGGCAGCTTGAACCGGCAGCCTGAACCAGCGTGTCCCCCGCCGCAGCCCGAACCGGCCTTGTGCGCCTGCCGGTCAGGCGCGGCGGCGGCGGGGGAGTAGTCTCGGTATCCCGGCGCACCGCCGGGCCAACACGGGGGTACGCATGAGCGGCACGGCTACGAATGGCACTTTGATGACGCTTGGCGTGATCGGAACTTCGAGGAAAGTCGACGAGCGGCGCCTGCCGCTGCACCCCCGCCACCTTGAGCGCATTGACGACGATTTGCGGCACCGAATCATCTTGGAGGAGGGCTACGGCGAGCGCTTCGGTTTCTCCGATGCCCAGCTTTCTCCGCTGGTGGCACGCGTAGCTCCGCGCAGCGAAGTTATTTCCGCTTCCGACGTGGTGCTGCTGCCCAAGCCGCAGGCACGGGACCTGCAGGATCTTCGGGACGGACAGGTGCTGTGGGGCTGGCCGCACTGTGTCCAGGACGCGGAGATCACCCAGCTGGCGGTCGACAAGTCGCTGACACTGATCGCCTTTGAAGCCATGAACCACTGGAACGCCGACGGCGGGTTCGGGCTTCACGTGTTCCACAAAAACAATGAGCTCGCCGGCTACAGTTCGGTGCTGCACGCCCTGGAGCTCGCCGGGTCGACCGGCGACTACGGGCGCCGGCTCACCGCCGTCGTCATCGGTTTCGGGGCAACCGCACGCGGCGCCGTCACGGCACTGAATGCGCTGGGCATCCACGAAGTTCAGGTGCTCACCAACCGGGAGACCGCCGCAGTCGGCTCGCCCATCCACTCAGCCCGGATTCTGCGGTTTGAGCGCGACGCCGATCAGCCGCACCTCAGCCATGTCATCACCGATGACGGCAACCAGCCGCTGGCGCCCTATCTGGCGGGCTTTGACCTGGTGGTCAACTGCACGCTCCAGGATCCCAACGCCCCGCTGACCTACCTCCAGGAAGCGGATCTGGAAGAGTTCGCTCCAGGCAGCCTGATCATTGACGTGTCCTGTGACGAGGGCATGGGATTTTCCTGGGCCAAGCCCACGTCCTTCGCCGATCCGGTGTTCACCGTTGGAGAGGGCATCCTGTACTACGCGGTGGACCACAGCCCTTCTCACCTGTGGGACTCGGCCACCTGGGAAATCAGCGAAGCGGTCCTGCCGTTCCTGCGCACTGTGATGTCCGGTCCCGCAGCTTGGGACGCGGAATCGAGCGTGGCCCGCGCCATCGAAATCCGCGGTGGAAGGATCCTGAATCCAGCCGTCCTGGCCTTCCAGGGCCGTTCCGGCGACTATCCGTACGCGGTGTCCCCAGCCTGAGGGCAACCGGGTGCCCAAAGCCATGGCCGGACCTTGGGCACCGGGACCTGAGGCACCAGCCCAAGCCCTGGACAAACGGGCATGGGCGACCACTTCAGGGGAAGGGCCAGCCCAACGCGTCCGGAGGCTAGGACGCGCGAGTATGCCGGGTCTATGGTTTTAAGGCCCTCCGGTTTTTGGCCTCGCGGTACGCCCCCGGACGTTAGCGCGGAGGGCGATTGGCCGGGCCAAAACCGCTGACAGTGAATTGAGCAGCTCATGACAACAGACGTGATTCCCCTGCTGATTCCCACCGTCGACGGCCCGGTCCGGGGAATTGTGGCCAATGGAGTGCGCACCTGGCGCGGCATCCCGTACGCTGCTCCGCCTGTGGGGGAACTGAGGCTTCGGGCGCCGCGCAGGCCGGAGCCATGGAGCGGTGTCCTGGACGCCTCCAGCTTCGGAGCAGCGCCGCCGCAGTCCCGGAATCCTTCACTGACCGGATCACGGCGTCGTGCTCCGATGGATGAAGACTGCCTGACACTGAATGTCTCGGCACCGCTGGAACCCTCCTCCGAACGCCTGCCGGTGCTTGTCTACTTTTACGGCGGTGCGTTCAGCTCCGGGTCATCCACCGTGAAGACCTACCGCGGCGCATACCTCGTGCAAACCGGTGAGGCCGTGTATGTCTCCCTGAACTACCGGATCGGCGCCCTGGGATTCACCGACTTCAGCTCCTTCTCAACCGCAGACCGCACCTTTGAATCCAACCTGGGCCTGCGGGATCAGGTTGCGGCATTGGAATGGGTGCGGGACAACATCGCCGCCTTTGGCGGGGACCCCACCAACGTGACGATATTTGGGGAATCCGCCGGCGGCATTTCCGTCACGTCGCTCATGTGCATTCCCGCGGCGAGAGGGCTTTTCCACCAGGCCTACGCCCAGAGCGCGGCGCCCTCCAGCGCCTACTCCCTGGACCTGCACGCAGCCTGGGCCCGGGACCTCCTGCACATCCTTCATGTTCCCCTTTCGGACGCGGCACAGGCCCTGTCCACTTTGCCGGCTGAAGCGCTGGTCCGGGCCACCAACAAACTCACCTCCAAGATCGGGCCGGCTGACAAGCCGGGTTCCCTCAGCGTTTCACCGGTGGTGGACGGCGATTTCCTGCCCGAGCACCCGATTGACATGTTCCGGCAGGGGCGGGCTGCGCCGGTGCCGCTGGTGCTGGGCACCATGGCCCGTGAAGGTGCATTGTTCGCAAAAATCGTGGACATCCTGCCCTCCACGCCGGACCGGATCGAGAAGATGTTCGCCGGCACCGATCCCGAAGCCCAGGACCGGGTGCTTGCCGCCTATCCCGGATACCCGTCCAAGGAGCGGTCGGTGGAAATCAGCGGTGACCTAGTGTTTTGGTATCCCTCCACAATGGTGGCCGAGTATCACTCGCTGGTGGCGCCCACCTGGTCCTACCGCTATGACTTCGCGACGCCCCTGATGAACCTCCTGGGATTCGGCGCAACCCATGCAATGGACGTGCCCGTGATGTTCGGGGAAACCCGGGAGCCGATCACCCGGGCACTGTCCCTGTTAGGCGGCGCCGGCGCAATGAAGGAACTCTCAGCGCGGTTTCAGGGCACCCTGCTGAACCTGGCCCGAACCGGCAATCCCGGCGACGATTGGCCGCGGTACGAGCCGGTGCAGCGCAGGACCCGGATTTTTGACCGGGAAGACCGGGTTGAATCCGACCCCTTCTCCGAGCGGCGCCGGGCCTGGGCGGGTTACCGAGGGTACCTCTAATCCGGCCGCTTCCGTGATGGAGTCCACAGACGGGCCGTGAGAGGGTTAACCCAGCTTGTACCGCTTGAACCCCTACCGCACCGCGCAAAAGGAGAGTTGGCCAGCATGAGTGAACATTACGACGTCGTAGTCCTGGGAGCCGGTCCGGGAGGTTACGTGGCAGCCATCCGTGCAGCGCAGCTGGGGCTGCGCGTGGCGGTGGTGGAGGAAAAGTACTGGGGCGGAGTATGCCTGAACGTTGGCTGCATACCCTCCAAGGCACTGCTGCGTAATGCCGAACTGGCGCAGATCTTCAACAACCAGGCGAAAACCTTCGGCATGAGCGGCGACGTCAGCTTTGACTTCGGTGCCGCCTTCGACCGCAGCCGGCAGGTGGCCGACGGCCGCGTCAAGGGCGTGCACTTCCTCATGAAGAAGAACAAGATCACCGAGTACGACGGCCACGGGGTTTTTACCGATGACCACAGCCTCGAGGTGAGCCTCTCGAAGGGCGGCACCGAAACGGTCACCTTCGACAACGTCATCCTTGCCACCGGCACCTACGTGCGGCTGCTGCCCGGAGTGGAGCTGTCCGACAACGTCGTGACCTACGAAGCGCAGATCATGGACCGGGACCTGCCCAAAAAACTGGTCATCGTGGGAGCCGGTGCCATTGGCATGGAGTTTGCCTACGTGCACCGCAGCTATGGGGTGGACGTGACCATCATCGAGTTCCTGGACCGCGCGCTGCCAAATGAGGATGCCGACGTGTCAAAGGAAATCACCAAGCAGTACAAAAAGATGGGTGTGCCCATCCTGACGTCCACCAAGGTGGAAACGGTTACGGATAACGGATCCTCGGTGACCGTCACGTACACGGACAAAAACGGCAAGGAAGGCTCCATCGAGGCTGACCGGGTCATGCTGTCGATTGGGTTTGCCCCACGGACCGAAGGCTACGGGCTGGAGAAAACCGGGGTCCAGCTCACCGACCGCGGCGCCATCGGCATCGACGAATTCATGCGCACCAACGTCCCGCACATCTACGCCATCGGCGACGTGACCGCGAAGCTGCAGCTCGCCCACGTGGCCGAAGCGATGGGCGTAGTGGCGGCGGAGACCATCGGGAAAGCCGAAACCATGGCGCTTGGCGATTACCGGATGATGCCGCGGGCCACCTTCTGCCAGCCGCAGATTGCCAGCTTCGGCCTCACCGAGCAGCAGGCCCGCGACGAAGGCTATGACGTAGTGGTCAGCACCTTCCCCTTCACCGCCAACGGCAAGGCCCACGGCCTGGGCGAGCCCGTCGGATTCGTCAAGCTCGTGGCGGACAGGGCACACCTGGAGCTCCTGGGCGGGCACATGATCGGTCCGGACGTTTCCGAGCTGCTTCCGGAACTGACCCTGGCGCAGAAATGGGATCTGACAGCTTACGAATTGGCACGCAACGTCCACACGCACCCCACGCTCAGCGAGGCTCTGCAGGAAGCATTCCACGGCCTCACGGGACACATGATCAATTTCTGAGGCACCAGGTTTCACCCCTGGAAGGGCACCGCCGGACAGTCCGGCGGTGCCCTTCCCCTGCACGCCCGGGAAACTTGACACTGAGGGTGCTGGAGCGAACCCTGAGAACAGGGGTGGTCCGGACTAGGGCTGCGCCGTGAGAACAAGCCGAATCGTCATGCTGGTCATAGGGAGCCTTCTGATCCTGATGGGGCTGGGGCTGGCAGCGGGAGCAGCGGCTCTTGGCGTGCTCAACGCGCGGCAGGGGGAGGACAGGTTCCTGTCGCTGCCGGAGGGCGTTTACGAGGTGGACACCTATGCAATCACGACGTCGGAGATCGAGGTTGGCCCGGGAGTCCAGGCTGGTGATGCAGTGGGAACGCTGCAGGTCCAGGGCCGGCCGGCCAACACCGGCAAGGAGCTGTTCCTCGGCATCGGCCCGGAAGCGGAGGTGGAGCGGTACCTGCTGGACGTGCAGCACAGCGAGCTGCAGGAGGTTTCCTTTGACCCGTTCCGTGCCTACTACGAGGAACGGCAGGGGGGTGCCCCCGACGGACTCCCCGAAGATCAGGACTTCTGGGCCTCCAGCACCAGCGGCAGCGGTGAGCAGTCCCTGGAATGGAACCTCGAGAACGGCAGCTGGACCGTGGTGGTGATGAACGCCGACGGAAGCAGGCCGGTGTCTGCTGAGCTGCAGATAGGCGCCCGCACGGATCTGCTCGGACCGCTGACCTGGATCCTGCTGATCAGCAGCATCGTGCTGCTTGTAGCCGGCATCGGGCTCGCAGTAGCCGGCGCCGCAGGCCTGCGGCGGCGTTCAGTGGGGCCGGGCGGTCCCTACGGCAGCTACTCCTCGGCCGGGCTGCCGGGGCAGCCCGGAGGGCCGGCAGAAGCTGGACAGGGTCCGGGTGCGGGGCTGCAGCCCGCTTCCGGACAGCCGGCCGGAACACCCCAAACCGCCGGAACACCCCAAACTTACGGACAGATGCAGGACAGGTACGGCAGGGAACAGCGGCCGACGGCGGGCGCGACGCCGGGCGCACGGGTGTCCGGAGCCGTACGGGCAGCCGCAGCGGGGGCGACCGCCGTCGGCGTCCGGGACCCGGGACTGACGGGACCACGTTATCCCGCCCGGCTCTACGGCGAGCTGGACCCCAACGTGTCGCGCTGGATGTGGCTGGTGAAATGGTTCCTCGCCATTCCGCACTACATCGTGCTTTTTTTCCTGTGGGTTGCTTTCTTTGTCTCCACGGTGATTGCCGGAATCGTCATTCTTTTCACCGGACACTATCCGCGGGGCATCTTTGACTTCAACGTGGGCGTGGTGCGCTGGAGCTGGCGGGTGACGTTCTACGCCACACGGGTGCTGGGCACCGACCGGTATCCACCGTTCACCCTGGAACGGACCGACTATCCCGCGGACTTCGGCGTCGACTATCCCCGGGAGCTTTCACGCTGGCTGGTGCTGGTGAAGTGGTGGCTGCTGGTGCTCCCGCAGGCGCTGGTGGTCAGTGCCATCACCGAAGCAACACTTGTTGTGAACCGGTTCTGGCGGGCCGGCGGCCCGGAAGAAATGGAGTACGGCGGCTGGACCCGGTGGGGTGCAGGCATGTGGCAGGACTGGGATGAAGGCTGGACCGGCGGCGTGTACACCACGGTGAGCCGGCAGGGCCTGTCCCTGCTGGGGCTGCTGGTTCTCATTGCAGCGCTCATTCTGCTGTTTACCGGACGCTACCCCCGCCAGTTGTTCGACTTGCTCATGGGATTGAACCGCTGGACCTACCGTGTCCTTGCCTATGGGGCCTTGATGCGCGATGAATATCCGCCGTTCCGGCTCGATCAGGGTCCGGCGGACCGCAGGGATGAGGCGGCCGGCCTCGGTCGGCCCGGTCCGGACAGAGGCTAGACGGGAAAAGGTGCTGGTCGGGAAAAAGAGAAGCCTAGGAACCGGCCGGTCCGGAACTGGACGATGAGGCAAGGATGCAAAATTCATTGCCCTCCGGATCTGCCAGCACCACCCAAGTAACTCCAGGACCCTGGCCCTGGCCGACGTCGGCCCGTACCGCGCCCAGCGCCAGCAGGCGCTCCACTTCCTCCTCCTGGGTGCAGTCAACCGCATGCAGATCCAGGTGCAGCCGGTTCTTCACGGATTTGGCCTCGGGCACCGGCAGGATATACATCGGCGGGCCGTCGCCGTCGGAGGACGCGAGACTGATGAAGGAGTCCTCCTCCTCCGTGATCCGGTAATCCAGAACCTGAGTCCAAAACTCCGCCATCCGGTGGGTGTCCACGGCATCAAGGGTGATGGAAGACAATGCGCTGGTCATAACGGAGGCTCCTGGGCGGGGTGGGCGAAAGTTCGCCCAAATTAGCACCGGACCGGGACCAGGGTAAAGGTGCGGCACGCCGCGGATGCGGAAGGCGGAACCTGATGTGCTTGCGGGATGGGAGACTGCTTGCACCAAGGGGAGGGGAACAATGGGTGAGGCAGGGGAAAAACCGTCTGCGGCCCGGGTTCGGCTGCGGCAGAATCCGGCGTTCATGCGGTTCTGGCTGGCTTCGACCGTCTCCGATTTCGGCACTTACATCACCACGCTCGCGGTCTCCGTCCTGATTCTGGTAACGATGGACGGAACTGCCCTGGACCAGGGCCTGGTTAACGCCGCGCGCTGGGCGCCGTACCTGTTCTTTGGCCTTGCGGCGGGGATATGGGTGGACCGGTTTCCCCGCCGCACGGTCCTGGTAGCCGGAGACCTGGGCAGGGGTCTGGTCCTCGCCGGAATCTGCGCCGCAGGAGCCACAGCGTCCCTTACCGTGCCGTGGCTGATGTTCCTCATGTTTGCCTTTGGAACACTTGCCTTGACGAGCGACGCCGCCTATCAGAGCTTCCTTCCGCGGCTGGTTCCACGGCCGCTTCTCACGCGGGCCAACGCCAGGCTCCAGCAAAGCGACACCGCCGCGCAGACCACGGGAAGCGCTGTGGCCGGTGGCCTCGTGGCGTTGGTCAGCGCACCCTTTGCACTTTTGGTGGACGCCGCATCGTATCTGTTCTCGGCGGTGATACTGCTGACTCTCAAACCGGATGCCAAACAGGAGCCGGAACCCGTCCCGGATGCCGCCAAAGCAGGTTTCCTTTCACGGGTGGCAGAGGGCCTGCGTTGGGTTTACGGACATCCGTATCTCGCGCCAATGGCCCTGAGCACCCACATATGGTTCATCGGCTCCGCGGTCTTGGGAGCGGTGCTGCCGGCGGTGATCCTGAAGGAGCTCGGACTGGGGCCGGCGGGACTGGGACTCATCCTGGGATGCGCCGGGGTGGGAGCCGTAATCGGCACCACGCTCTCCACCGGGCTGGGGCTGCGGTGGGGAACGGGACGGACCATTATTGCCGCACGGATCATCCAACCGGCAGCGATCGCCTTGGTCGCCCTTGCTCCGCTGGCCGCCGGCGGGCGGGGACAGGGCGGACCTCTCCCGGAGTGGCCGGTGGAATTGTGGTGGTCCCTGGCCCTGGCAGGCGGTGGGCAGCTGCTGTTCGGCATGGCGATGGGACTCGAAGGCCCACTGGAAATGGGCTACCGGCAGGCAGTGACACCCGACCGGCTGCTGGCACGGATGAGCGCCACCATGCGGTCCGCGAACCGGGCGATGATTGTCCTCGGGGCACCGCTGGGCGGGCTGATAAGCGCCGCCGCGGGAACAGGCGCAGCACTGTGGACCTCCTGCGCCCTGCTGCTGGTGGCCGCCGTCGTGCTCTTGTTTTCCCGGTTCCGAAATGCCGGGGAAGAACAGCACCTGACAGGTGTTTTCCCTCACTAGGACAAAGAGGGGCCCTGCCCTGGTGCAGGGCGGAAGGCACCGGCAGGTGCAAGGGGTGTGACCGCGGTCCGTCTGCTCGGTCACAGCCGGCCACATCTTCATGCCGCCGCTGGATAGTCTTGAAATATGGACCTCGAGAACATTAATTTTCATACCCGAAAGTGGGTCCGTCCCGAAGATCTCAACGCCAACGGCACCCTGTTTGGCGGCAGTCTTCTGCGATGGATCGATGAAGAAGCAACCATCTACGCCATCCTTCAGATGGGCAACGGCCGAGTGGTCACCAAGTTTATGTCGGAGATCAACTTCGTCAGCTCCGCCCAGCAGGGCGACATGATTGAAATGGGCCTGCGTGCCACGAAGTTCGGCCGGACATCACTGACCATGCGCGCCGAAGTGCGCAACATGATCACCCGCCGCAGCATCCTCACGATAGACCGGATAGTCTTCGTCAGCCTGGACGGGCACGGACACCCGGTGCCCCACGGCTTCACCGAAATTACCTATGACCGTGACCGGCTCCCCGATCACCACATTCCGCCGGTGACGTTCGACGCCTAGCGGTTTTTCCTTCCCGGGAGGGCCGCAGGCGGCCGCAGGGAGGCCAGGCGAAGACCGCCGTGGGATACTCAAAGCAGCAGCAAAGCCCATGACTGAAGCCCGGTGACGACGGCGGTCCGGCACCGCGGGACGGCGCCGGCCGCCCGGATTCCGGGCTGGAACGGAGCCTGCATGCCTGAGCCGGCACACCTGGGAGCCGATTCGCTGATCGGCGAGTGGCTCGACCACCCCACCGGACGCACCGTCCTGATTGACGTGCTGGCGCGCCGCAGCCCGGATGCCCGCGCACTCTATGCCATGCGGATGCTGCCGCTTTCCTCCCTGGTGACCCTCAGCGACGGGGTGGTGACGCCGGAATACCTGAACCTCATGGTGCAGGCAGCCAACACGCTCATCGACCTCCCCTCGGTTCGCCCGACCACAGCCCACCTCTTTCCCTCAGCACCACCCTCTGCTCCCAATGACTGGGAGGAGCCCATTGTCGAAGGCCGGTTCCGCGGCAAAACGGTGGTGGTCTCCGGGGCGGCCTCGGGGATTGGCCGGGCCACCGCGCTGCGCGTGGCCAGGGAAGGGGGCCACGTCCTCGCCATCGATCTCAGTTCCCTGCGGACGGAAGCGCTGCTGGAGATGAACCCGGAGCTGGACATTACCGGCATTGTGGCTGATATCTCCAACCAGGACGACGTGAACAAAATTGCGGTGCAGGCGCGGGGCCGGGTGGACGGACTCGCCGTGGTTGCCGGAATCGCCGATGACATGGTTGCCCTTCACGAGGTGGAGGACGAGCTGTGGGAGAGCGTCTTCCGGATCAATGTTGACGGACCGTTCAGGCTGTCCCGGGCCATCATTCCGCTGATGCTTGCTCGCGGCGCCGGGTCCATCGTGAACGTGTCATCCCAGGCGGGACTCCGCGGTTCCATCGCAGGCGCCGCTTACACCGCGTCCAAGCATGCCGTGATCGGGCTGACCCGCAGCGCCGCGTACATCTACAGTCCGCGCGGCATCCGGGTCAATGCCGTTATTCCGCGGCCCACCCGCTCGGCCCTGGAATCAAACTATGGCTCGCTCGGCGGCGCCGGGCCGCTGCCGGCCCCAACGTTCACGTCGCCGGAGATCGAATCTGCGCAGATTGCTTCGCCCATGACCTATTTGCTCAGCGACGACGCCGCCAATGTCACCGGGGCGATCATGCCGGTGGACGAAGGCTGGGGCGTCGCCTGAGTCTGGCTGTCGCCCGACTCTGGCTGTCGCCCGACTCTGGCTGTCGCCCGACTCTGGCTGTCGCCTGGCGCGGGGCTGTCGCCTGGATACGCCAAGGCTTGGGGCAGCGGCCGCTAGCTTCCGCGCCGTGACTTCAGTGCCGCTTCAAGGCGCTTCAGCAGTTCAGGAGTGACAGGACTGCCGGGAAACCGGGCCAGCCGGTTCAACGGCATGCTGCCCACAAGCGCCAGGGACGCAGCCAGCTGGGCTCCGCCGGATGCTGAGCCGGATGCTGAGCCGGCCCCTTCGCCGCCTGCTTCGCTCAGGGCCGAGACCAGCGCGGCCGCCGCTTCCGGATCGGCCAGCCATTCCTCGATTGATGATCCGATGCCCAGCAGGGGAGCGGGAACGGTTCCGTCCAGGGCAGCGACTCCGGCCAGCCGGATATCCCGTGACGACGCCCCGATCTCCAGCCGGTATTCCCCGGCATCCGCCACCCAGGTCCGGGTGACAGGCTCATAGCGGGACAGGGAGCGGACGTCGAGGCGGAACTCCACGGTCCGGGACTCACCCGGCTCCAACCGCACCTTTTCGAAGCCGCGCAGTTCACGCCGCGGGTGCAGCGGCCGTTGCTGACCGGCGTCATCCCCCGGGGCGCCGGAATACAGCTGCACCACATCGCTGCCGGCGCGCCCGCCCGTATTCGTCACGGTGAGCTCAACATGGACCAGCTGCCCGGACCCGGCGCCCACCACTCGCACCCCAAGATCCGAATACGCGAAGCTGGTGTACGAGTACCCATGGCCAAAGGGGTAGGCCACCTCCATGCCACGGGTGTCGTACCAGCGGTAACCCACCAGGAGGCCCTCGCCGTACCGGACCGTTCCACCCTCACCGGGATAGTTGCCGTAGGCGGGAGTGTCGGACAGCCGCAGTGGTACGGTTTCGGCCAGCCGTCCGCCCGGCTCGTCCCGGCCCAGGAGCACGTCGGCTACCGCGCCGCCGCCCGCTTCGCCCGGCAGCCAGGCCTCCAGGACCGCCGGCACGTCAGCCGCCCAGCCCATATTTACGACACCGCCGTTGGAAAGCACCACCACGGTCCGCGGATTCGCTTCGGTGACGGCGGTGAGCAGCTCCAATTGCGCATCGGGCAGATCCAGCGTGGTGCGGTCATACCCCTCGCTTTCCGCGGCGTCCGGCAGGCCCAGGAAGACGACGGCGGTGTCGGCCGCCGCCGCGGCGGCAGCAGCCATTTCCACCAGGTCCTCTCCGGCACAGGGCGATTCCCGGGACAGGACATAGCCGGGCTCAAACAGCAGTCCGGGCACCAGCTCCTGCAGTCCGTCCAGGGGCGTGACCAGCCGAACGGGGTTTACCCGGGAGGATCCGCTGCCCTGATACCGGGGTGTGCGCGCCAGCTCGCCAATCACCGCCAGGGTGCCCTCCGAAGACAGGGGAAGGATGCCGCCGTCATTCTGCAGCAGCACCATGGACGCGGCCGCGGCCCGGCGGGCCAGGTCATGATGCGCTGCGTAGTCCGCCTCTGCTCCGGCGGTGCCTGAAGCCGTGCCCGCAGCCCTGCCTGCGCTGGTCCCGTCAGCCGTCCCCGCAGCCGTCCCTGCGCCGGCATCCGGCTGCACCGGGGCGCGGCGCATTAGGGCGAGGATCCGTTCCACTGAAACGTTGACCAGTTCCTCGGTGATGGTGCCGGCGTCCAGGGCCGCGGCAAGTTCCCGCACACCGAGACCGCCGCTGGACGGCATCTCCAGATCCAATCCGGCGGCGAGCGCTGCCGCCCGGTCAGTCACCGCACCCCAGTCCGACACCACCACGCCCTCATAACCCCAGGTGTCGCGCAGCACGGTGCCGAGCAGCCAGGGGTTCTCAGCGGCATGCAGGCCGTTGACCTTGTTGTAGGCGGCCATGACGGTCCACGGTCCGGCAGTGCGGACAACTATCTCGAATGCGCGCAGATAGATTTCATGCAGGGTCCGCTGATCAACCACGGCATCCACCCGCATCCGGTCCGCCTCCTGGTTATTGGCGGCGAAATGCTTGGGGCTGGCGCCCACGCCCGCCGCCTGGACGGCGGCCGTCCACGCAGCACCCAGTTCACCCGCGAGCAGCGGGTCCTCGGAGAAATACTCAAAGTTGCGTCCGCACAGCGGCGTTCGCTTGATGTTCAGGCCCGGTCCCAGCAGGACGTCCACGCCCTGGGCGCGGGCTTCGTGTGCGACGGCGGTGCCCAGTTCCGCTAGCAGGCTGCGGTCCCAGGAACACGCCGTCGCGCACTCGGCGGGAAAACATGTGGCGGGAAGCGACTCGCCCAGTTCCAGCCCCGCTCCATCACCGGCCGGGCGCCGGACGCCGTGCGGGCCGTCGGAAAGGACCAGGGCCCGAATCCCCTGGGCGGGAAAGGCTGCTGTTTCCCAGAATCCCGCACCGGAAAGGAGCTCCAGCTTCTCTTCCAGCGTCAGGTCCGGCATGGCTGGAATTTCCATGTACGCCTCCTCGTCGACAGGGCTCCGAGTCTAAGCCGCGGCCCGGAGGGGCGAAAGGGTGCCGGCACCCTGTTCCGGCTTTCGCAGCCGCCGTAAGGTTCAAAGACGGCTGCAGTTGCTCACGGCATGCCGCCGGGACGGGAGCCACGTGTGAAGAGCCACCTTGACCGCTACAAGCAGATGGCGGAAATCCTGTACCGCAACGGACTGGGATTCCTGGTGTCCGCGTCCGGTCTGGACGCCCGGCTGCCCTTCCGGCGCAAGGCGCAGCCGGGGGACCGCCCGGAACACCCCAACAGCACGCCCGAGTACCTGCGCAAAGCACTGGAGGAACTAGGCCCAACCTTCATTAAGCTGGGCCAGCTGCTGTCGACCCGTCAGGACCTGCTGCCGCCCCGATACCAGCGGGAGTTGTCCAAGCTGCAGGATAACGCCGAACCCGTGCCCTGGGAGCAGATCCACCCCGTGCTCCAGGCGGCGCTGGGGGAGGATGTGCTGAGCCGGTTCACCCGCTTCGACACCACACCGCTGGCCACGGCATCGATCGGTCAGGTGTACGGGGCGAGGCTGCCGGGCAACGCCGATGTCGTGGTGAAAATCCGCCGTCCCGGAGTCGATGAGGAGGTTAATGAGGATCTTGACATCCTGCAGGGGCTGGCGGGGTATGCCGGCAGGCACTGGGAAGCGGCACGGGATTACGACGTTCAGGGACTGATGGACGAATTCGCCGAGACGCTCCGTTCCGAACTGGACTACACGCAGGAGGGCCGCAACGCCCGGAGGTTCGCACTGAATTTCGAGGACAACCCCGCCGTCGATATTCCGGCTGTATATGACGAGTTCAGCACGGCCACGGTCCTGACGCAGCAGCGGCTCTACGGGCTGAAGGTGACTGACACCGCCGCACTGGATGCCGCGGGAATTGACCGCAAGGCGCTCGCCGCCGCTGCGGCAGACGCCGAAATGAAGATGGTCTTCGACGACGGCTTTTTCCATGCCGACCCCCATCCGGGCAACATTTTCGTGGAGCAGGGCGGCAGGATCGGGCTCATCGACTTTGGCATGGTGGGGGAGATTGACGACAAATTCCGGGCCCAGCTTTCGGCACTCTTCGTCGCCGTCCTCCGCAAGGACCCGGACCGGATGGCATCGGCGCTGACGCGGATGTGCGTCAGGACCCGCCGCGTTGACCGGCTCCGGCTGCGCCTTGACCTGCAGCAGCTCATCCGCCTGTACGAGGGGCGAACCCTGGGAAACGCCCCGGTGGGCCGCATCATCAACAGCGCCCTTGGCATTATCCGCAGCCACCATCTGCAGCTGCCGCGGGAGATGGCCCTGCTGCTGCGCATGCTGATCATGACGGAAGGCATGGGGGAGGTGCTCGATCCGGACTTCAGCATGGGCAACACCCTGGGCCCGTATGCCCGGCGGATGACAGTGCACGAGCTGAATCCGGTGGCGTTTGTCCGGCGGCTGGGCCAAGCCGGTGCGGAAACGCTGGAGCTCGGTGCGGAGCTGCCGGACCAGCTGCGCCGGCTGCTCAACACGCTTGATTTTGAAGGACTCGAGGTGCACCTCAGGGCCGAGGAACTCTTCCCCCTGGTGGAGCGGCTTGAACGGGTGGGAAACCGGATGGTGGCGGCCATTTTCGCGGCAGCATTCATCCGCGGCGTCGGGGAGCTGGCGCTGGGTGACACCGACCGCTGGAAGAGCTGGCAGGCGCCGCTGATGACCGCGGGGCTGGCTTCGACGGGAGCCCTTGGCGGGTATCTCGCCTGGACCGCCCGCAAACAGCGCATCAGGAACTATTGATGGATCTGTCACTGGCCGGCCTGACGGTGCTGGTGACGGGCGGAACCACCGGGATCGGCCGTGCCGTGGTGGAGGAATTTGCCCGGGAGGGTGCCAACGTTTCGTTCTGCGCGGAAAGGGCCTATGAGGTTGGAGTCCTGGAGGAGCAGTTGGCTGCATCTTCGGGACGCATCGAAGGATCCGTGGTGGACGTGGTGCACCCCGGCGCGCTGGCCCGGTGGGTCAGCGGAACAGCCGTCATTTTTGGCGCCGTCGACATAGTGGTTTCCGCTGCCAGCGCCGCGGCGCTGGAGGATACCGAAGAAAATTGGGAGGCATCCCTCGCAGTGGACCTGATGGGAACGGTGCGGCTGGTCAAAGCCGCGCTTCCGCACCTGGAACTGAGCACCGCGCCGTGCATCGTTGTTGTTTCCAGCACCTCGGGCCGGGAAGTGGACTTCGCCGCCGGCCCGTACGCAACCGCCAAGACCGCAGTGGCCGGCTACATGGCGGGCCTTGCCTTCCGGCTTGCGGGAAGGGGGATCCGGGCCAACACGGTGAGTGCCGGCAACACCTATTACCCGGGCAGTTTTTGGGCCCTGCTGGAGGAGAAGGACCCGGCAACCTTCGAAGCAGCGGTGGCGAGGAACCCCACGGGGCGGATGGGCACCCCGGCCGAGGTCGCTGACGTTGTCACCTTTGTCGCCAGCCCCCGCGCGTCTCGAATCACCGGGGCCAACATCCTGGTGGATGGCGCACTCTCACGCGCCGTCCAGCTGTGAGCTCGATTCAGGCCCAGCTGTGAGCTCGATTCCGGCCCATTGGGCTGGGCTGGGTTGGGGTGGACGGGGTTGGTTGGGGTGGACGGGCAAGAGCAGGCCCGGACGGACTGCGGCGGAACCGCAACCCGTCCGGGCCTGATGCTGTGCTGATTCTTCCGGTGCTCTTATTGCTCCCGGTGCTTCTACTGCGCGAAGTCCGTTGAGTTGTAGATGTTCAGGTTCAGCGCCGATGCCACCTGGGCCACGGCATGCTGCGCCCGGACGCTGTTGCCCACCGGATCCAGCGGAGGAGAAAAGGCCGCGATGGCCAAGGTGCCCGGCATGATGGCCAGCACCCCGCCGCCCACCCCGCTCTTGGCGGGCAGTCCCACTTTGTAGGCCCAGTCTCCGGAGGCGGTGTACAGCCCCTCCATGGTCATCTCCGCCAGGATCGGCGGAACGAGGGAAGCATCAAACACCTGCTTTCCGGTGACGGGATTCCGCCCCCGGGCCGCCACTGTTGCACCCATGGTGGCCAGGTCCCGGGTGGTGACCAGAGTGGAACACTGCCGGGTGTACACCTCGCAGGCTTCCATGGGATCCGAGTACATGGTTCCGCCCGAGTACAGCAGCCAGGCAATGGCACGGTTATGGAAGTTGGTGGACTGCTCGGAGTCATTGACGGCATCGCTGATCCTGATCTCGCGTCCGGCAAAGGCGCTTTGCATGTCCAGGATCTTCTTCCAGCGCTCATCCGGCGAATCGGCCGGAATCAGGGACACTGTGGACATGGCGCCGGCGTTCACCAGGGGCGACACCGGTTTGTCCCCGTGCAGCGCCACGGCAATGACGGAATTGAAGGGCTCCCCGGTGGGATCCGCCCCCACTTTGTCGTGGAAGTCCGGCAGGCCAACACTCTGCATGGCAAGAGTCATGGAGAAGACCTTGGAAATGGACTCCAGGGCGAACTCGAAGCCGGCGTCCCCGGCCTCGAACGCCTCGCCGTCGGCCGTCACGACGCAGACGCCGAACAGCGAGGGATCCACGGACGCCAGGTACGGAATGTAGCTCGCGTTCTCACCGCCGGAGTCATTCGCGTGGTCCGCGTGGGCTGTTTGGACAGCCTGGGCTATCGCTGACTTGTCGGGGATCATAGGGCTGCGCTCCCGCCTACCGCCGGCCCGGACCGGTGGCGAATCGTTGATTTGTCGGTGCCGGACGCCGGGGAGGAATCCGACGACGGGGCACCGCCCGGGGCGGTTTCCCCGGAGCCTTCTCCGGCACCGGCGCCCGAGCCGACGGCGCCTGAAGCCATCGCCTGCTCGGTCAGGACCGCGGTGGGCACGGATGATTGTGTCTGGACGCCGGGATGGCGGTGCTCCAGCTCCCACGTAAAGGGAACGAAGCTGCTGGCCGGGTCCCGCCAGTGTGGTTTGCGCAGTGCATAGATCACCAGCGGAAGGATGAAGAACACGGCTGCGCCGCCCGCCAGGATGCCTACATACACGGCCGGCGATCCTACGGAAATCTGGTCCGGAGGGATGAAGCTGAAGACAAAAGCCATCAGCGAGCCGAGGAAGCCGAGGCCTCCCACCAGCCACATGCCCACGTCCCCTCCGGGTATGTGGTACGGCCGGGGCCGGTTGGGCTGCGTGTAGCGCAGGTAAATGGCAGCGCCGAACATCAGCATGTACATGATCAGGTACAGGATGACGGTGAGCTGGCTCAGGATCTGGTACGCGGCCTGCACCGAGGGCAGTACCACGTAGACCAGGCCCAGGGCCGTGACCACCAGTGCCTGGAAAAGCATGATGTGGGTTCCCATGCCGTGCTTGTTGGTGTGCTGCCAGAACCGCGGCAGATACCCCGCCTTGGCCACGGACAGGAGGCCGCTGGACGGGCCGGCCACCCAGGTCACCACACCGGCGAGCACCCCGATCAGCAGCATGGCCGCAATGATTGGACCTGCCCAGCCAATGCCTGCCCACTCGAACATGTCGTTGTAGGAGGTCAAAAGTGATTGGGTCAGGTTGATGTCCGCCTGCGGAACCACGAAGGCAATGGCCAGCGTGCCCAGCACGAAGATCACCACCGTTCCCAGCGCGGCGATCAGCACTGCGAGCGGATAGTCACGGGTGGGGTTCTTCACTTCCTTGACGTGGATCGCGTTCATTTCCATGCCGGCGTAAAACAGGAAAATGCTTGCGGCCAGCACCACGTTGGAGAAGTTGGAGAAGTCAGGGACGAGTTCGCCCCAGCCCATCTTGATCTGGGGCGTGTTTCCCGCGAAGTAATACGAGAATCCCAGCACGATCAGGACAGCGGCCGGAATGATGGTGCCGATGATGCCGCCCCACTGGGCCACTTTGGAGAACGCGGCGGCCCCCCGGAAGGCAATGAAGGTGGCCAGCCAGTAGACCACCAGCACCACCGCCAGGACAAAGGCCTTGTTCCCCGACAGCTGGGCATCCAGGTTTTGGTCGGTGCCGGTGTAGGCCAGGGACACCGCGCCGAAGGTGAGGACGGTCGGGAACCAGATGCTGACTTCGATGAAGAGCATGAACATCGCCACGAAGGCCCAGCGCGGGCCAAACGCCTCACCCACCCAGCGGAAGACGCCGCCCTGTTCCGGCCACCCTGTGGCCAGTTCGGCGGCGACGAGCGACACCGGAATCAGGAAGACCACGGCCGCGAGCACATAGTAGAAAATGGAGCTGAGGCCGTACTCCGCCTCTGCGGGCAAACCGCGCAGGCTCACCACGGCCACAATGTTCATGACGGCCAGGGCGCCGATGGTGATTTTGGCGGTCTGCTTTGCCTTGGCCGTCCGTGCCTGGTCCGAAGAACCCGGTGCGGAAGAACCAGATGATGACGAGCCGGTTGATGCGGACGATCCGGTTGATGCAGTGGAATCACTCATCCCACTCACCTCCTCGAGTTAGTGGTGGAAGCCGGGCTGTGCGGCCTCCTGCGGCATCGGCGACTCAAGCCGGTTGAGGTAGTCCGTTTCTGTCCGGATGTCCTCAAGGAGGCTGTCAGCCAGGTCCATGCTCAGCCCGTTGCGGACGACGATCCGTTCCACGGTCAGGTTTTCCAGGTTGCTGGGCATGGGGTAGGCGGGAACAAGCCAGCCCTTGGTCCGCAGCCGCTCGGCCAGGTCATACAAGCTCCACTTATCCGTGTGGCCTTCCTTCAGGCGCCAGGCGAACACCGGGATGTCAGACCCGTCATTCCACAGCTCAAAGGGGCCAATCTCGCTGATCCCGGAGGACAGGTACAGTGCAACGTCCTGGCACGCCTGCTGGACCTTGGCGTAACCGGAACGTCCGAGCCGCAGGAACAAATAGAACTGCAGGACAACCTGGGCGCCGGGACGGGAAAAGTTCAGGGCGAAAGTGGGCATGTCGCCGCCAAGGTAGCTGACGTAGAAGATCAGGTCTTCGGGCAGCCACTGGCGCTCGCGCCACACCACCCAGCCGAGCCCGGGATAAACGAGGCCGTACTTATGGCCTGAAGTGCTGATGGAGTGCACCCGGGGAATCGAGAAGTCCCATTCCAGATCCGGCTGGATGAACGGCGCGATCATGGCGCCCGAAGCGCCGTCCACGTGGATGGCGATATCCAGTCCGGTGGAGGCCTGGATTTCATCGAGCTTCGCTGCGATCTGCTTCACCGGCTCGTACATCCCGGTGTAGGTCACGCCCATGATGGCGACGACGCCGATAGTGTTCTCGTCGACGTAGTTTTCCAGCTCGAACCCGTCAAGGCATTTGTGCTCCTCGCTGATCGGAACCAGCCGGGCTTCCACATCGAAATAGTTGCAGAACTTTTCCCAGCACACCTGAACTGCTGAACTCATCACCAGGTTGGGCTTGTCAGTGGGCTTGCCGTCCGCCCGGCGGGAATGCTGCCACAGGCGTTTCAGGGCAAGGCCGCCCAGCATGCAGGCTTCGGAAGAGCCGACCGTTGAGGTGCCGATGGTGCCGCCGGGATCGGGGGAGTGCCACAGATCGGCAAGGATCTTCCAGCAGTTCTGCTCAATTTGGGCAGTCTGCGGATACTCGTCCTTGTCAATCATGTTTTTGTCGTACGTCTCCGCGTACAGCTTGTTGGCATGATCGTCCATCCAGGTGCTGACGAAGGTTGCCAGGTTCAGACGGGCGTTTCCGTCCAACATGGTTTCGTCATGGACGATTTGGTAGGCCGTTTCCGGGAGCATCTCGC
Source organism: Arthrobacter citreus (assembly GCF_038405225.1). NCBI lineage: Bacteria > Bacillati > Actinomycetota > Actinomycetes > Micrococcales > Micrococcaceae > Arthrobacter > Arthrobacter citreus. The sequence goes on from NZ_CP151657.1 coordinate 1,178,851, forward strand.
CGTCTGCCAGTTTGGTTTTCGAGGCGACAGTGTCTTCGCCCGGGCGGGCAAACAGTGGATTGACGCTCAATGAGTCTTTATCGCGTTCCTGCGGCATCATCTGGACCTTTCAGTAAGGGTGTGGAATGCACCGGACCGGTGTGATCGCCGGTTATGAATCCCCATGAGGCTGCGCGCACCAAAAACTCTACGCGGGGCCAAAAACAGTGGCTAGGCTCGGCGGCCCCGGCAGCCTTGGGGTGTCGGTATTGGGTTTGGATCGGTGTTCCCGGCCGCGGATGGGGCATGGACCGTTGAGGCAGGGACGCTGCGCGCGTACTGTGAAACGACAAAACGAGCGGCATGACATGCAGCAACACGACATGTCCAGCGAGACACGCTCGGCCGAAACCACATACGGCATATCTGCACACATCTGCAAGGAGGCACCATGGCGGGACTGGCGCGGCGTGATCGGTTCGAACTGCCCGAACCCGTACGCAAATTCTTTGAAGGCGACTGGGAAGTCCCCGCCTTTCCGGTGGAGGAGTACCGGGACGGCGCCACCATGGTGGTGAAGGCCGAACTGCCCAATATTGATCCGGACAAGGACCTGGATGTGTCGGTCAGCGATGGCATCCTGCACATCAAGGGCGAGCGCCGGGAGGGCAGCGAGCACAAGGATAAGAACGGCTACCGCAGCGAGTTCCGCTACGGTTCCTTCACCCGCGACATTCCGCTGCCCGCAGGTTCCAGCCAGGACAACGTCACTGCGTCCTACAACGACGGCGTGCTGGAAGTCCGGGTTCCGGTGCCTGAGGTGGGGGCTTCATCCACGAAGGTGCCGATTTCCCGGGGATGACCGCAGTTACTGGGGGTGAGGGCCGCGGATCCAACACCGCGGAAAATGCTGCGGCGAGGAGGATCCATGAGCGGCCAGGCCCCCAGCACCCCGGCTGGCGGAACCGGCGGTTCCGCCGGCGGGGTGGGAACGTCCCGGAAGTACCCCGACTGGGTCATCATCGCCACACTGGCCAGCGGCGGCGTCGTCGTCTCCCTGGAGAAAACGGCGGTGGTCCCCCTGCTGCCCGAGTATCCCGGGATTTTCGGCGTCAGCTCCGACGACGTGTCCTGGATGGTGACGGTGACGCTGCTCAGTGCAGCCGTCGCGACACCGATCGTCTCCCGGCTGGCCGATATGTTCGGCAAGCGCCGGATGCTGCTGATTGCCATGACCATGATGGTGGCGGGCGCGTTTACCGCATCCATTGGCGGCACGTTCTTCTGGGCGCTGACGGGGCGGGCACTGCAGGGATTTGCCGGAGCCGTGATTCCAGTGGGCATCAGCATCCTGCGGGACACGCTGCCGCAGCGCAAGATTGCGGGTGCTGTTTCGCTGATGAGCGCCAGTTTCGGCATTGGCAGTGCCCTGGGCCTGCCCATGGCGGGCCTGATCTATGACCGGCTGGGCTGGAGGGCCACCTTCTGGGTGGTGGGGATCATTGCTGCTGTGCTGATCATTGCCGTGATCGTGTTTGTTCCCGAGTCCCGGGTGCGCACGCCGGGACGGTTCGACTACGAAGGCGCCGTGGTGCTTTCCGCCGCCATGACCGCCCTGCTTCTGGCCATCAGCAAGGGCGGAGTCTGGGGCTGGACCAGCGATTCAATCCTTGGCCTCTTTGCCGCCGCCGTCGTTCTTCTCGCTGTGTGGTTTCCGCTGGAGCTGCGCAAGGGACAGCCCCTGGTGGACCTGCGTACGTCGGCGCGGCGCCCGGTGCTCCTGACCAACGCCGCCACCGTCCTGGTGGGGTTTTCCATGTACGCGAACATGCTGGTCACCACTCAGCAGCTGCAGCTGTCCAAGGAATCCGGGTATGGCTTCGGCCTGAGCGTCGTGGTCGCCGGCCTGACCATGATCCCAGCCGGCCTGGCCATGGTCGCGGCGGCACCGCTCTCGGCGCACATCACCAATTCCTTCGGCGCGAAGACCACCATGGTGGTGGGCTGCGCGGTGATGGCCGGCGGCTATTTCTCCCGGGTCCTGCTGGTCCACACAGTCACCGGGATCATCATCGGCGCCGTCATCGTGTCCATCGGCACCGCCATTGCCATGGCGGCGATGCCCACACTCATCATGAGCAACGTCCCACTCACCGACACCGCCGCCGCGAACGGCGTCAACACACTGCTGCGCTCGCTGGGCACGTCCACCTGCAGCGCCGCAGTGGCCAGCATCCTGGCCTCCATAACCATCACGGTCGGGGGAGAGGCCTTCCCTGACGTGGACGCCTTCCGTGCCATCTTCTCCCTGGCCTGTTTCGCAGCCCTGACCGCCACCGGAATCTCCTGCCTCATTCCCCGTGCCCCGCGGCGGGAGGCCACCCATCCGGAACTGCATGCCTCGCCCGGGGAGCGCCAGCCTTCTCCGGCGGATGCCCGGCGCGAGATCATGGTCACCGGGACCATGCTGGCCGGGGACAGCGGCGCACCGGTGCCGGGAGGCGTGGTCACGGTGCTGGACCACGGCGGCGAGCCCGTGGACTGGGACCGGGCCGACGACGGCGGGCGCTACGCCGTCGTCCTGCCCGGAGACGGACGTTACGTGCTGGTGGCGACCCAGCACCAATGGCGCCCGGTATCCGAGGTTCTCGCCTTTCCGGGGGTGGCCAGCAGCCACGACATCCGCTTCAGCAACCGGCTGACCCTCACGGGACAGGTCACCCACAACGGTCATCCGGTGGCAGGGGCCCTGGTGATCCTGGTCCAGCCCGCGGGGGAGAACCCGGGGGCGGCCGGATCGGACAGCGGCGGATACTACGAGCTGCCGCTGCCACGCCCGGGAACGTACATCCTGACAGTGGTGGAGCCCGACGGCGTAACAACGCACACCAGGCGGGTCACCCTCCCGGCACCGAATACGGTGATCGACGTCGAACTCGGCGGGCCGCCCACAACCGGGCTGCGCATCTAGGCGCGGCGGCAGTCGAGACCAAGCGCACACTCCTGCCTTTGGTACCTGATTGCTTCAGCGCATAGGATCAATCTGGCATAAATGGGACACTGTCCTCCGGGACCCGCTCAACCGGTGCATTCACGCCCGGGCATGCCGGCCCCTTTGCTCACTATTTCCGATATACCGGAAGCACCGTGCTGCCCCGCCGCTGACGAAGTGTTGGCAGCGGCCGCGTGGTGCTGATGGAACTCCTTTTTGTCTTCAAGTTAGGGTACGTGGTGGACCTCACCCTCATGGTGGCGCTGGTGATTGCGCTCGCATTATTCTTCGACTTCACCAACGGTTTTCACGACACCGCCAACGCAATGGCAACCCCCATTGCCACCGGCGCCATCAAGCCGAAGAACGCTGTGGCGCTGGCCGCAGTGCTGAACCTGGTGGGCGCTTTCCTGTCCACTGAAGTGGCCAAGACCATTTCCGGCGGAATTATCAGGGAAGGTGAGGGCGGCATCCAGATCACTCCGGTCATGATCTTTGCCGGTCTGCTGGGTGCGGTGATCTGGAATCTGATCACCTGGCTGCTTGGCCTGCCCAGCAGCTCTTCGCATGCCCTGTTCGGCGGCCTGATCGGCGCCGCAATCATCGGCGCCGGCTTCGGATCCGTGGACTACTCCGTGCTGCTGTCGAAGGTGATCCTGCCGGCGTTCATCGCTCCGGCCATAGCCCTGTCCGTGGCCTACCTGGCCACCCGCCTGGCGTACTCCATCACCCGCCGGCACGATCAGGAATCGGGAGACAAGCTGCCCCGCAAGCGCGGCGGCTTCCGCTACGCGCAGATCTTCTCCTCGTCGCTGGTGGCCCTGGCGCACGGCACCAACGACGCCCAGAAGACCATGGGTGTTATCACCCTGGTACTCATTTCCGCCGGCTCGCAGGCTGTGGGAACCGGGCCGGTGTTCTGGGTTGTCGCTGCCTGTGCGATCGCGATTGCGGCCGGCACCTATGCCGGCGGCTGGCGCATCATCCGCACCATGGGCACCGGCCTGACGGACGTCAAGCCTGCCCAGGGCTTCGCCGCTGAGACCAGCACCGCCGCGGCCATCCTGACCTCGACGCATCTCGGCATGGCCCTGTCCACCACGCAGGTTGCCTCGGGATCGGTCATCGGTTCCGGGCTGGGCCGCAAGGGAGCCGAAGTCCGCTGGGGAACTGCACGCCGGATCGCCGGAGGCTGGCTGCTGACCCTGCCCGCCGCCGCCGTCATGGGTGCCGCTGCCGCCCTCCTCGCGAGCACCGGCCCGGTGGGCGTCACGATTGACGGCATCCTGGGCCTGGCCATCATCCTGTTCATCTTCCTGTGGTCCCGCCGTAACCGTGTGGGCCACGACAACGCCGTAAGCAACATCGACAACGCCGGTGGAGCCGTCAAGATCAACAAGCGCAAATCCCGTTCACAGGGACGCGCCGCCGCCGCCCGCAACACCAAGGTCAAGGAAACGTCCAAATGAGCATCAACTGGGTCGCTTACCTCATCGTCGCCGGAATCACCCTGCTGTCCACGCTCCTCGTTGTCGGGCTGTACTCCACCGGTGTGCGGCTCTACGCCGTTGCCTCGGACCGGAACCCCGGACCGGAGGCCAAGAGCCGGCTGGCGCTGGTCAAGGCCGGGGCCTACGCATGCTTCACGGTGTGCGGCGCAGCGGTACTCTTTGGCATCTACCTGATTGTTCCCGCGCTGCACGGCTGAAAGCCGGTACGCCACAGCCTGAGCCACCACCCCCAGGAGACGCCCGATGGTCATGCCCCGGAATCTGTTCCTTGTCCGGCACGGACAGAGCGAAGCGAACGTCATGCAGCGGGCTTCGAAGGCCGGTGATCCGAGCCTCTACACCGAAGAAACGACGACGGTCCCGGACCGCTCCTGGCGTCTGACCGAACTTGGGGTGCAGCAGGCCAAGGTTGCGGGCGAGTGGATCGCCGGGCTGGGAATCGGGTTCGACCGCGCCCTTGTCTCCACCTACACCCGGGCGCGTGAAACTGCGGCGCACCTCGCCCTTGATGTCCGGTGGGAAGAAAACCGGGTGATCCGCGAGCGTTCCTGGGGTGAAATCGGGTCAATGTCGAAGCAGGATTTCGCGCGGAAGTACTCGCAGAATGCTGCCTACCGCGACAACGACCCGCTGTACTGGGCTCCGCCGGCCGGTGAATCCATCGCCAATGTCGCTGAGAACCGGGTCCGGAACATCCTGAGCACCCTGCACCGCGAAAACGCCCGCGACAACGTCCTCATGGTGACCCACGGTGAATTCATGTGGGCGACGCGGCTCGTACTGGAACGCTGGAGCGACGAAGAGTTCCTGGACCGTGACGCCGACAGGGAGCAGATGATCCACAACTGCACCGTCCTGCAATACTCCAGCACCGATCCGGACAGCCGGAACAACGTCCGGGACAAGCTCAGCTGGGTCCGCCGCTGCTGGCCCGTCCTGATCGACGGGGAGTGGACAATGTTTGTTGGCGGGTGGGAAGAGTTTGACCGCACCTACTACACCGGCAGGGACCTCCTGGACAAGGTTGAATCCAACCGGCATTTCCTGCAGGGATCGTTCGGCAGCTGAGCGGTCCGCCCGGCGCATTTTTCGGCAGGCACACCAAAGCCCGGCGGCGGAGCCTTAACAGGCCCGCCGCCGGGCTTTTTGACACACCGCGTACACCGGTTCGGGATCGGCTACGAAGCTGCGGCGTACTCCGGGTAGTCGGTGTAGCCGGCGGGGCCATGGGAGTAGAAGGTGGACGGGTCCGGAGTGTTCAGCGGGAGGTCTTCCTCCCAGCGGCGGACCAGGTCCGGGTTGGCAATGACGGGACGTCCAACGGCTACGCAGTCGCCCAAGTCATCTTCCATGTACCGGATGGCTTCTTCCCGGGTGGTCAGGATGCCGAAGCCGGAGTTCAGCAGAACCGGACCAGCGAAAGTCCTGCGCAGTTCCTGCACGAGGATATCGGCCGGGTCCCGGTGCAGGATGCTGAGGAAGGCCGGCTTCAACGGCGCAATGGCGGTGACGAGAGCGGTGTACGTCGCCAGGACATCCGCGGGGTTGGTTTCCAGGACTCCCTGGATGTTGTTTTCGGGGGAGATCCGCAGGCCGGTCCGGTCCGCGCCGATGGCCTCGGCCACTGCCCGGTAGACCTCGATAACGAAGCGTGCCCGGTTCTCCGGCGACCCGCCGTACATGTCGGTGCGCTGGTTGGAGTCCGGGGACAGGAACTCGTGCAGCAGATAACCGTTGGCGCTGTGCAGTTCAACGCCGTCGAACCCTGCCGCCATCGCGGCGCGGGCAGCTGCGACGAACTCCGCGGTGATGGCGGGAAGCTCGGCAGTGGCGAGTGCGTGCGGGACCGGGTACGGCTGCTTGCCCTCATAGGTGCGGGTCATGCCGTCGACGGCGATGGCACTGGGCGCCACAACCCGGCGGCCGCCGTTGATGCCGGAGTGCGTCACCCGCCCGGCGTTCATCAGCTGGGCCACGATGCGTCCTCCGGCGGCGTGGACGGCGTCTGTCACGTTCTTCCAGCCCGATATCTGCTCTTCGGTAACCAGCCCGGGCTGCCACGGGAACCCCTGTCCCTCGTAGGAGGTGTAGGTGCCTTCGGCCACAATCAGGCCCATGGAGGCGCGCTGCGCGTAGTGCTCCGCCATCAGCGCGTTGGGGACGCCGTGCCGGCCGCTGCGTGTGCGGGTCAGCGGTGCCATGACCAGGCGGTTGGGCATATCGATGCTGCCGAGGGTAAACGGTGAGAAGAGATTCAAGGAGGAAGGTTCCTTCCATAGTGCGCAGCCGGTGTATTACTGACGGCACCGGCCGCGGGTGAATAAGCTGTCCATTTCGCCCAACCCGGAGCGGCCGATAAGTATTCCTGGGCATGGGATACCTCACCCGGCGCTTCTGCCGGTGTTTTTACCCGGCGCCCCGGCTAGCATGGCGGCATGGTCAGAACGCTCTATTACGTGGCAGCGTCGCTGGACGGGTTCCTGATCGAGGGGGAAAACCACGCCGGAGGACGGAATCCGGGGGAGCGGACGCGGGAGTCCGGGGCCTCCCCGTTTGGCGATCCATCCTTCCCGGAGTTTCTGCGTGGTGTTGGCGCCGTGGCGATGGGTGCCCGGACCTACCGGGACTTTTTGGCGGACGCGGCATCATGGCCCTACGGAAAAATCCCGGTCTGGGTATTCACCCACCACGAATTTCCCGGCATCCCCGGCGCCGATATCACTTTTATCCGCGGCGAGGCCGCGGAATTCCATCCGGACATTGTGCATGACGCCGGTGAAAAGGATGTCCTGCTGGCCGGAGGCGGAAATATCGCCGGACAATTCATGGACGAGGGCCTGATCGATGAAATGGTCCTCACCGTGGTGCCCGTTGCGTTGGGCAGCGGCCGGCCGGTGCTCCCGGTGGGCAGTGTCACGAAACCGGCTGTGCTGCTGGAGACCCGTTCCGTGGGTGAGGGGCTGGTGCAGCTGCACTACGCCTTCGGCCCGGGGGAGCAGCCGGTGCCGAAGTGACCGGTAACCACAGCCCGGCCGATGAGGTGCTGCTCCAGGGGGATGGGTGGACCGAGGTCCACCGGAGAGGGAACTCGGTCCATCGGCCCGTACGCCCGCAAACAGCCACAGTGCATGCGTTCCTGGCGCATATCCACGGGCGCGGCTTCACGGGCGCACCCCGCCCCCTCGGGTACGACGCCAAGGGCCGGGAGGTCTTGAGCTATGTCGAGGGTGACGTGCCAACGGAGCCCCTGCCGGCCTGGGCTGTTGGGGAAGCACAACTGGCTGAGCTGGCCCGGCTGATTCGCCGGGCACACGATGCCGCGGAAGGATGGTCCGCGCCATCGGATGCTGTTTTCGGAACCATCCCGGGACCCCCGCAGCCGGGGCTTGAGCCGCTGTTCGCCGAGCCGGAACTGGTGGCCCACCAGGACTACTGTCCGGGGAACGTGGTTTTCCGCGGGGGTTTGCCGGCGGCGTTGATCGACTTCGATCTGGTGCGGCCCACAACGCGGGTGACCGACGCCGTCAACGCCTTATATTGGTGGGCGCCGCTGTGTCACCCGCAGGACCGCGGGCCTGGCTTCTCCGGCGTCGATGTGGCACGCCGGGTGCGGATCTTTGCCGACGCCTACGGGATGGATGCGGTCCAGCGGGGCGGGATTGTCGACGCCGCACTGCGTCGCCAGCGAAACTCCGCCATCACCATGAAGGCGGCTGCCGAGACGGATCCGGTGTTTCGCCGCTGGTGGGATGAAGGGCTGAAGGACAAGCTGCCCCGGGCGGAAAGCTGGTTGACCGCGAATGCCGAGGCGCTGCGGAAGGCTTTGACGTAGCGCTCTGAAGCAGGTGCGCTTCGCTACCGGACGTCGCGGAGCATGTTGGTCATCCGGGCCGTGCTCAGGCGGCGTCCCTGCTCATCCGTCATGACGATTTCGTGCGTTACCAGGGTATTCCCGAGATGGATCGCCGTAGCCGTTCCCGTGACGGTGCCGGAGGAAATGGAACGGTGGTGCGTCGCTCCAATTTCGATGCCCAGGGCCTGGCGGCCCGGACCGGCGTGAATTGCGGCGCCAAAGGAGCCAAGCGTTTCGGCGAGAACCATGTGGGCGCCGCCGTGCAGGATTCCGGCCACCTGCTCGTTGCCCTCAACGGGCATCGTTGCGACCATCCGCTCCGCCGTCATCTCCACAAAGTGGATACCCAGCTTCTCCACCAGCCGCCCGACGCCGTTGGTGCTTAGCCACCCGTGCATCTCAGGGGGGACACCCGCTGCATTCAGCTGGTCGGTGAAGGCGTTGGGTGCCTGGGACGGGGCGCCGTTGCCCGGCGTGAAATTGTCGCTCATGCCAACTAGGCTTACATCTGTGAGTGAATCTACCAAACTGGCCGATATCCAAGCAGAAATCCCTGCCGAACCCGTTCTTGAAGGGACCGTGGAACCCGCGTCCGAGGGACTCGGAACCGCTACGGCGGGAGGCCACAACCGGCTGCTGGTGATCGACGGACATTCCATGGCGTTCCGTGCCTTCTACGCGCTGCCGGCCGAGAACTTCTCCACGGACACCGGCCAGCACACCAACGCGGTGTACGGATTCACCTCCATGCTGATCAACCTCATCAAGGAAGAGAAGCCCACCCACCTTGCGGTGGCCTTTGACCTGGATACCCCCACGTTCCGCTCCGAGGAATACACGGAATACAAGGGCGGGCGCAACAAGACGCCGGAGGAGTTCCACGGCCAGGTGGACCTCATCATCAAGGTGATGGAAGCCATGCGCATTCCCACCCTCTCCATGGACGGCTACGAAGCCGACGACATCCTGGCGACGCTGGCCGAAAAAGCCTCCGCCCGGAACTGGGACGTCATGGTGGTGTCCGGTGACCGTGACGCCTTCCAGCTGGTGGATGACCACGTCACCGTCTTTTATCCCAAAAAGGGCGTATCGGACCTGCCGCGCATGGATGCGGCGGCCGTGGAGGCAAAGTACCTTGTACCGCCGGACAAGTACTCCGACCTGGCCGCGCTCGTCGGCGAATCCGCAGACAACCTTCCGGGCGTGCCCGGTGTCGGCCCCAAGACCGCCGCGAAATGGATTAAGCAGTACGGCGGCCTCGAGGGCATCCTGGAGAACCTCGACAGCATCAAGGGCAAGGTGGGCGACTCGCTCCGCGCCAACATTGAGGACGTCAAGCGCAACCGCCGCCTGAACCGCCTGCTGCGGGACCTTGACCTGCCGGTGGACCTGGACGCCATGTCCGCACGCCGCCCGGACCGCGAGGCCATTGAGGAGCTCTTCGACGCGCTGCAGTTCAACGCGCTCCGCAAACGCCTGTTCGAAATTTACGGCGAGGAGGAGAGTGCCTCCACCGGCCACGAGCTGACCCCTCCGGAACACACCGTCATTACCGACGCCGTCAGCCTGAAGGACTGGATTGCCTCCACCAACCAGGCCAAGACCGCCGTTCAGCTGGTCACCGAAGGTGCGGCTGCGGGGCGCGACGTCGTCGGGCTGGCCTTGGTCACCAACACCGTTGCCGCCTACGTTCCGCTGACTGAAATTGACGCTGACGCCGAGCAGGTGCTCGCCGGCTGGCTGTCCGACCTGGACGCACCCAAGGTTGTCCATGACTTCAAGGAAGCGTACAAGGCCCTGGCTGCACGCGGCCTGCACCTGGCCGGCGAGGTCGACGACACCACCATCTCGGGATACCTGATCCAGCCGGACCGGCGCAGCTACGACCTTCCGGACCTGAGCCAGCACCACCTGAAGATGTCACTGACCCCGGCGGCTGCCGGCAGCAACCAGCTGCAGCTTCAGCTCGAAGAGGTGGATGTTGCGGGCCCCGCGGTGAAGGAAGCCTTCGCCGCACTGCAGCTCAGCGACCACTTTGCCGGACAGCTGGTGGAGCGCGGAGCCAACCAGCTCCTGGGCGGACTGGAGCTGCCGCTGTCCGAGGTTCTGGCGGAAATGGAGCTCGCCGGCATCGCGGTCAGCACCGAAAAACTGGACCGGCTGCTGGATGACTTCAGCGCCACGATCGCCCAGGCCAGCAGCGAAGCGTTTGGCATCATCGGCAAGGAGATCAACCTCGGTTCGCCCAAGCAGCTGCAGGTGGTCCTCTTTGACGAACTCGGGCTGCCCAAGACCAAGAAGATCAAAACCGGATACTCCACGGACGCCGACGCGCTGACGGACCTGATGGTGAAGACCGGCGGGCATCCGTTCCTCGCGAACCTGATGGCCTACCGCGACGCCACCAAGCTGCGCCAGACCGTTGAGGGGCTGCGCAAGGCAGTGTCCGACGACGGCCGCGTCCACACCACCTACGTCCAGACGGCGGCGGCCACCGGGCGGCTGTCCTCCACCAACCCGAACCTGCAGAACATTCCCATCCGTTCCGAAGAGGGCCGGCGCATCCGGGAAGTCTTTACCGTGGGCGAGGGCTACGAAACCCTGCTGACCGCCGACTACTCACAGGTGGAAATGCGGATCATGGCCCACCTTTCCGGGGACGAGGGCCTCATCCAGGCCTTCCGCGACGGCGAGGACCTGCACCGGTTTGTCGGCGCGCACATCTTTGGCGTGCCGCCGGAGGAAGTCACCAGCGCCATGCGGTCCAAGGTCAAGGCCATGTCCTACGGCCTCGTGTACGGCCTGAGCTCGTTCGGGCTGTCCAAGCAGCTGGCCATCCCGGTGGACGAGGCCCGGACCCTGATGCGGGACTACTTCGACCGCTTCGGCGCGGTGCGCGATTACCTGCGCGGCGTGGTCGAGCAGGCCCGCAAGGACGGCTTCACCTCCACCATCGAGGGCCGCCGCCGCTACCTGCCGGACCTGTCCAGCGACAACCGGCAGCTGCGCGAAATGGCCGAACGCGCCGCCCTGAACGCCCCGATCCAGGGTTCCGCGGCGGACATCATCAAGAAGGCCATGCTCGGCGTTGACGCCCAGCTGAAGGCCCAGGGGCTGAAATCCCGGATGCTGCTGCAGGTTCATGATGAACTGGTGCTCGAAGTCGCCCCCGGGGAACGGGACGCGGTGGAGAAGCTGGTCCGCGAAGAGATGGGGTCCGCGGCGGACCTGTCAGTTCCGCTGGATGTCTCAGTGGGCGTCGGCGTGAGCTGGCACGAAGCCGGACACTAAACCGGGCCGCGCTAAACGGCCCAAAAAACCACAGGGGGATCATGCAGACGGATACCGGACTACGAATGGAGTCCTTCGCGCCCGGATACGTTGACGCTGATCCCTCTGCCGCCGATACCAGGACCACCAACTGGTTCGAGGCCGTTCGGCTGGGGTTCCACGAACACCGGGCCGACCCGGCGCGCCTGGCCGCCATGGTCGATGCCTATCGGCGGGACGGCCGCGTCCTGACCTCCGTGTACGACGACGGGGCGCCGGACTTTGCCTGGGATGCATCAGTTCCGGTGGCCACCTACGCCACCATGGTCAATACCCTGAATGTGGGCGGCGGGCAGCTGCTGCCGGCACATCTGGTGACCTGCGTGACGGTCCGCCCCACGCACCGCCGGCGCGGCATCCTGCGCAGGATGATCACCACCGATCTTGCCCGCGCCAAGGAATCCGGCCTGGCCCTGGCTGCGCTGACGGCGTCCGAAGCCACCATTTACGGGCGGTTCGGCTTCGGGGCCGCCACCTCGGCGGCGAGCATTGCCGTGGATGTGCGGGCCGGTCTCCCGTTCCGGACCGCAGCCACCGGCACCGCCGTGATTGCCGACAGCGCCAAACTGCAGGAGCTGGCACCGGAGATCTTTCGGGTGCACCAGGCGCGGACCCTGGGTGCTCTCGGCAGGCAGCATGCGTACGCGCTGCGCGCGTCGGGGGCCTGGAGTGAGCACAGCAGTGAACCGGACAAGGCGCTGCGGAGCATCATCCACTACGACGCCGCCGGCATCCCCGACGGCTACGCCACCTACAAGTTCAAAGGCTGGGACACGCAGCCGGAAACCATCAAAGTCGTGGATCTCATTGCCGCCACGGACGAGGCCTACCGCGAACTCTGGCGCTGCCTGGGCTCCATTGACCTGGTGGACCGGCTGGCTTTCGACGTTGCGCCGGTTTCGGATCCGCTGCCCTGGATGCTGGCCGACCGCCGGCGCCACCGCGTGACCGGTGTGGAGGACGTGCTGTGGCTGCGGATCCTGGACACCGCGGCGGCCCTTGAGTCCCGGCACTACACGGGCAGCGGCGCCGTCGTCCTGACCGTGGTGGATCCGCTGGGCCTGGCCGGCGGTGTCTGGCACCTGAGTGCGGACGGTGGACGCGGGTCCGTGACGGCGCTGGCCGGTGACCGGGCGCCGTCGGATATTCCTTCAGTGGAGCTCGATGCCGACGCCCTGGGATCGCTGTATTTGGGCGGCGTAAGCGCCCGGACGCTGGCCGCGACCGGGGGAATACGCGGCAGCGCGGAGGCGTTGGACACTCTTGATGTGCTCTTTACCGCGCCAACGATGCCTTACTGCAACACGCATTTCTGATTACCCGCGTCAAAGTACCCCGGGTGCTTTGACCTGAGTTGCGCGCTGCGGCTAGACTGATCTGGCGCGTAATTGCGCAGTAAGTTACCAATTCTGTCCATCTCCGGACAAACAAGCACTGTCTTGAGGCAGGCCCGAACGGCTGCTCTGAGTTCGGTGGGAGCGCATCCGGAATACAAAACAACTTCCACATCGGAGTCCCAACTACATGACCATCACCACCACCGAGAAGTCCGGTACCCCGCAGGTCGCTATCAACGACATCGGTACTGCCGAGGACTTCCTCGCCGCCATTGACGCAACGATCAAGTACTTCAACGACGGCGATCTCGTCGAAGGTACCGTCGTCAAGGTTGACCGCGACGAGGTCCTGCTCGACATCGGTTACAAGACCGAGGGTGTCATCCCTTCCCGTGAGCTTTCCATCAAGCACGACGTTGATCCCGGAGACGTAGTTTCCGTTGGCGATCTGGTCGAAGCTTTGGTTCTCACCAAGGAAGACAAAGAAGGCCGCCTGATTCTCTCCAAGAAGCGCGCACAGTACGAGCGCGCCTGGGGCGACATCGAGAAGGTCAAGGAAGAAGACGGCGTCGTTACCGGTACCGTCATCGAGGTTGTCAAGGGTGGCCTCATCCTGGACATCGGCCTGCGCGGCTTCCTGCCGGCCTCCCTCGTCGAGATGCGTCGTGTCCGCGACCTGGCTCCGTACATCGGCCAGCAGATCGAAGCCAAGATCATCGAACTGGACAAGAACCGCAACAACGTTGTTCTGTCCCGCCGTGCATGGCTCGAGCAGACGCAGTCCGAGGTTCGCTCCACGTTCCTCAACAAGCTGGAAAAGGGCCAGGTTCGTCCGGGCGTTGTTTCCTCCATCGTCAACTTCGGTGCCTTCGTGGACCTGGGCGGCGTAGACGGTCTCGTCCACGTTTCCGAGCTGTCCTGGAAGCACATCGACCACCCCTCCGAGGTCGTTGAAGTTGGCCAGGAAGTCACCGTTGAGGTTCTGGAAGTTGACCTCGACCGCGAGCGTGTCTCCCTGTCGCTGAAGGCTACGCAGGAAGATCCGTGGCAGACCTTCGCCCGCACCCACGCCCTGGGCCAGGTTGTGCCGGGTAAGGTCACCAAGCTGGTTCCGTTCGGTGCGTTCGTTCGCGTCGAAGACGGCATCGAGGGCCTGGTCCACATCTCCGAGCTGGCAGTCCGCCACGTAGAGCTGGCCGAGCAGGTTGTTTCCGTTGGAGACGAACTGTTCGTCAAGGTCATCGACATCGACCTCGAGCGTCGCCGCATCTCCCTGTCGCTGAAGCAGGCCAACGAGGGTGTAGACCCCGAGGGCACCGAGTTCGACCCGGCTCTGTACGGCATGGCCGCAGAGTACGACGAAGCCGGCAACTACAAGTACCCGGAGGGCTTCGACCCCGAGTCCAACGAATGGCTCGAAGGCTACGAGACCCAGCGTGCCGCTTGGGAGCAGCAGTACGCTGACGCCCAGGCCCGTTGGGAAGCCCACAAGAAGCAGGTTGCACAGCACGCTTCCGAGGACATCGCAGCTGCTTCGGACACGTCCGAATCCGGCACCACGAGCTACTCCTCCGAGCCGGCCGTTGCTGAGACGGGTGCCGGCACGCTGGCTTCCGACGAAGCACTTGCCGCTCTGCGCGAGAAGCTCACGGGCAACTAATTTCCCGGTGTGCCAATTGATCGGTTGAACTAACCGGTTGAAATAGCCAAAAAAGCAGGCCCCCACTTTGGTGGGGGCCTGCTTTTTGCGTGCTGGGTTTTGCGTTAGCTGTTCGTGTGTTCGGTGTGTTCGGGGTGGACGTTTCGGGGCTAGTGCCGTGCGTCGTTGGCGTACCGCAGGCCAAGCTGGGCACGCACGCCGTCGAGCAGCTCCATGGTCCGCAGCGTGTCCGCCAGCGGCATGGTGGGGCTTTCGGTCAGGCCCTGCTGGATGCAGCGGGTGACCTCCCGCAGCTGGTAGGTGTAGCCGGCTCCCGCGGGGTCGAACGTTTCGACGCGCTCTCCCTCCGGGCCGTGCACGTGCAGTTCCGTGGGATTGGGCAGGTGCCCGCCTCCGGTCCTCAGCCACCCGCCGCTGCAGGCGATGGTGGCGCTGCCCGGTCCCGAGGCTGCGAGCGACGACGACAGCTGGGCGTGCCGGCCGTCGTCGTACCGCAGGGTCAGGGCGTTCTGGATGTCCACTCCGCTGTCGTTGAGGACCCCGGCCGCGGTGACGCCGTCGGGGAAGCCCAGGGCACCGAACGCCCAGGTCAGCGTGTAGACGGAAAGATCCAGCAGCGCACCGCCGCCGGCGGCCGGATCCCACAGCCGGCTGGCCGGGTCCGAAGGGGCGGTAAACCCGAGGTCGGCCTGCACCCAGGACGGTGTGCCGAGCTCGCCGGAGGCCAGGATGTCCCAGGCCCGGTTGGTGCTGGGCAGGAACCTGGTCCACAGCGCTTCCATCAGGAACAGGTTCCGGGCACGGGCCAGGTCGATGAGTTCGGCCGCCTCAGCCGCGCTTACCGTGAACGGCTTCTCGCACAACACGTGCTTGCCGTGCTCCAGGGCGCTTTTGGCGACGTCGTAGTGCTGGGCATGCGGTGTGGTGATGTAGACGACGTCCACGGCGGGGTCCGCAAACATCGCCTCAAAACCGGACACCCCGTCCGAATCGGAATACGAGGACGCGAACCCGAAACGTTCGGCGAAACCGGACGCCTTCGCGGCGCTGCGCGAGCTGACCGCGTACAGGACGGAATCCTCGAGCAGGGCGATGTCGCCGGTGACCTTGCCGGCGATCCCACCGGTGGCGACCACGCCCCAGTTCAACGGGCGGCCGGTCGAGGCCAGGGGAGAGGGTGCGCCTTCTTCGGCGCAGGGCGGACGGACAAAGTGCCGTTGCTCAGTGGTGAGGGTCATGCGGACTTCAGCTCCTAGGCGGACTCGCGGACAACAAGGGAAGTGGGCAGCCGGTGGATGCGTTCAGCCGGGCGGCCTTCGATCAGTTCCACCAGCAGCTCGGCCATTTTCTCGCCCAGTGCGGCAATTGGATGGTGGATAGTGGTCAGCGCGGGGCTGAGGCTGGTGGCGTAGTAATCGTCGTCGAAGCCGACGACGGCGATGTCCTCCGGGATCCGCAGCCCGCGTTCCTTGATGACCGAGTACGCGCCGGCAGCCATCTGGTCATTGGCGGCAAAAAGACCGTCCAATGGCTTCCCCCGGTCCAGGAGGCGGCGCATGGCCGCAGCGCCCGAAGTCACCGTGAAGTCACCCGTTTCCACCAGCGCGTCGTCGAGGCCGGCCGCAGCCAGGGAGGAACGCCAGCCGGCGAGCCGGTCCACGCCGGGCGGCATGTCCTGCGGACCGGCAATGGTGGCGATATGACGGCGGCCGTCCCTGATGAGCCGGGTGGTGGCGTCAACGGCGCCTTCCTCGTTGTCCACCTCCACGAAGTAGCTGTCGGATACATCCATCAGGGGGCGGCCGGCAAACACCAGCGGCAGGGAGCCGTTCAGGTGCGCCCAGGAATGGTCCCCGCTGTGGTGGGAGACCACCAGGACGCCGTCCACGTTGCCGCCCAGCAGGTACCGGCGGGTTTTCTCCGGGTTCGACTCCGACGAGGTGACCATGTTCAGCATGTAGTCGGTGGTGTTCAGGTAGCGGGCAACGCCCTCCACCACGGTGGCGAAAAACGGATCCGCAAAGACCTTGGACGTGGATTCCGGAACCAGCAGTGTCACGGTGTAGGTCCGCCGGCTGGCCAGGGTGCGCGCCGCGCGGTTGGGCACGTAGTTCAGCGTGCGCACGGCCTGCTCCACGGAACGCGCCAGATGCGGGTCAACTGACGGTGCCCCGTTGACCACGCGGGAGACTGTCGCCCGGGACACCCCTGCCAGGGCCGCCACCATTTCAAGCGTGGGGGCGGGTCTGACAGAGCCGGAATCGGTGCTCACTGTATTCTCCCTGCACTGTTGGTCCGGGTGTGCGGCTGGCTTTCCACTGTACCGGTCCTCACACGGCGGGGGCCGCGGTGCGGCTGGCTGCAATCAAGCGGCTGTAGGCAAGGCCGCTGTCCTTGATTATCCGGTCCTGCGTTTCATAATCAACCCGGACAATCCCGAAGCGTTTGCTGTAACCCCAGGACCATTCGAAGTTGTCCAGCAGCGACCAGACAAAGTAGCCGCGGACGTCGGCTCCGGCGTGGATCGCCCGGCCCACCGCATCAATATGGTCGAGGATGTACTGGGTGCGCTCGGGGTCCGGCACCGTTCCTTCCGGGCTGACGGCGTCGTCGTACGCCGCGCCGTTTTCGGTCACATACAGCGGGGGGAGTGTCGGATATTCCTCGCCAAGCCTCACCAGGAGTTTGCGGAGGCCGTCGGGGTTCACTTCCCAGTCCATGGCGGTGCGCGGCAGGCCACGGCTCGGGAAGGTGATGTGCTCGGCTCCGATCCAGCAGGAGGCTGCTTCCTTGCCGGCGCCTCCGCCGTGGCCGTCAGCGCCGGTGGTGTCCGGATGACCGCTGATCATGTCGTCGTGGTAATGATTGACGCCCAGGAAGTCGATGGGCGCTCCGATAATGTCCAGGTCTCCGGGCTTGATCACTTCTCCCAGCCCAAAGGGCTCCAGGTCCGCCAGCGTGTCCTCCGGATACCTGCCCCGCAGGATGGGATCAAGGAAGATTCGGTTCTGCAGCGAATCGAAGAGCCGGGCCGCTTCCAGATCCACCGGATCATTCGGATCGCGGGGGATGGAGTTGCTCAAATTCAGGGTGATGCCCAGATTTTCCGCGCCCCGGCTGCGCAGCTCATTCACGGCCAGGCCGTGGGCGAGGTGCTGGTGGTGGACGGCGGCAATTGCTGCCCGCGGTTCCTGGCGGCCCGGGGCATGGACTCCGGAGCCGTAGCCCAGCAGCGAGGAGCAGAAAGGCTCATTGAACGTGGTCCAGTGACGCACCCGGTCGCCCAGGGCGGAGTAGACGTCATTGGCATAGTCCACGAACCGGTGTGCGGTGTCCCGGTTGGCCCAACCGCCCTTTTCTTCCAGCGCCTGCGGAAGGTCCCAGTGGTAAAGGGTGAGCCACGGCAGGATGCCGGCCTCGAGCAGTTCATCCACCAGCCTGGAGTAGAAGTCCAGTCCCTTGGCGTTGGTGCTGCCGCCACCGGGACGGACCCGCGCCCAGCTGGTGGAAAAACGGTAGGAGTCCAGTCCCAGGTCCTTCATGATGGCCACGTCCGCCGGCATCCGGTGGTAGTGATCCACGGCCACGGCGGGAGTGTCTCCCGCCAGGACGTTTCCGGGAGCGGCGGCAAAGGCGTCCCATACGGAGTCCTCCTTGCCGTCTTCGCGGGCCGCGCCCTCCACCTGGGCCGCGGCGGTTGCCGATCCCCAGATAAAGCCGGCCGGCCAGGTGTTCTCCACCGGGATGTTGATTGTCATTAGCCCTTCACTGCTCCCTGCATAATTCCGGAAATAAGTTGTTTGCCTGCCAGCACAAAGAGAACCAGCAGGGGGATGGTAGCCAGCACCGCGCCGGTCAGCACCACTGAGTAATCCACGTAGCGGGCCGAGGACAGCTGGCTGAGCGCGGTCTGGAGCGTGGGATTGTTGGCGTTGAGAACCAGCAGCGGCCAGAGGAAATCGGTCCAGGCCATCATGAACGTGAACAGGCCCAGGATGGCCATCGCCGGCTTGGAAGCGGGCAAAGCCACGTGCCAGAAAGTCCTGATCATGTTGGCCCCGTCCATGCGGGCGGATTCGATCAGTTCATCCGGGATCACGTCCACCAGGTACTGCCGCATGAAGAAGACGCCGAACGCCGTGACAAGCGTGGGAACAATTACCGCACCAATTTCACCGGTCCAGCCCAGGGTCCTCATCACCATGAAGAGCGGGATGATGCCCAGCTGGGTGGGGATGGCCATGGTGGCTACCACCGCGACCATCAGGACGCCGTTGCCGCGGAACCGCAGCTTGGCGAAGGCATAGCCGGCCAGGGTGGAAAAGGTCACCACTGACACGGTGATGATGGTGGAGATCAGGATGCTGTTCCAGAGCGCGGTCCAGAACGGGATGGTGCCAAAGACCTCCGCGGCGTTGTTCCAGAAGTTGCCTCCCGGCAGCAGCGGTGGCCATTCCAGGCCCAGCGCCGCATTGGTCCGGCTCCCGACGACGACGGACCACCACAGCGGATAGGAGGAGCCCAGGAAGAAGGCCAGGAGGAGCCCGTACGTCAGGTAGCCGGGCTTCAGCCCGTTGCCGAAGATCCGCTGGCGCAGCGGCCGTCCGGGGTGGGCGGGCGTGGAGGCTTTGCTCCCCGCCGTGTTCTTTTCCAGGATGCTCATTTGCGTTTCCCTTCGGCGCGGCGCTTCGCCCGGTTTGAGGGCGTCTTGGCATCGGCTGACGCAATCCGTTTGGAGATGGAGAAGTTGACGATTCCGATGATCACAATCAGCAGGAACAACAGCCAGGCAATGGCGGATGCCTTGCCGAAGTTCGACCGCTGGAAACCCATCTCCCAGAGATAGAGCACGGTGGTCTGGAACTGGCGCTGGGCGCCGCCGGGATCCGTGGGATCGAAGAGCCGCGGTTCGGCGAAGATCTGCAGTCCGCCAATGGTGGAGGTGATGATCACGAAGATCATGGTGGGCCGGATGCTCGGCAGCGTGATGCTGAAGAAGCGGCGGAAGGCTCCGGCGCCGTCGATCGCCGCCGACTCGTAAATGTCGCGGGGAACCGCCTGCATGGCGGCGAGGAGGATCAGCGCGTTGTAGCCGGTCCACCGCCAGTTCACCATGGTGGCAATCGCGATGTGGCTCGGCAGGGTATCGGTCCGCCACATGATCGGATCAATGCCGAAGTTACCGAGCAGGTTGTTGATCAGTCCCTGGTCCTCGCCGAACATGTTGGTGAAGATCATGGCAACCGCCACCGGGGTGACGACGTAGGGCAGGAGGACGCTCATGCGCCAGAACGTCTTGGCCCTCAGGTTCTGATCCAGGACGGCGGCGATGAACAGGGCACCGATGAGCTGTGGAATGGCGGAGAGCAGGAAGATGCTCATCGTGTTCCCCAGCGAGTTCCAGAAGAACCGGTCCTGCAGGACTTCGGTGAAGTTGTTCAGCCCCACAAATTCGCCCTGGCCCTTGAGCAGGTGCCAGTCGTGCAGCGAGACGAAGAACGTGTAGACGAGCGGGAAGAGGCCCACCAGCGCAAAGAGCAGGAAGAAGGGGGAGATGTACAGGTACGGGGAGTACTTGAGGTCCCAGCCGCTGAGGCGGTATTTGAACGGGGACTTGGTCTTGGGCGGCGGCGCCGCCGGGGCAGGGCGTTTGAGGGTAACGGTCATGACGTTCTCGCAGTCCATCTGGGGGGCCTCCGGCAAACTGCCGGAGGCCCCGCGTTCGACGATTTGCTAGTTGTTGACTACGAGCTCGTTCAGGAGCTTCATGGCCTCGTTCCAGGAGGCTTCACCGTCAGTGGTGCCGGCATCAAGCTGGCCCAGTGCGGCGCTGAAGACCTTGTCCTGGATGATTGAGTCCTCCGGACCCTTGAACTGCGCCTTCACGCCTTCCGCACGGGAGGCGAGGATGGCACCGGTGGGGGCGTTGTTGAACAGTTCGTTCGGTGCGGCTTCTGCAGCGAGCTGCTCCTGGGCCTCAAGCGTGCTGGGGAAGTTGTTGGCGGCTGCACTCTGCTTGACCTGCTGCTCGGGTGCGGTCAGCCAGGCTGCAAGCTTGGCGGCTTCTTCCTTGTGCTCCGAAGTCTCCGGGACGGAGAGGAAAGCGCCGCCCCAGTTGGAAGCTCCGCCGGGGAATACATCGGCGAAGTCCCAGCCTGCTTCTGCGCCCGCACCTGCGGATTCGAGCTGGGTCTTGATGGTGCCGAGCATCCAGCCCGGGCAGACGAAGGTTGCGAAGGATCCGTCGGTGAAGGCCTTGCCCTTGCCCCAGTCCCACTTCTTCTCGTTGGCGGACAGGCCGGACTCGGTGTTTTCGGCCAGCTGCAGGAACTGCTCCTTCATCTCGGCGTTATCCTCGATGTTCAGCTCACCGTCGGCGGTGTAGTAGCCCTCCTCCATCTGGTTCACCATGGAGTTCCAAACGAAGCCCGACTGGTCGTACCAGGCCAGGCCGGTCTTGTCCTTGTACTGCTGGCCAACTTCGAAGTACTTTTCCCAGGTGGCGTCTTTTCCACCGAAGAGTTCGGCAACTGCTTCACGGTCGCTGGGCAGTCCGGCGGCTTCGAACAGCTTGCCGTTGTAGCAGAGGCCCTGGGGGCCGATGTCCGTTCCGTAGCCGATAACCCGGCCGTCGGAGTCGGTGCCCTGGTTGTACTTCCAATCGACCCAGTTGTCCTTGATGTCTTCCGCGCCGTATTCGTTGAGGTCAACGAACTGGTCGGACACTTCCATGATCGAACCCAGCCAGCCTTCTTCGATGGCCACGACATCGCTCAGGCCGGATCCGGCGGACAGCTTCGTGAAGGCGTCGGTGCGGGCATTCTCGCCGCGGTCGATGTTGTTGGGATTGATCTTGATGCCGGGGTTGGCATCTTCGTATTCGGCATACAGATCGTCGTAGCCGAAGGTTCCGAAGGTCGTGACGCTCAGCTCGACGGGATTGTCGGCGCTGGCGGCTTCCTGGTCGCCTCCGCCGCAGCCTACAGCGAGCAGCGCCACTGCGGCGGCACCTGCGATTGCCGCTGCGGGGTATCGGAAATTCTTCACGGTCACTCCTTTGTGTGTGGGTGGAGCAGTAGATATCCCGGGCAGTGGACCGTGCGTCGTGGAACTTATGAGGCCTGATCGACGGAAGCGGGAAGAGGGATAGCTGGAAATTAGATAGCTGGAACAGAGTCGTACGCTCGGGCGGAATCCGGTGTTATGCCGAACCCCCTGCTGAGAGAGCGCTCTCTTGACTTCTCCATCACACTAGAAGTGATCGGCGTCACTGTCAAGAGAGCGCTCTCTGGAATATTTTCGAACGAGGCGCGGCCAGCGGCGGGCCGCCGGAGCGGGTTAAAGCTCAGTCGGGTAGGTCTACGATCCAGGGGTTGCCTTTGTGGGTGGCTGTGCCTTGGTGAAACGAGGTTGAGGATTTCGCGACTGCCGAAGGCTACGCAGCGTGGCTCACCTATCGGTGCGTATAACGATCGGTTTACAAGACTAAGCCGCCGGCCACGCGGTGCAGCCAAACCGTGCCGTTCTCCGCTGCGGCTCGCACCCGAGGCCTGTCCGAGGTGCGGTTTGTTCGCGAAGGAACGCCAATAAGGTCAGCCAGTCGTGTGCCCCGTAACCACTTTCCAAGCCTTCCGGTTTGATCCGGACAGGCCCTGTATTGCTGCCCGTGCGGCGGCCGCGCCCTGCTCACGGAGATCCTGGTACACGGAAGTCAGGCCTTTGGCCGTACCGGCAGCGGATGCGTCCCAGCCTGTCAGGGCAAGTTGGGCGGGCACAGCGATTCCCTGTGCTTCGACCGCTTGGAGGGCTCCGAGAGCCAGTTCATCACTCATCGCGAGGAACACATCTGGCTTGTCGGGTTGATTCAGCAGTCTTAGCGCGGCCTGCTCTCCGTCAGTGAGGGTGTTGGTCGAGCAGAAAGCCACCTGGATTCCGTTCCAGTCGAACCCGACAGCGGTAACTGCGTCTTTGAAACCCTGCAGCCTGTTGCGGGTGACCGGAAAGGTTGAATCGAAGGGATCGGGCCCACTGTCGAGTGTTTCGATGCGTTCCCTGGTGGAGGGGAAGGCGATGACTGCGGGCCGCCGGCTTCCACGGAGCCCAAGCGCAGCAATTGCGCGGGCTGCTGCCTGATCATCGATTCCCACCACGCCAAACCCTTCCCGTTCCGGGCCTGCATGAACAACAACAGGTTTGCCGGTCAGGCTCAGCGCCTCGAGCACCGGGTCATCATCGGTGGTAGTCCACACCACAAACCCATCGACAGCCGCTGCACGGATCCTTTGGCTGTCATCGGCTGACCCGTTGCTGGGAAGAATGGTCATTGCCAGCCGGTGTTGGGCACAGACATCGGCGATGCCCGCCAAGAAACGGGCCGCTTGA
Organism: Arthrobacter citreus; assembly: GCF_038405225.1. Lineage (NCBI taxonomy): Bacteria > Bacillati > Actinomycetota > Actinomycetes > Micrococcales > Micrococcaceae > Arthrobacter > Arthrobacter citreus. Next base: position 1,201,895 of record NZ_CP151657.1, read on the forward strand.
GGGTCCTCGAAAGCGTAGGGCAGCGTCTCTCCAAGCACGACGCCGAGGGCTCCGCTGGTTCCCCTGCGCAGCGAACGGGCACTCGGATCCGGTCCTGCATACCCGAGCGCTTCGGCCGCCGCGAGAACTTTCCGGCGGGAAGCAGCTGACACCCGGGACGGCTTGCTGTAGGTATACGACGCGGTCATGACTGAGACACCGGCCTGTTTGGCGACGTCGGTTAGCGTTACTCTTTCGGGGTTCCCTGGTTCTGGCATGGAACCAGTCTATGTGTGTATCGTTACACACATGACATCCCCCGCGGTTCGAGCAAAACACAAAGGCTCCAGCATCTCGTACGCCTCGTATGCCTCCTTTGCCGCCTTCGGTGTGTTCTGGGGAACGTGGGGAGCAAGCATTCCGCGGATCCGGGACCAGAGCGGTCTCACGGACGGAGAGCTGGGCACCGCCTTGCTGTTCATCGGCGCAGGCGCCCTCCCTGCCATGCTCCTGACCGGACGCCTTCTCGACCGATTCGGCATTCGGGTGACCACAGCTGCTGCGCTGAGCCTGCAGGGAGCGGCCGGTCTGTGCGTGGCCTTAACCGCCACGGGAATGACCAGCTTCAGCCTGGGCCTGCTGCTGGTTGGCGCAGCCAGCGGAGCTGCCGATGTTGCCATCAACGCAGGGGCAGGATCCGCAGAAAGGGTGATGGCCCGGCCGGTGATCACCCGATCCCACGGCACCTTCTCGGCCTTCGTTGTGGTTTCAAGCCTGCTCACCGGCGTGCTGAACAGTTTAGGGATGACACCCGCCGTCGGCTTCTCCCTGGCCGCAGCCTCAATGTTCCTCGCCGCCGGTTATCTACTGTTCGCTCTGCCGCCACAACCTGGAAACAGCCGGGATGTCCAAACATCCAAACCGGAGAGGATGGGAGTGGCCAAGGCTGCATCGGCGAGGAACTCCGCCTTTCCGCTTCTGCCGGTTGTGCTCGCGGGCCTCCTGGCAGCGCTGGCCCTTGCCGGGGAAAATGCCCATCAGAGTTGGGCGGCAGTGTTCTTTGAAGATGTCCTCGACACAGGTTCTGACCTCAGCTCCACAGCTCCTGCCATGTTCGCAGCGGTCGCTGCCGTTACCCGCTTCAGTACAGGCCGATTGAACCCGGCTCATGCCACGCGGACCGTAATCCTCGGTGCCACAGCTGCAACCGTTGGCACAGGCCTGCTCGCAGGAGCCACAAACCTCGCCGCAGCCTTGGCCGGACTCGCCGTCGCCGCAGCCGGAACGGCCGTGCTTTATCCAACCTTGCTGGGTATCGTGTCCCGTGCCTCCAGCGCAGCTGCTCAGGGACGGGCAACGTCATGGCTCGCGGCCGTCTCCTATCTGGGGTTCCTGCTTGGCCCGGTTTACGTTGGGCTCTGGTCCGAGGCAGCGGGACTGCGGGGTGCCATGATTGCTGTGGCTGCCCTCGGCGCACTTCTCCTCACCCTTGCTCCGGTCCTGCTTCGCCGGAGCACCACCGGCTCCCCAAGAAAAGGATGAACATGTTCGAAGATATGGAATGGCTGAACGAACCCCCTCACTGGGAGAATGGTGCAGACTCGCTGACTATCGAAACTGCTGCCGCAACAGATTTCTGGCGGGAAACACACTACGGGTTCACCCGCGACAGCGGGCATTTTCTCTACCGGGAAGTGGAGGGGGATTTTGTCGTTACCGCGACAGTGTTCGGAGGATTCACTTCGCTCTACGACCAGGCAGGTCTCATGATCCGGTGCGATGAGCGAACGTGGGTGAAGGCAGGCGTTGAGTACAGCGATGGTGCACTGCAGCTAAGTACCGTTATTACCAACGGCACCTCGGACTGGTCGCTAAGCCCCATGGAAGCAGGCCGTGACGCGGTAACCCTGAGGCTGACCCGCCAGGCTAACGCCATCCATGTGCAGTACCTTGAGCGCCCGGGGGCGGAGGGGCAGTGGACGAGCCTGCGCCTCGGCTATCTGCAAATAAACGGTCGGTGCCAAGTGGGTGTCATGGCCTGTTCGCCTGAACGCGGCGACCTGCATGCTGGTTTCACTGACTTCAGCATCCGCCCCTCGGCGGGTATCGACCTGCATTCCTGAAAGTCGGCAAGAAGGGGGTCCAGTATCAGGGGACATGCTGGCTGGAGGGGGTGCTGGCACACCCTTGCCTTTAGCGTCGCAAGGTCATATTGTTTTTCAATACGTATTGATAATCAATATGAGGGGGAACCATGAGCACCACTCCAGTAATAAACCGAACATCAGGGGCGTCCGTGAAGCTTTCCGTGATCGCCGTCTGGATTGTCGCAGTCCTTGCCGCGGTGGGAAGTGCCCTCGAAATCTTCACCGTCATCACGGGACGGGCGGTCTTCGCCCTGAACGGGGCTGACCCGCGGCTGCCGTTGACAAGCCTGCCCCAAATCAACCAGGCCGAGCTTCGCGAAGGGACAACCGGCTACCTCGCAGATGCCCCGGCCTGGCTGCGGGTGCTGTGCGCAACACCGGCAATGGTCTATATCCTCATTGCACTCCTTGCCGCAGTTCTCATTACCCGCGCCTTACGCGGAATCGCAGCCAGCCGGCCCTTCTCGTCCTCCGTGCGGCGCAGCATGACCGTTCTTAGCCTGATCCTCATCCTCGGCGGAATCCTCTACGGAGTACTCGACCGCATTGCCGGTCAAGCGATCTACGACGTGGCCGTCACCTTCACCCAGGGGATCCAGTTTCCGCTTGGCGCCGACTACGCCGTCACCAGTACCAACCCTGCCCGCTGGCCGTTCTTTATGATCATCACCGGGGTCGTCGGGCTTGCCCTGTCCACGGCCTTTAGGGCAGGAGCACGGCTCGAGGAAGCAGCGGATGGCCTTGTCTGAACCACGCAGGACCAAGGCTAACGACGGCGGCGTGCCGGGGGAGGATCCGGTCAAACACCGCATCGAGTGCCACCTCGACCGGGTCCTCACCCAGCGCGGCATGACGCTCACTGAACTCTCCCGGCGAACAGGAATAACCATGGCTAATCTGTCCATCCTGAAGACAAACAAGGCCAAAGCCATCCGCTTCAGCACCCTCACCGCTATCTGTGACGCTTTGGACACCACCCCAGCAGAACTGATCACCATCAAACCCCTGTAGCCAAACGCCACCGACGCGCCAGCAGGGCCAGGCACGACGCAGCCCCCCAGCCGGGGTGAGCCTTCCGGGCTAGTATCCAGCCATGACCATTGCCAACACCTACCGGGGCTTCGCGGAACTCGAAGCGCACGGCGTTTCAGACATTTATGAGGACTGGGCCCTGGGCGTCTCCATGGATCCGGAAGTCCAGGCATTGTTGGCCGGGCTTCAGCCGGCGAAGCGGCAACCGAACCTGGTGTTCGCCGCAGCCCGGGCGCAGGGGGCGCCACTGGGCAGCTACCAAAACTTCCGGCCCTGGTTGCTCGGCAATTGGCAGAAGGTGGAGCGGGTCATCCGGACCCGTTCCACCCAGACCAACGAGGCCGGCCGGTGCGCGGTCCTCCTTCCTCAACTCGCCGCCATCGAAGGGCCGGTTGCGCTGCTGGAGGTCGGAGCCTCCGCCGGGATCTGCCTGTATCCGGACCGGTACAGCTACAGCTACCAGCGGGAGGACGGGCAGGTCCGGATAGATCCTCCGCAGGCCACTGACGTGCTGCTCGAATGCGAACTGCGGGGTGAATCCACCGTCCCGACCAGGATTCCCGAAGTGATCTGGCGTGCGGGCATCGACTTGAACCCCATCGACATCACTGACCGCGGGAACCTGCAGTGGCTGGAGGCCCTCATCTGGCCTGAACATGAGGCCCGGCGCCGACGCCTCCATGCCGCCGCGGCTGTGGTCGCCGCTGATCCGCCCCTGCTCGTGGCGGGCGACCTGAACCAGGAGATTGGCAGATTGGCACGGCTGGCCCCGCCGGAGGCCACCCTGGTCATCTTCCACAGTGCCGTGCTCGTCTACCTCAGCCATCCGGAACGCCAGCAATTCGTGGACCAGGTGAGTGCCCTCGACTGCGTCTGGTTGAGCAACGAAGGCCTGCAGGTCCTGCCCGGCATTGCTGCCCGGATTACCAGTCGGACACCACCACAGGACGGTGCCTTTGTTCTGGCGAGAAACGGAGAACCGGTCGCCCTCACCGGACCCCACGGACAGTACACCCAGTCCCTGACCTGACTCGATGCCTCAGTGGCATGATGGCGCCATGACGTTTATTCCTTCCAGCGATTTGACCGCCGCGCAGTGGATCGCGGCCAGCGGTGAGCACTGGTGGAACCTGGTGACGCTGGGTCCTCCGGGATTTCCGGCGTATGCGCGGCTGCGGTTCATTGCTGATCCGTCCTACGAGGGTCAGTCCGAAAATGAGGCTGTACGCCGGGGTGGCGTCCTCCCGGATGATGACCAGCTCCGCATCGCGGCGGGAACGCTGCTGCGGCACGCGGACTCACCCGCCGAGGGATACCTGCTGATCTGGGACGGCTGGGGCGAAGAGGCGTTCCCTGAACCCATACTTCGGACACCCCGTGTGGTGGTCCCCAACCGTGAGTACTACCTGTGCAGGGTCCCGCTGCAGGGCTTCTTCTCCGGGGCGGTCAGTGACTCGTGGCAGGAGGAAACTGGCCGCCCCATGCCGGCCCCTGCCTTCATCTGGCCCTCGAACCGGACCTGGTGCATCACCTCGGACGTCGATCCCCATTGGGCCGGCATCGGAGCTGATCGGGAGCTGATCGACCAGTTACTGGCCGAACCACGTATCGACGTCGTTCCGGTGGTTGCGGATCAAAGACTGCCCTTCTACTCCTAGCGGCAGGGCGGCAGGATTCGCTGCGCATCCGGAAGTTGCCGACGGGGCTCCATGCCGACGGAGCCGGGACGCCGGAACCTCAGCGGCGCGTACTGACCGTCACCGTGAATTTGGGGTTCCGGGCGACTTCCCGGGTGGGACCGACCAGCCGGTTCAGGGCCGGCTTGTACATCAAGTGGCTGTTCCAGACAGTCCACAGTTCACCACCCGGGCGCAGGACCCGGCCGGCATCCGCAAAGAGCTTCAGGGCAATTCCGGCATGCACGCTGGCGCCGATGTGGAACGGGGGATTCAGCACCACCAGGTCCTCGGACGCGTCCGGAAAACCGGCAAGGGCATCGCCGCGGCGCACCGTCACCCGGTTGCCGACACCATTGGCGGCGGCGGTGAGCTGCGCCGAGGACACCGCCGCAGCCGACTGGTCCGTGGCGGTGACCTGCAGCGCCGGACGCGTCAGGGCCAGATACGCGGCAATGGCGCCGGTTCCGCAGCCCAAATCAACAGCCCGCTCCGCGGAACGGGCACCGGCCAGCAGGGGCAGCAGGAACCGGGTGCCGATGTCCAGGGCGGGACCGGCGAAGGCGGCTCCGTGTGCCCACAGCTCCAGCGGCGCGGCCAAACCGACCTCGTGGCGCTGGGACACCGGAAAGCGCGCCGCCGGGCGAGCCTCCGGCGGCAGGGGAGCGGCTGCGGTCAGGATCCGCGACTTCTGCCGGCCCAGCCCCGCCGTCACCGAACCAAAGTAGCGGGCCAGCACATCATTCATGGCGGTGGACATGTGCTTGATGCGGCCCCCGGCGTAAACCGTCACTTCCGGGGAAGCATGGGCGGCGATCAGCCCGGCGATCTCCTCCAGCGCATCCAGCGAGCGCGGCAGGCGCAGCAGCACCAGCCGTGCGCCGTCGAGAAGTGCCGGTTCCAGGGCGTGGTGGCGGTAGGCGCCTTCCAGCCCGAGCTGCCGGGCGTTGCGGTCCAGGGCATGCTCGCCGCTGAGCGGATCCTGGTGCACCCGAAGGCCCGCCAGCCCGTGGTCCGCGGCGGCTCCGAGCGTCAGTGCGCCGTAGGCATCACCGATGACGACGACGGCGCCGCTTCCGTTGCGCTCCGGGCCGCCGGCCGCGGCGGCAGCGAGATCGGCGGCTGCGGTGTCGAGCAGGAGCCGGTCCGCGGCGTCCCATGCCTGCAGGTTCTCCGCTTCGATATCCGGGCGGCGGCTTAGGCGGGAGAAGTCAAAGGCCGCGGGGCCGGCCGGCTCCGGAGTTACGGGCTCCGGGGTTACATCAGTCAAGGTCGATCCATTTCGTTCCTAGGGGGACCGGGTCGGAGGCTCCGGCGGTCAGGGCGGCCAGCCGGGAATGGAAGGTTGCCAGGGCATCGGCGGTATCGGGCAGTGCAACGTGAAGCTGGGCACCGGCCGCGGAGTAGTCGGTGCCCAGGACGCTGACGCCGGCCGTGCGCAGGTCATTTTCCAGCCGGCCGGCGGCGGAATGTCCGGCCGGAATGCCGTACAGCTGCATCCTGCGCCGCCGGATCAGCCGGGCGGTGGCCAGCGCGGAGGACACCGACTCGGAATAGGCCCGTACCAGGCCGCCAGCCCCCAGCAGGATGCCGCCAAAATACCGTACGGTCACGGCGGCTGTGTCGCTGAGGTCGGCGGCGCCGTCGAACGTCTCGCGTTTGGTCAGGGCTTCGAGCATGGGAATGCCGGCGGTGCCGGAAGGCTCGCCGTCGTCGCTCGAGCGCTGCACGTTCCGGTCCGGGCCCAGGACAAAGGCACTGCAGTGGTGCCGGGCGTCATGGAACTCGCGGCGCAGGCCGGCCACCAGGGCGCGGGCGTCCTCCTCGGTCTCGACGCGGCGCAGGACGGTGATGAAGCGGGAACGCTTGATTTCCAGTTCATGCCGGTGTTCGCCGGCAATGGTGGTGTAGCGCCCCCTGGTTCCGCCCTGTCCATCCGTTCCGACCTGTTCATTCACTGCTCCAGTTTAGGCGCTGCCCGCCGGCGTTCCTTCCGTTGCCCCGGTGGCCTCCGCCGGCGCCTCCGCGGCCGGTGCGTGGCCCCCGCCGCACACGGTAGCCTTGGGCGCATGCTGAGAGTTGGACTGACCGGTGGAATTGCCGCGGGTAAATCGTTGGCCGCACGGACCCTGCAGGAGCTGGGGGCGCTGGTCATCGACGCCGACGCCCTGGCCCGGGAAGTGGTGGAGCCGGGCACTGACGGCCTTGCCGCCGTCGTCGACGCCTTTGGCCCCGGCATGCTCGACGCCGAGGGGCGGCTGGACCGGCCGGCGCTGGCCACCGTCGTGTTCTCCGATGAGGACAGGCGGAAGGTCCTGAACGGGATTGTCCATCCCCGGGTCCGGGCACGGGCTGCGGAGCTCGAGGAGGGCGCGGCACCGGAAGCGATCGTGGTCCATGACATTCCGCTGCTGGTGGAGACCGGTCAGCACCGTAATTTCGACTTTGTCCTGGTCATTGACGCGCCCGAGGAGGAACGGATCCGCCGGATGGCCGCGGACCGCGGGATGAGCGAGGAGGCTGCGCGTGCCCGCATTGCCGCGCAGGCCGGTGCGGCGGAGCGGGCTGCGGCCGCCGACGTCGTCCTCGTTAACGACGGCACGGCTGCGGAGCTGGTCGAGGCGGTCCGGGACCTGTGGCGGCGCCGCCTCGCCCCGCTGAACGAGAACATGCTGGCGGCCCGGGAATGAGTGTTCAGCCCTCAGCTAACCGGGAGCACTGCGGACCCGTCCTGTCCGCAGTGCGGAGTAGCGTTTAAGCATGAGTCTTGCGCAGGACATCAAAAGAGTTGTCGCCCCCTTCGAAGTCATCAGCGATTACTCGCCCGCCGGCGATCAGCCCACCGCCATTAAGGAACTCGCCGAACGCATCAAGGCCGGCGAAAAGGACGTGGTCCTCCTCGGTGCCACGGGTACCGGTAAGAGTGCGACGGCGGCATGGCTGGTGGAGCAGGTCCAGCGGCCCACGCTGGTGATGGTGCAGAACAAGACGCTGGCCGCCCAGCTGGCCAACGAGTTCCGCGAGCTGCTGCCCAACAATGCGGTCGAGTACTTTGTCTCGTACTACGACTACTACCAGCCCGAGGCCTACGTACCGCAGACGGATACCTTCATTGAGAAGGACTCCTCGATCAATGAGGAAGTGGAACGGCTGCGGCACTCCGCGACCAACGCCCTGCTGACCCGGCGCGACGTCATTGTGGTGGCAACCGTGTCCTGCATCTACGGCCTGGGCACCCCGGAAGAGTACATCGAGCAAATGGTGACCCTGCGCCGGGGGCAGCAGATGAACCGCGATGACCTGCTGCGCCGGTTCGTGGGGATGCAGTACGCCCGCAACGACATGGACTTCCACCGCGGGACCTTCCGGGTCCGGGGTGACACCGTGGAGATCATCCCGATGTATGAGGAAAACGCGCTGCGGATCGAGTTCTTCGGCGACGAGATCGAGAACATCTACACCCTGCACCCGCTGACCGGCGATGTCATCCGCGAGGAAGAGGAAATGTACGTCTTCCCGGCTTCCCACTATGTGGCGGGCGAGGACCGGATGCAGCGGGCCATCCGCAATATCGAAGATGAACTGCAGGTGCGCCTGGCCGAGCTGGAATCCCAGAACAAGCTGGTGGAGGCGCAGCGGCTGCGGATGCGCACCACCTATGACCTGGAAATGATGCAGCAGATGGGCTTCTGCAACGGCATCGAGAACTACTCCCGGCACATCGACGGCCGCGGTCCCGGCACCGCGCCGCACTGCCTGCTGGATTACTTCCCCGATGATTTCCTGCTGGTGGTGGATGAATCCCACGTCACCATTCCGCAGATCGGCGCCATGTATGAAGGCGACATGTCCCGCAAGCGCACCCTCGTGGACCACGGCTTCCGGCTGCCCTCGGCCATGGACAACCGGCCGCTGAAATGGGACGAGTTCCTGGAGCGGATTGGGCAGACCATCTACATGTCCGCCACGCCCGGAAAGTACGAGCTGTCCAAATCCGATGGCTACGTGGAGCAGATCATCCGTCCCACCGGGCTGGTGGATCCGCAGGTGATCGTCAAGCCGTCCAAGGGTCAGATCGATGACCTGCTGGGCGAGATCCGGACCCGCACCGAGCGCAACGAACGCGTCCTGGTGACAACGCTGACCAAGCGGATGGCCGAGGACCTCACCGGCTACCTGCTGGAGCACGGCGTCAAGGTGGAGTACCTGCACTCCGACGTTGACACCCTGCGCCGCGTGGAGCTGCTGCGCGAGCTGCGGATGGGCACCTTCGACGTGCTGGTGGGCATCAACCTGCTCCGTGAGGGCCTGGACCTTCCCGAGGTGTCGCTGGTGTCGATCCTCGACGCCGACAAGGAGGGCTTCCTGCGCTCCTCCACCTCGCTGATCCAGACCATCGGCCGTGCCGCCCGCAACGTCTCCGGCGAGGTGCACATGTACGCGGACCGGATCACCGACTCGATGGCGAAAGCCATTGACGAAACCAACCGCCGCCGCGACATCCAAATCGCGTACAACAAGAAGCACGGCGTGGATCCGCAGCCGCTGCGCAAGAAGATCGCCGACATCACCGATTCCCTGGCCCGGGAAGACGCGGACACCAAGGCGCTGCTGGCCGAAGCCGCGGAAAAGAAGAACCGCAAGACCACCGGAAAGGGCAAGGGCGGGATCCGCAAGGACGGCCTGGCCGCTGCTCCCGCAGAGGATTTGGCCGGGCTGATTGCGTCCATGACCGAGCAGATGCACGCGGCGGCTGCGGAGCTGCAGTTCGAGCTGGCCGCCCGGCTGCGCGACGAGGTGGGGGACCTGAAGAAGGAACTGCGGCAAATGCAGAACGCCGGGCACGCCTAAGAATCTCCGGCGGGGAGCCTAGGCGTCGATTACCAGATCTGTACGCGCGGTGGAGCAGCAGGGCAGAAACTTGCCGGCATCGATTTCCCGTGACCGGATGCCGCCCTGGTGGTTCATCTCGACGTCCCCGGACAGCTTGACGACCTTGCAGGAGCCGCACATTCCCTCCTTGCAGTTGGCGCCGATCCTCACGCCGGCACGCTGGGCCACTCCCAGGATGTGCTCGGCGGGGTCGATGCGCACGTTGATGCCGGTGCGCATGAAGGACAGGGTGAGGCTTCCCGTTCCCACGGTGTCGAAGCTCGAGGCATCGGGGGTCCCTTCCTCCGTCCCCGCGTCCGTCCCCGCGTCCGTGCTGCCTGCGGCGGCTTTGGCAGGAGGCCCGCCCGGATCGGCGGTTTCCAGCGGCAGCCCTGTGGACTTTCGGGTCCCCCCGGCGTCGTGGCCGGGCTCGTACAACCCAAAGGCGGCGGGTTGGCGTTCGTAGTAGTCCTCAGCGGAACCGGCAATTTCCTTGGTGATTCCCTCCGCGATGTCCACGGCGAATGCGAGCTCCGACCGGTACTCCAGCCTCGTCTGGCGGTCTCCGGAGAAAAACTCCATGTGGATTGAGGTGTCATCGACGCCGACCTTTCCGAGGAGTTCGGCGGCGGTGTTCAGATAGCTCTCGGGGCCGCAGGCGTACACCTGGCGGCCGTTGGCATCGGGGGCCACCTCATCCAGCATGGCCGCCGTGAGTCTTCCGGTGAGCCATTCCCACCCCTCGGGTTGGCTGCGGTCTCCCAGGGAGTAAAAGACCTTGATGCGCGAGTCCACGGAGGCGATGTAGGTCAACTCCAGATGAAAGGCAAAACCTCCGGCCGCCGCTCCGTGGTAGAGCACGATGACGTCGGACTGCCCGGGCAGGGAATGGATGGTCCGCACCATCGACATGATGGGGGTAATGCCCGCGCCTGCGGCCAGCAGGAGGTACCGGGCCCTCCGGTCGGCGTCGGGCAGGTGGAATGCTCCGACCGGTCCGAGCATTTCAAGGACGGTACCGGGTTTGACGTTTTCGTGCACCCACGGCGAGACCAGCCCCTGAGGATCACGTTTGACGGTGATATCGAAGGTCCACGGTTTGGTGGGCGAACTGGACAGCGAGTAGCTGCGGTCCACGGCCTCCTGGCCTTCACCGGTCACTGGAAAGGCGACGTTCACGTACTGGCCGGACCGGAACGCCAGAGGCGCGCCGTCGCAGCGGCGGAACACGAACGTCATCATGCCGCCCACCTCGGGAACCACCTCGACGCATTCAGCCATGAACTCCTGCGGATGCCAGGGACCCAAAGCGCGGGCGGCACCGGCGGCACCCCCCGTGCTGCCCATCACCCGGTTCCACGGCATCTCAAGACCGCGGATGCGCTGTGACTCCTGGACTGCCGCGACGGTGCCGAGTTCAATCATGCCAAGTGCTCCTGCACACGCTGCACGTACCAGTTAATGAACGCCTCAACCTGGTATTCGCTTTTCATGTAGGGGCCCGGTTCGTAGGCGGGGCTGCCGGCGCCCTTCTGGCACAGCTCCACGAACGCTTTGTCCTGCAGATTGGTCTGCTTCCAGGTGTGCGTGAGTTTCTCTACGTCGTAGTCGACGCCGTCCTCGGCGTCGTCGGCCACCAGCCAGGTGGTGCGCACCAGCGTCTGGTGTTCATTGACGGGAAAAACGGCGAACGTGATGACGTGGTCCCCGAGGAAATGGAACCAGCTGTTGGGCTGCAGGTGCATCGAGCAGCGGCCAAGCCGGAAGTCCCGCAAGTCGCCGAGCAGCTTCTTGGACAGCCGGCGCCCGTCAGGGGAGAACGATTCGCCGTCACCGTCGAGTGATTCCCGGGAGATGCGGATGCCCGCCACTCGGGTGTCAAGCTCCTCGACAACTTCGTAGGGAAGGCCGTAACGGCGGCAACGGTCCTCGAGCAGTGACTGTGCCTCCTTGTTGCGGTCCCACACCTCCTCGAGATGGTGCGGGACCAGGCCCTCCGTCAGTCCCCAGGTGGGAAAGAGGGAACAGGCGAGTTCCGGGTGGCCGTCGCAGTGGTAGCACTCACGGTTGTTCTCCATGACGAGCTTCCAGTTGCCCTCTTCGATGATGTTCTGCTGGTAAGCGATTTTCGTCTTCGACAGGTCATGGGGCGCGAGGTAGGGCTCGAAGATTTCTCCGGTTTCGTCGAAATCCGTCGGCGGTTCGTCCGCAATGCAGATGAAGATCAGTCCAGCGACTATGCGGCTGTGGGCGCGCTTGAGGCCAAAACAGCCCTTGTCGAACTCTGTTTCCCCGGGCGCCGAAGCATGGATCAAATTGCCGTCGGGGGAGTAGGTCCAGGAGTGGTAGCCGCAGACCAGGTTTCCCGTGGTACCCGCCGGTTCGGTCAGGACACGTGCGCCGCGGTGGCGGCACACGTTGTGCAGCACGTTCACGCCGCCGTCGTCGTTGTGCAGCACGATCAGGGAGTAGGGCCCGTAGTTGACCGTGACGTAGTCGCCCGGCTCAGGGAGCTCGGCGACGCTCGCGGCAAAGATCCAGTGTTGGCCGAAAATGGCCTGCATGTCGATGGTGAAGACCGTCGGGTCGGTGTAGAAGGGTGCGTCGAGGGAGTATCCCGAGCGCCGGAATTCGAATAAACCGGTGATTTCGGCCAACTGATCGGCACGCAGCGATGAGGCGGGCTTTCCTCGTGCGTTGAGGGGTGTGTTCACTGGAGCGGACATGTGTTTCCTCCCGGAAGAGCTGATCAGGGTGCGCTGAGGGGAGACCCGGGGCAGTCGGTTATCGAAACGTTGTAGTCCGAGACTAGAGACGGGTCATCTGCAGATAAAGCGCAACATCTTGGAGATATCAATGCACAATGGGTGCATGATCGATCCTCGGCTCATCACACTCCGGGTGTTTGCCGGTTGCGGCACCGTTGGCACCACCGCGGAGCTCACGGGTTATTCTCCCTCCGCCGTCTCGGCGCAACTGCGGGAGCTCCAACGCGTGCTCGGAATGCAGCTGTTGACGAAGGACGGCCGGGGCGTGCGGCTGACCTCCACGGGCCGGTTTCTTGTAGAGGGCTCGGACCGGCTCATTGCGGAATGGGAGAGCCTGCGCGCCTCGGCCCTGGCGGCCGGCGGCCAGGTGCAGACGCGTTTCGGCCTTGGCGGTTTCTCCACCGCGGCGGCCCGGCTGCTCGCTCCGCTGGCCGCCACTCTGCGCTCAACACACCCCTTGCTGGAGGTGCAGGTACTCGAGGCCAACCCGGCCCGCTGCTTCGATTTGCTGGTTGCCGAGCGAATCGATCTCGCAGTCATCGTGGCCATGCAGTCCCACAGCTATGTTGAGGACGATCCGCGCTTCGAGCAGATTGTTCTGCTCGACGATCCTCTGGACGTGATCATTTCCTCCGACCACCCGCTGGCAGCGCGGGAAGCCGTGACGCTTGAAGAACTGGCGTCGGAACCGTGGATCACTGACGCCGCCGGTTCCGCCTACCATTCCCTCTTCACGGCAGCCTTCACGGCAGTCGGGGTGACGCCGCGGATTGCCCATGAGGCCGTTGAATGGGAGACCCAGATCGCCTTTGTCAGTGCGGGGTTGGGTGTGGGCCTGCTGCCGAGGCTGGCGCCCCTGCATCACGGTGAAAACGTGGTTCGGCTGCACATTACCGGCCGCGGGAAGCCTTCACGGCGCATAGTCGCCGCGGTGCGCACGGGCAGCATCACGTCTCCCCTGATACAGGAGTCGCTCGGGATCCTGCAGTCCAGCGCGGATTGCATCCTCACCACCCGGCCCCAAGACAGTCTCTGATCAAGCAGCCCGCTTCAGCGGCACCCGGGGAAGCCGGGTGCCGCTGCGGCGGGCTGCTGCAATCGGACGGCTATTGACCGCCCGGATGCCGATGCCGGGGCTGGGTGGCTGGGATGCTGCCCGTGGGAGTCCGTCCCGGGCAGTCCGAGTCAGAGCACTTCTCGGCGCATTCGTGCTTTGTGACGAGGTCGAACTGCGCGCCGCCGTGCTGTTCCACGCCAGAGCGTATGGCCCGCTCGACGACGGATGTGGCCAGGCGGCGCCGCAGGGAAAGCGGATCGCGCCGCAGGTCCTTGGTGAGCGCAAAGCAGAGCAGCAGCATGACGATCATGAACGGCAGCGCTGCCACGATGGTGATGCGCTGCAGGCCCGCCAGGGCTTCCGATGGTTCATTTCCGCCGGCCAGCAGCATGACCGCCGCCACGGCGCCGGTAAGGCAGCCCCAGAAGATGACCACGCCGCGGCGGGGGTGCTCCGCACCGTTGGAGCTGAGCGACCCCATCACAATGGAGGCGGCGTCCGCGCCGGTGATGAAGAAGATGGCGACGAGGACCATGGCCAGCACAATAACGGCGCTAACAGCCCAGTCAGGCATGCTCAGGTTCTTGATCAAGTCAAAAAGCGCTCCGTCGAAGTTCACGGACGGAGTTCCGTCGACCATGGTGACCAGCCCGGGGGAGTTGGCCCCTTCGGCTTCCTGCTGGATGTGGAAGGCTGTCCCTCCAAAGATGCAGAACCAGATCACGCTGACCACGCTGGGTACCAGCAGCACGCCGGTTACGAACTGACGGATGGTGCGGCCGCGGCTGATGCGGGCAATGAAGAGGCCTACGAAAGGCGTCCAGGACAGCCACCAGGCCCAGTAGAAAATTGTCCAGCTGGTCATCCAGCTGCGCAGTGACTCATCGCCGACCGCTTCGGTCCGGGTCGACATTTCGGCCAGGTCGCGCGCGTAGTCTCCCACCGCGGAGGGGATCAGGTTGAGGATGAAAAGGGTGGGGCCGACGACGAAGACCACCAGCGCAAGGATGGCGGCCAGGACCATATTGATGTTGGAGAGCCACTGGATGCCGCGGCTAATGCCGGAGACGGCCGATGCGACGAAGCACAAGGTCAGGACGCCCACGATTGCCACGAGCACCGGCGTGCCGACTTGGCCGAACCAGCCGTTGGAGGTCATGCCGCTGCCGATTTGCAGGGCGCCCAGGCCCAATGATGCAGCGGTGCCAAACAGGGTGGCGAAAATGGCCAGGATGTTGATGAACTTTCCCAATGGCCCTTCCACCCTCCGGACGCCGAAAAGTGAGGTGAAGGCGACGGAGATCAGTTGCCGGCGTCCCAGGCGGTAGGTGCCGTAGGCCATGGCGATCCCCACGACGGCGTACATGGCCCACGGATGCAGGGTCCAGTGGAAGATCGACGTTGCCATGGCCGTCTGGATTGCTTCGGGCGTACTACCGTCCACCGTTCCGGGCGGGGGAGAGACGTAGTGATAAAGCGGTTCGGCCACGCCGTAGAACATGAGCCCGATGCCCATGCCGGCGGCGAACATCATCGCAACCCAGGAGACGGTTCGGAATTCGGGCCTCTCGCCGTCCTTGCCCAGCGGGATGTTGCCGAACTTGCCCAGGGCCAGCCACAGGACGAAGATCACGAAAAGTGATGCCATCAGCATGAAGAGCCAGCCGGTGTACTCCATCACCCAGTTGAGGGCGCCGGTGGAGGACAGGGACAGACTGTCGCGCCCTGCAAAACCCCAGATAACAAAGGCAATGGCGATGGCTCCGGTGATCCCGAAGGTAATCTTGTCGAGGGACAGCTTGTGATTGCGTCGATTTGCGGCTGTCTGCTCCGTCTTGGCGTGACGGAGGTCTTCGAGGATCTGTTCGTACTCGACGTCCGGGATGAGGAGTTCCTCTCCGTCCTCCGGATCGGGGACAGCGGAGGTTCCGTCTGCGTCACCGGGGACAGTAGTGACTGCCGTGCTCTTGCCCCCGTTCCGGGGTTCGTCGTGAAGTAAGCCGCCAGCCACCCCGTCATCGGCAGGCAGGTCCTCGGGCGTGTGGGATTTCTGGTCACTGTTGGAAGCCATGAGCGGATCCTTTGCTCGGTAAGGCAGGAGCCTGCGGTTAGATGCATGGCCGCCGGGAGTCGCCATCCGGAAGGTCCGGGGCCTGTCCGGTTGACAGTCATGATGTTTGCCGTTGGCGATGTGAACTTCGAGGTGCCCCCTTGTGGGGTGAGGGAATTCAGGACTGATATGGTGTGTTACCAGCTGTGTAACTGATATATCAATGCCTAATGACAAAAATGTCAAGGACTGCGTGTTACGGCGTGGAGAACAGAGGGAGGAATCGTGGACATGGCGCAGGCAGGCCAATCACCGGCGGAGACGGAAGCGCCGGTGGTTCCGCCGAGGCAGGACGGCGAATCCTTCGCTGACTACGCGTACCGGATGTTGTGCGACGAATTGATCGTCCTGGACATTAAACCGGGCGAACCCCTCAACGATGATGTGATTTCCCGTCGGCTCGGCGTTGGCAGGACGCCAATCCGCGAAGCTATGAAGCGGCTGGAGAATGACCATTTGGTGGTGGCTTACCCCCGGCGGGGAACGTTCGCCGCCGGCGTGGACATCAAGGATTTGGCTGAGATCTCCGAGATCCGGCAGCTTTTGGAACCGGCCGCAGCCGCACGGGCTGCGCGGTTTGCGTCCCCGCAGCTTCGGGAGGAACTTCGGGACTTTGCGCGTGAAGTGGGACAGCTGCTGCCCGGGATGACGTCGCAACGGGATCTCATGCGTCTGGACATGCGGGTTCACCGGATGATCTACCGGGCCACCGGAAGCAGGCACCTGGAGGACATCCTGGTTCGATACGACAACCTGGCAACAAGGATTTGGAGCCTGGTGATTGAAAAGCTCCCGCCGGTCTCCGAGCATATTGCCCAGCATGTTGAACTGCTCGAACGCATCGCGGATGGAGATTCCGAAGCCGCTGCACGGCTGACCACGCGGCACATCACCGATTTCGAGAACCTCATCAGGGCTGTGCTCTAGCGCGGGTCCGCTTCGCCCGCCACCCGGCGCCGCTCCATGGCGGCGGGATGCCATGGCCGGTGGGCTAGGCGCGGCCGGCGGGCTAGCCTCGGAGCCTGGTCATCGCGGGGTCGTAGAGCGGATCCGCGGTGACGGTGGCCGGGAAGCGGCGTCCGAAGTACTCGATCTCAACCGAGTCCCCCACGCTGACAGCAGCGGGAAGATATGCGTAGGCGATCGGCCTGCCCACGGTGTAGCCGTAGGCCGCACTGGTCACGTAGCCAACGGCCTGGTCCTTGTAGAACACCGGTTCCTTGCCCAGCACGATGCTCCGGCCGTCGTCGACCGTGAGACAGCGCAGGCGGCGGGTGGAATTCTCCTCGGAGCGGCCTTCCAGGGCGGCCTTCCCGACAAAGTCCTCCTTGGCCATCTTCACGGCGAACCCCAAGCCGGCTTCCAGGGGGTTGTGCTCGGTGGTCATGTCAGCGCCCCACGAGCGGTAGCCCTTTTCCAGCCGCAAAGAGCTAAAGGCAGCCCGGCCCGCGGCGATGACGCCGAAAGGCTGTCCGGCTTTCCAGAGGGCATCCCAGAGGCGCTGGCCATTGTCGGCGCTCGTGTACAGTTCCCAGCCCAGCTCTCCCACATAGGACAAGCGCAGTGCGGTCACGGTGACGCCGCCGACGACTGCCTGCTTGGCGCGGAAGTAGCGAAGACCGTCATTGGAAAAGTCGTCGCTGCTCACTGTGCTCATCAGGTCCCGGGCGAGCGGGCCCCACAGGCCGATGCAGCAGGTGCCGCCGGTCGTGTCGCGCACCTGCACCCAGTCGTCCGCGGTTCCGTTTTCGGTCTGGTGGCGTGCGGCCCGCTCAAAGTAAGCGGTGTCGATGTTTCCGTTGGCTCCGAGCTGGAAGGTGTCCTCGCTCAGCCTTGCCACGGTGATGTCACTCCGGATGCCGCCTGCCGTATCCAGCAGCAGGGTGTAGGTGACTGCGCCCGTTTTTTTCGCCATGTCGCCTGTGCTGAGTTCCTGCAGCAGCTTCAGTGCTCCCGGGCCCGAAATTTCCAGTCGCTTGAGCGGGGTCATGTCATACATGGCCACCGCGGTACGGGTCTTCCAGGCTTCAGCGGCGGCGATGGGCGAGCTGAACATCGCCGACCATGCGTCACGTGCCGGGGGCAGCCACTGCGCAGGCATCTCCTTCAACAGTTCCGCGTTGGCTTCAAACCAGTAAGGGCGCTCCCAACCTCCGGACTCCAGGAAATACGCCCCCAGGGCCTTGTGGCGGGCGTGGAAAGGGCTGACCCGAAGGTTGCGCGGGGACAGCTTGGGCTGGAGCGGGTGCAGGACATCATAGATTTCCACGAAGTTCTGCTGGGACGTTTCCCTCACGTACTCGGGGGTCAGCTGAACCTCTTCAAAACGGTGGATGTCACATTCACCCAGATCGATCTGGGACTTGCCGGTGGTCAGAAGCTCGGCAACAGCCCGGGCGATCCCCGCCGAGTGGGTCACCCAAACGGCTTCGGCCACGAAGAAGCCGTCGAGCTCCTTTGACTCGCCCACCAGAGCGCCGCCGTCGGGGGTGAAGGAGAAAATACCGTTGAAGCCATCTTCGATGTCGCATTCAGCCAGTGCCGGAAGCAGTTGCTTGGTGTCCTCCCAGGACGGGAGAAAGTCCTCCAAGGTGAAGTCCAGCCGCGAGGGCATGTTGCGGTCGCTGATGCTGCCGGCGTCGTAAGAGCCCAGGTCCGCAAGGTCCACGGGCATGGGGCGGTGCGCGTAAGAGCCGATGCCGTAGCGGTCGCCGTGTTCACGGTAATAGAGGTCCCGGTCCTGATGCCTCAGGATCGGCAGCGAAGCACCATTGGGAAGTTCGTTGCGACCCTTTAGCGCCGGCACCGGAGTGGTTTTGACGTACTGGTGGGCCAGGGGGATCAGGGGAACCATCATGCCAATCATTTCGCCGATCCTGGCGCCCCAGAAGCCTGCACAGGAGACCACTATGTCGGCGGGGATGACGCCTTCGGAGGTCTCGACACCAGTCACGCGGCGGTCAGACTGCTCAATGCCCGTGACCGCGGTGTTCCCCCGGTAGGTGACGCCTGCAGCCTCGGTGCGCCGAATCAGCAGCTGGACGGCCCGGGCCGCACGTGCCAGGCCGTCACTGGGGACATGGAGCCCGCCCAGGATGTCCTCCTCGTTCAGGAGCGGGTACAGCTCCCTGCATTCGGCGGGGGAGAGGATCCTTCCGTCGATTCCCCAGGATTCGGCGTATCCCAGCTTCCGTTTGAGATCCGCCAGGCGGGTCTCGGTGGTGGCGACTTCGAGGCCGCCGACCTGGTCGAAGCAGCTGATGCCGTCCTCGGTCAGGGACAGGAGCTTTTCGACGGTGTACCGGGCGAAGGCCGACATGGTTTTTGAAGGGTTTGTCTGGAACACGAGACCCGGGGCGTGCGAAGTGGAGCCCCCGGGCAGGTTGAGCGGCCCCTGGTCCACCACTGTGATGTTGTTCCAACCCCGGTCGACCAGTTCATCGGCCAGGTTCGTGCCGACAATCCCAGCTCCGATAATGACAATGCGTGGCGTCGATGCCATGTGGCTTCTCCTGCGAATAATCGTGTGGTGGTCTTTGCTGGGTTAGTGGTTGCTGATTACCGGAACACGACGGTGCTGGTTCGATCCAGCAGTACACGGTGCTCGCAGTGCCACCGCACGGCACGGGAGAGTGCCAGTGCTTCGGCGTCCCGGCCAACTGTTGACAGGGCAGTCGGTCCATAACTGTGGTCAACCCTGATGACTTCCTGTTCGATGATGGGCCCCTCATCCAGTTCCGGTGTTACGTAGTGGGCGGTTGCGCCCACCAGCTTGACGCCGCGGTCGTAGGCCTGGTGGTAGGGGCGTGCACCCTTGAATCCCGGGAGGAAGGAGTGGTGGATATTGATGGCCCGGCCTTCAAGGGAGCGGCAAAGATCGTTGGACAGTACCTGCATGTACCGGGCCAGCACAACGAGGTCGATGCTGTGCTCGTCCACCAGTTCCAGCAGGCGCCGTTCGGCATCCAGCTTTGTCTCAGGGGTTACCGGGAGGTGGATGAAGGGGATGCCGGCTGCCTCGGCCATGGCCCGGTGGGTTTCATGGTTGGAAACGACAAGGGCGATGTCGCCCCCGAGGCTTCCGCCCCGCCACCGGAAGAGCAGGTCGTTCAGGCAGTGGCCGAACTTGGACACCATGACGAGCAGGCGCTGCTGTGTCTGATCATGAAAGCTGAACTTCATGTCGAAGCGCTCGGCGATCGGACGAAACTCTTCCTGGAGCCTCTCCGGGCTGTAGGCCGAGGTTCCCGAGAATGCGGAGCGAAGGTGCAGTGTCTGGCGGAGGTGGTCGTCAAACTGCTGGTGTTCGTCGATGTTAAAGCCACGCTCGAAAAGAAAGGTGGTGACGGCCTGGACTATGCCTGCGCGCTCAACGCATGAGAGGGTCAGCACAAATTTCCGGGTCTCGGGTTCCACGCGTGCCTCCGGCTGCGGCTGCGTGCGGGTGGACGAGTCTGTCGCGACAAGGGCCATGTCGACTCCTTAGATATATTCTTGCTTCTAGAACTGATATATCAGGACTGACCGTCAGCGTATACTGGCCATAGATCAAGGTCAATAGCCTTTTTACTTGAGTGATAGGGGTCCGCACCATGGCTTTTGAACTGCTGTCACAGGATGCCGCGGCGAAGAGGTCGCTGGCCGACGTAGCCTATGACCGCATCAGGGACCGGCTGTTGACGCTGGACATCAAGCCCGGCGCCCTCATCAATGACGACGACCTGGCCAAGGACCTGGGGATCGGCCGCACCCCGGTGCGTGAAGCGTTGAAGCGGTTGGAGTTGGATCGCCTCGTGGTCTCCTATCCGCGGAGGGGCACCTTCGCGACATTGGTGGAGGTCACCGATCTTGCGCTCATCTCCGAAATCCGCCTCCAGCTTGAGCCTCTTGCCGCCTCCCGGGCCGCAAGGGTGGCGACGGAGCCGGTGAGGGAGCAGCTGCGGGGTGTTGTGCGCGCTGTCGAGGCTTTCGATATGGGTGCGGCCTCAGTTGTTGAAATCCTGCGCCTGGATGCCCGCGTGCATCAGGGCATCTACGCGGCCGCCGCCAATCCCCATCTCGAAGACATCCTGATCCGCTACGACAACCTCGCGACACGAATCTGGTGCCTGGTGCTGGATCGCCTGCCCGATCTGACCTGTCATGTGCATGAGCATGTGGACCTGCTTCGTGCGGTTATCGACGGGGATGAAGCCAAGGCCGCGGAGCTGGCACGGATTCACGTCAGCGGCTTCGAACACGCTGTGCGCGAGGCCCTTTTTGCCGCTTAGCCGGACCTGCCCGCCGGCAATGGAGCGCAGTCAGGAAGGTCTGCGCTGCGCCAGGCAGGACCCGCACGCCGCGCGGCGCTCCCGGTCCTTGAAGTAAGCCCTTCCATACTGTTGACACCCAGGGGAGTCGATAGAATACTAAAGTCACCGATCTAATATATCAATAAAATATTAGGTAGCAGACGGAGGAGAAACGATGGTCGACGTCCTGGCCCGCGCGCTCGCAGTCCTTTACCCCAACCTCTCCTCCGGCCCGACCGAGGGGGCGTGATGGCCGATCTGCTTCCGGAGCATCCGGACTTCCTCTGGCACAACCCCGAACCGAAATCCTCCTATGATGCCGTGATCGTCGGTGGTGGCGGACACGGCCTGGCCACCGCCTATTATCTGGCCAAGAACCACGGTATGACGAACATCGCGGTCCTGGAGAAGGGATGGCTGGCCGGCGGGAACATGGCGCGGAACACCACCATCATCCGCTCGAACTATCTGTGGGACGAAAGCGCAGCGATGTACGAGCAAGCCCTGAAGCTGTGGGAGATCCTGCCTGAGGAACTGGAATATGACTTCCTGTTCAGCCAGCGCGGCGTGATGAACCTGGCCCACACCCTGGGAGATGTCCGCGAGAGCATCCGCCGGGTCGGAGCGAACAAGCTCAACGGCGTGGACGCCGAATGGATCGACCCGCAGCAGGTCAAGGAACTCTGCCCCATCCTGAACATCAGCGACAACATCCGCTACCCGGTGATGGGCGCCACCTACCAGCCGCGCGCCGGAATCGCGAAGCACGACCATGTGGCGTGGGCCTTCGCGCGTAAATGCGACGAACTCGGCGTTGACATCATCCAAAACTGCGAGGTTACCGGTTTCCTGAAGGACGGGAACCGTGTGGTGGGCGTTAAGACCAGCCAAGGCACCATTCACACCGAAAAGGTGGGGCTGTGCGCCGCGGGCCACAGCTCGGTTCTTGCCGAAATGGCGGGATTCCGGCTGCCCATCCAGTCCCACCCGCTGCAGGCACTGGTCTCGGAACTGCACGAACCCGTCCACCCCACCGTGGTGATGTCCAACCACGTGCACGTCTACGTCTCCCAGGCGCACAAGGGCGAGCTGGTCATGGGCGCCGGTGTCGATTCCTACAACGGATACGGCCAGCGCGGCTCCTTCCATGTGATCGAACACCAGATGGCTGCCGCCGTTGAGCTGTTCCCCATCTTTGCCCGGGCACACGTGCTGCGGACCTGGGGCGGAATTGTGGACACCACCCTGGACGCCTCACCCATCGTGGGCACCACTCCGGTGGAGAACATGTTCGTCAACTGCGGTTGGGGCACCGGCGGGTTCAAGGGAACCCCCGCGGCCGGTCTCACCTTCGCCCACACCATCGCCACCGGGGCCCCGCACGCACTCAACAAACCCTTCGCACTTGAACGGTTCGAAACCGGCGCCCTGATCGATGAGCACGGCGCCGCAGCCGTGGCCCACTAGCCGCCGTCGTCGTCGTCGACCCGGCATTCCAGAAAGAAGACGCACATGCTGCTCATCTCCTGTCCCAACTGCGGCTCACGCGACGAGATCGAGTTCCACTACGGCGGCCAGGCCCATGTGCCCTACCCGGAAAACCCGCATGAGCTGAACGGGCGCGAGTGGGCCGAGTTCCTGTTCTACCGGGACAACACGAAGGGTGTCTTCGCTGAACGTTGGCTGCACAGTACCGGCTGCCGGCAGTGGTTCAACATGCTCCGCGACACCGTTACCTACGACATCCAGGCCGTCTACCCCATGGGTACGTCCCGGCCGGATCCATCCGTCCCGGCCGCCGCCGAATCCGGCACTGCCAGCACCGCCGCCGACAGCACCACCACCGGCACCGCGGCGCCGAGCATCGCCGCGGCAAGCGCCCCTGTACCCGGAACCACCCCTGCCGCATCCACAGCCGGCACCACTGCTTCGGAAGGAGCCTCCGAATGACTCCCCAGAACGCGCGCCTGGCAGCCGGCGGACGCATCGACCGCACCATCTCCTGGCGCTTCACCGTGGACGGCGAGGAATTCTCGGGACACCCCGGGGACACCCTCGCCTCCGCCCTGCTCGCCAACGGCCGCATCGCCGTCGGCACCTCGCTGTACGAGGACCGGCCCCGCGGTATCCTGGCCGCCGGAGTCGAGGAACCGAACGCCATGGTCAGGGTGCAGCCGCGTTTCCCCGGTCATGTGGCCGAGTCCATGCTCCCCGCCACCGCGGTCACTCTCGTGGACGGCTTGGACGCGGAACTGCTCAACGGCCTGGGCAGGCTGGACCCGGAGGACGACCGCGCCGAGTACGACAAAAAGTACGTGCACACCGACGTCCTGGTCATCGGCGGAGGCCCGGCGGGACTGGCCGCGGCCCGCGAAGCCGTCCGCACCGGAGCCCGGGTCATGCTCCTCGACGATCAGCCCGAGCTCGGCGGATCCCTGCTGTCCGGTTCGACCGCGCCCGGACTGGCCGAGAATATCGAAGGCATGACGGCTCTTGAATGGGTGGCGGACGTCGAAGCGGAGCTCGTTTCAGGCTCCGAGTCCACTGTTCTCAACCGGACCACCGCGTTCGGTGCCTACGACGCGAATTACGTCATCGCGGTCCAGAACCGCACTGATCATCTGTCCTCCCCGGCCGCATCCGGGGTGTCCCGGCAGCGTATCTGGCACATCCGTGCCGCGCAGGTGGTGCTGGCGCCCGGCGCGCATGAGCGCCCGCTGGTCTTCGAGAACAACGACCGCCCGGGCATTATGCTGGCCTCGGCCGTCCGCAGCTACCTCAACCGCTACGCGGTGGCAGCAGGGCGGCGTGTGGTCATCAGCACGACGAATGACAGCGCCTATGTCCTGGACGGGGACCTGCGCGCCGCCGGAATTGAAGTTGCAGCCGTTGTGGATGCGCGTTCATGCCTAACCGCTGTGGCTGCCGCCGCCGTCGAAGCCGGCACACGGGTGCTGATCGGCAGCGCCGTGGCCAATACCGCCGCTGACACCACTACGGCCGGCAGCGCAGGACGCCTGAAGGGTGTGACCGTCCGCGGCATCGATGAGGACGGCGCGCTGACCTCCAGTACCGAGCAGATTGCCTGTGACCTCCTGGCTGTTTCCGGCGGCTGGAGCCCCGTGGTCCACCTGCACTCCCAACGGCAGGGCAAACTCCGCTGGGACGACGGCCTGGCGGCTTTCGTACCGAGCACCACGGTCCCGAACCAGTGGATCGCAGGTTCCGGGCGGGGCAGCTTTGACCTCTCCGACTGCCTCACCGAAGGCATTTCCGCCGGAGCTGCAGCCGCCGTCGCCGCAGGGTTCAGCACCACTGCCGGCTACTCACCGCCCGGCACGCCAACGGCCTCCGCCCCCACCCGCCAGTTGTGGCTGGTTCCCGGTGAGGAGGGGACTCCGGATGACTGGCATCACCACTTCGTCGACTTCCAGCGCGACCAGTCCGTCGCCGACGTCCTGCGCTCCACCGGGGCCGGCATGCGCTCGGTGGAGCACATCAAGCGTTACACCTCCATCAGCACCGCCAACGATCAGGGCAAGACCTCAGGCGTCAACGCGATCGGTGTCATCGCCGCAGCCCTCCGGACGGCCGGCGAAGCATCCCGCGGCATCGGCGACATCGGCACGACCACCTACCGCGCACCCTTCACCCCGGTGGCGTTCGCCGCCTTGGCCGGCCGGCAGCGCGGTGAACTCTTCGACCCCGCCCGGGTGACAGCCATCCACTCCTGGCACGTGGATCACGGGGCCCTGTTCGAGGACGTCGGGCAGTGGAAGCGACCCTGGTACTACCCCCAGCCCGGTGAGGACATGGACGCCGCGGTCCTCCGCGAGTGCATCGCCGTCCGGGAATCCGTGGGCTTCATGGACGCCACCACCCTGGGCAAGATCGAGATCCGCGGCAAGGATGCCGGTGAATTCCTGAACCGCATCTACACCAACGCCTTCAAGAAGCTCGCCCCGGGCTCCGCCCGGTACGGCGTCATGTGCATGGCCGACGGGATGATCCTGGACGACGGCGTAACCCTGCGTCTCGACGAGGACCGCTACTTCATGACCACCACGACCGGGGGAGCAGCGGGAATCCTCGACTGGCTCGAGGAATGGCTGCAGACCGAATGGCCGGACCTCGACGTGCACTGCACCTCGGTCACCGAACAGTGGACCACCATCGCCGTCGTGGGACCGAAATCCCGTGCGGTGCTGACGAAGGTCGCACCCGACCTGGCCGCTGACGGAGGACTCGAACCCGAGGCCTTCCCCTTCATGACCTTCAGGGAGACGACGCTTGCCTCCGGCGTGCCGGCCCGGATCTGCCGGATCTCGTTTTCCGGTGAACTCGCCTATGAGATCAACGTTCCCTCGTGGTACGGGCTCGCCACCTGGGAGGACGTGGCGGCGGCCGGAGCCGAATTCAACATCACCCCGTACGGCACTGAGGCCATGCACGTGCTCCGGGCCGAGAAGGGCTACCCCATTGTCGGTCAGGACACCGACGGCACCGTTACCCCGCAGGATGCCGGCATGGAATGGGTGGTGTCCAAGGTCAAGGACTTCATCGGCAAACGCTCCCACACCCGCGCGGACACCGCCCGGCCCGACCGCAGGCACCTGGTCAGCGTGCTGCCCGTGGACCGGACCCTGCGGCTGCCGGAAGGCACCCAGCTCGTCGAAAAGGGCGTTAATGTCGATCCCGCACAGGGTCCCGTCCCCATGCAGGGTTTCGTCACTTCCAGCTATCACAGTGCCGCCCTTGGCCGCTCCTTTGCGCTTGCGCTGATCAAGAACGGCCGCAACCGGATCGGCGAGACCCTGGTTGCCGCCGCCGGTAACCAGTTCGTCGACGTCGTCGTCGGTGAAACCGTGCTTTTTGACCCCGAGGGGACCCGCAAAGATGGCTAACACAGCAGCACTTAACGGCATCAACAACGGACTTCGGGGCATCCGGCGCAGTCCCGCCTCGCACCTGGCCGCCGCACTGGAAGCCGGGTCCGTCGAGGGGACGGTGGTCCTCGGTGAGCAACCGTTCCAGACCATGGCAGGCATCCGGGTGGACCCGTCCTCCGGGGAAGGTGCCCGGGTTGCCGCGGTGGCCGGCAGCCTGCCGGTCCGCTGCGGTGAGGTGGGCGGCGCCGACGGCGTCAATGTCTTCTGGCTGGGGCCATCCGAGTTTCTGGCGGTGGCACCGGAAGAGGCCCATGACTCGCTCGGCGGCAACCTCATCGGTTCCCTCACCGCCGCCCTTGGCGGGTCTCCGGGCCAAGTGGTGGACCTGTCCGCGAACCGCACCACGTTTGAACTCTCCGGTATCCGCGCCCGCGCCGTCCTGGAAAAGGGCTGCTCGCTGGATCTGCATCCGAGCAGCTTCCTCCCGGGAACAGCCCTGAGCACCGAGGTGGGCAACATTCCGGTGATCCTCGAGAAGACCGGGGAGGAGAGCTTCCGCCTCTTCCCCCGGGCCTCCTTTGCGGACTTCCTGGGCCGGTGGCTCCTCGATGCAATGCGCGAGTATGCCTCGCCGGAGGTCCCGTGATGGCTGTGGGAGTTTTTTCCCTACAAACTGACGGCCAGGGGAGGATTGGCTGTCAATGCAGTCGAGTGCTGAGCACCCTCCTGCGATAGACTTTTAGCCAGCGCAGGGGAGTATCCGTCCGCGCTGCATCCGTCAGCACGCGGGACAGCATCGTCCCGCCGGGTGCAGCGGGCATCCGTCCGAACAACCCGTTCGCGGATGCCGGAGAGACTTGCGTTCACTCCCGCGCCCGAAAGGTCCCCGTACACATGCCCGAATTACCCGTGGTCTTTGAGGTCGGCACATTTGTCCTCCTCGGGCTCGTTCTGCTTTTCGACCTGCTGCTGGTCGTTAAACGACCGCACGAGCCGTCGATGAAGGAGGCCGGCCTGTGGGTCGGCTTCTACGTCGGGCTTGCGCTTGTCTTTGCCGGCGCCATGTTTGTTTTCACCGGACCGGAGTACGGCAGCCAGTTCGTTGCCGGCTGGGTCACCGAATACAGCCTCAGCATCGACAACCTGTTTGTCTTCATTATCATCATGGCCCGCTTCTCGGTACCGCGTAAGTACCAGCAGGAAGTGCTGATGTTCGGCATCATCATTGCGCTGATCCTGCGCGGCATCTTCATCATCATCGGTGCCGCCGTCATCGAGAACTTCAGCTGGGTGTTCTTCATCTTCGGCGCCTTCCTGCTGTGGACCGCCTACAAGCAGGCCACCGACAACGGCGAGGACGAGGAAGAGGGCAGCGACAACAAGCTGATCGGCAAGCTGCGCCGCGTCCTTCCCATGACGGACAAGTTTGACCAGGGCAAAATCCGCACGGTGGTGGACGGCAAGAAGGTCTTCACCCCCATGCTGATCGTCTTCATCACCATCGGTGTCACCGACCTGATGTTCGCCGTGGACTCGATCCCGGCCATCTTCGGCCTGACGCAGAGCGCGTTCATTGTCTTCACCGCCAACATCTTCGCCCTGATGGGCCTGCGCCAGCTGTACTTCCTGCTGGGCGGCCTGATGGACCGGCTGATCTACCTCAAGCACGGCCTTTCGGTCATCCTGGCATTCATTGGCGTCAAGCTGATCCTGCACGCGCTGCACGTGAATGAACTGCCGTTCATCAACGGCGGCGAGCACGTTGCCTGGGCTCCGGAAATCCCCACGTTTGTGTCCCTGGCCGTTATCCTCGGCACCATCGTGATTGCCACCGTGGCATCGCTGCTCAGCCCCAAGGCAAAGGCCGTCCAGGCCGTTGCCTCACTGCAGAACGCGCTGAAGGTGTACCGCAACCTCGAAGAGGACGCCCCGCACGAAGAGCGCGTGGAAGCCTACGACAAGGTCACCGAAACGTACCGCAACGCCACCGCAGTGGCCAAGGACCGCGACGACGTCGAACTGCCGGAAATCTCGGACCAGGCCAAGGAAGAATTCCGGGCCAGCAATCCGCGGCTGCAGAACCCTGCGCCGGTAAAGGACCAGACCGAGCAGTAGCAGCACCGCACCAACAGCACCACCAGCAAACCGCACCACAGTGACTGCAGCACAAAGCGCCGCCCTCCTTCGGGAGGGCGGCGCTTTGTGCTTGTGACTGTGCGGCTGTTAGGCCGCCGGTTCGCCCCGCACCATCCCCAGCAGGCGGTTGAAGATGCCCTCGCCGTCGTCGGCTATGCCGTCGTGGTGGAAGTCGGCGCTTTCCCAGACCTGCAGGCCGCGCACAGCCGCGGCGGTTTCCAGCGACAGGTCCCGGTCCACGTAAATATCGTCGGTGTAGACGGCTGCTGCCATCGGAACGGTGTTCCGGGCCAGCTGTCCGTTGTCATAGAGCGCCGGCCAGTCCTCCTTGGCGGCCAGCAGCTCCGCGGTCTGCTTCAGCGGCGCCAGCGCAGGATCCTCGTCAAAGTACCAGGGATAGACCATCTCCCCGGTGAATAACGGATCCGCGGCGCTGGGCTTGAACTCCGGAAACTCCTCCAGCACCCGCTCCGCGGCCCAGTTGGTCGCCGTCCCCTGACCGTAGATGGATTCATGCAGCACGGCATAGAGCGGGTTGGAGGCACGGCTGACCTGCCCGTGCACGGCCTCCAGGAAGGTATCGGACAGCCGTTCCCCCTCGGGGGTGGGAACAAACGCCTCCTGCAGCAGGTAATGCAGTCCGTCCATCCGGGTGTTGCCACCCAGGAAAGAACCGATCATCTGGAAGCGCTGCACGCTCAGGCGCTCTCCCGACGGCAGGAACTCCGGCGTCACCGTCAGGTGCCGGGCGATCCGGGTGGTCAGCTCGCGGTCGGCCGGATACTTGGCAAAGTACTCGGCGTTGCGGGCGGCGACCCGCCGGAAGGTGGCCCGGTACACGCGGTCCGCGGGACCGGTGAGCGGCGCCAGGCCGCCGGTGATGAGGGATTCGCGCAGCCCGTGCGGAGCAAAGGACAGATAGGTCAGGGTGCAGAATCCGCCGTAGCTCTGCCCGTACGTGCTCCAGGGGCCGGAGCCCAGGGCTTCCCGGATCAGTTCTGCGTCGGCCACGATGGAGTCGGCCCGGAAATGGGTCAGATAATCCGCCTGCGCCGCAGCGTTGCCGCGCAGCGCCAGGGTCCGCCGGTCTGCGGGGGTGGACAGTCCCGTGCCGCGCTGGTCAAGCATGAGGATGCGGAAATGCCGGGAAGCGGCCTTCGTCCAGCCGCCGAACTGCAGCAGCCGGCTGCCCTTGCCGCCCGGACCGCCCTGCAGGTACAGCAGCCAGGGCAGCTGTTCGGCTTCGGACTGGGGCAGCTCGGCGTCGCTGTATTCCCGGGCAAAAACGGTGATGCTCCCGCCATCGGGCCGTGAGTGGTCCAGCGGGACGGTGAAGCGGTGATCGGTGACCCGCATGCCGCGGATGGTGTACGGCGCCGAGGCCGTGTGCGGAACGCTCATGCGGAAAGGTCCGATGCGGAGTGGTTCGGTGCGGAGCGGCCCGATCCCGGTTCCTCAGATTCCGGCACCGCAGCCCCGCCGAAGGACTCCAGTGCGGAGCCGGTGAGGCGGTACGTGGTCCACTCGTCCTGGGGCCGTGCGCCCAGGGAGTCATAAAAACGGATGGACGGCTCGTTCCAGTTCAGCACGCACCATTCCACCCTGGCGTACCCGCGCTCGACGGCGATTTCCGCCAGGGTGCGCAGCAGCGCCTTCCCGGCGCCCTTGCCGCGGGCTGCCGGACGGACGTACAGGTCCTCCAGGTAGATACCGTGCACGCCTTCCCAGGTGGAGTAGTTCAGGAACCACAGTGCAAAGCCCTGCACCTCTCCGGCTTCCTCGGCAACGTGGGCAAAGATGGCCGGGTGTTCCCCGAACAGGTTCTTCTCCAGGTCCTGCACCGTGTTCTTGACGGCGTGGGGTTCTTTTTCATAAATCGCCAGGTCGTGGATGAGTTCGAGGATTACGGGGACGTCTTGGGGGCGTGCGGGGCGGATCTGCATGGCTTCAGCCTAATCGAGGCGGCCTGCGTGGATCACCTTGATGACGGGCGCTCCGGCGTCGTCCGACGCCGCCAGATCCACCTCGGCGTTGATGCCCCAGTCCAGGTGGTTGGCCGGATCCTTGAAGATCTGCCGCACTTCCCACTTGCCCGGAAGCTCCTTGATGATCAGCAGGTTGGGTCCGCGGCCGTCCGGTCCGTCGTCGATGTCCTCATGCTCTTCAAAGTACGCATCCAGCACCTCGGCCCAGCGGTCGGCGTCCCAGCCGGCGTCGCCGTCGAGCTCGCCCAGGCCGCGGTCATCCTCATCGGCGAAGAGCTTCACCCGCTGGAACATCTCGTTGCGGACCATGACCCGGAAAGCGCGGACGTTGGCGGTGAGCTTGTCCGGCACCGGCGGCAGGACGGGCTCGGCAGAGGCATCGGGGTTGATGCCGTTGGTCAGCTCTTCCCATTCGTCCAGCAGCGAGGAGTCAGTCTGGCGGACCAGTTCGCCGAGCCACTCGATGATGTCCTCGAGGTCCTCGCGCAGCCGCTCCGGCGGAACGGTGTGCAGCAGTGCCTTGTAGGTGTCCGAGAGGTAGCGCAGCAGCACGCCCTCGGAGCGGGCCAGGGAGTAGAACTGGACATACTCGCCAAAACTCATGGCGCGTTCGTACATGTCCCGGACAATCGATTTGGGGCTCAGCTCGAACTCGCCCAGCCACGGCGCGCCGGAGCGGTACACCTCGAAGGACTGCTCCAGCAGTTCAGCCAGCGGCTGCGGATAGGTGACTTCCTCGAGCAGTGCCATCCGCTCGTCGTACTCGATGCCCTGGGACTTCATGGCGGCGATGGCCTCGCCGCGGGCCTTCTTCTCCTGCGCTGAAAGGACCTGGCGGGGCTTTTCCATGATCGCTTCGATCACGGAGACCACGTCCAGGGCGTAGGACGGGCTGTCTGGATCCAGGATCTCCAGGGACGCCATCGCAAACGGGGACAGCGGCTGGTTCAGGGCAAAGTTCGGCTGCAGGTGCACCTTCAGGCGGACGGTGCGGCCGTCGGCGTCGGGTTCGGGCAGAACCTCCACGATGCCGGCGGTCTTCAGCTCGCGGTAGATGCTCAGCGCCTTTTTCATCAGCGCCAGCTGCGAGGACCGGGTTTCGTGGTTGTTGGTCAGAAGCTTCTTGGCCGCGGCAAACGGATCGCCCGGACGTTCCAGCAGGTTCAGCAGCATGGAGTGGGTGATGTTGAAGCTGGAGGTCAGCGGCTCCGGGGTGCCGTCCACCAGCTTTTCGAAGGTGGGCTTGCCCCAGGACACAAAGCCGGCCTGCGGCTTCTTCTTCACCACCTGGCGCAGCTTCTTCTGGTCATCGCCGAACTTGGCGTGCGCCTTGGCCATCGCCTTCACGTTTTCAATCACGTGTTCCGGAGCCTGCACGACGACGGTGCCCGCCGTGTCATAACCGGCGCGGCCCGCGCGGCCGGCGATCTGGTGGAACTCGCGGACCTTCAGTGGCCGGGTTCGGGTGCCGTCGTACTTGGACAGGGCGGTGATCAGGACGGTGCGGATGGGCACGTTGATGCCAACGCCCAGGGTGTCGGTGCCGCAGATGACCTTGAGCAGTCCGGCCTGGGCCAGCTGCTCCACCAGGCGGCGGTATTTGGGCAGCATGCCGGCGTGGTGCACGCCGATGCCGTGGCGGACCAGCCGGTTCAGGGTCTTGCCGAAGCCGGGGGCGAAGCGGAAACCGGCAATCAGCTCGCCGATCTTGTCCTTTTCCTCGCGGGTGCACACGTTGATGCTCATCAGGGCCTGGGCCCGGTCAATGGCTTCAATCTGGGAGAAGTGCACCACGTAGACCGGAACCTGTTTGGTGGCCAGCAGCTCCTCCAGGGATTCCTGGACAGGGGTCTCCACGTAGTAGTAGTGCAGGGGGATGGGCCGCTGCACCGAGGAGACGGTCACCGTGTCCCGGTTGGTGAGCTCGCTGAGTTCGTTGGCGATCCGGGTCATATCGCCCAGGGTGGCGGACATCAGCAGGAACTGCGCCTGCGGCAGCTCCAGCAGGGGCACCTGCCAGGCCCAGCCGCGCTGCGGATCGGAGTAGAAGTGGAACTCGTCCATGATGACGGTGCCCAGGTCCGCGTCGGGACCCTCGCGCAAGGCAATGTTGGCCAGGATCTCCGCGGTGCAGCAGATGATGGGCGCATCCTTGTTCACCGATGAATCTCCGGTGACCATGCCGACGTTCTCGGCGCCGAAGATCTCGCAGAGGGCAAAGAACTTCTCCGACACCAGTGCCTTGATGGGTGCGGTGTAGTAGCTGCGCTCGTCGTGCGCCATGGCGTGGAAGTGCGCGGCAATGGCGACCATCGACTTGCCGGAGCCGGTGGGCGTGGCGAGGATGACGTTGTTGCCGGTCACCAGCTCCATCACCGCTTCATCCTGCGCCGGGTACAGCGACATGCCCCGGCTCTCGACCCATTCCAGGAAGGACGTGTAGGTCTCGTCGGGGTCGATGGTGCGGGTGCTGGACGGGCCGGAGGCAAGCTGTTCAAGAAGTTTCATGTCCATACCAGACTATCGGGCGCGGCCGTGCGCCGTGGACCGCCGGCAGGGAACGGCTAGGAGAACTGCCGCACGTGTGTCCATCCGGGGTCGGGAGCGGTACGGGCCGCTCCGCCGGCTGCGCGGACCGCATCTTCGATGACTGCGCGTCCGTGATGGTCCACGGAATCCGAGTAGTAGTGAAGCACCCGGGTTCCGGCGGCGCTCACCCGGGCTACCAGTATTGCCCGTGTTCCCAGGGCGGCCGAGATGCGGGCCTCCTTTTCGCGGAGCACCTCCAGGGAGGCCGGGGTCGGGGGGCCGCTGGCATCGGCGTCGTCGTAGGCCAGGCGCACTTCGGTATGGAGGTCGAACAGGGGAAAGTCGATCCAGCGCAGCGGACGGCGGGCCAGAACCATGATGACTGCGCCGCCAGGCGTGCTTCCCTCCATCACCACCCAATCGTTCCGGGTTTGGGCGGCCAGCGCGCTGACGGTGTCGCGGAGATCCGCGGCAGTCCTGTCCAGGGTCCCGCCGGTGGCCGTGTCGACGGCACCCACCCATCGCGTGACCTCGTCCTCGCCGAGGATCCAGTCCAGGAGCAGCAGGGAAACCTGCAAACGCCGCTCCTGCGCCACTTGACGGAAAAGCGGGTGATGGACCACGACGTCGAGGCGTCCCCTGCCTGGGTCCTCCCGCAGTCCGAAGCGGGCCTGGCCCAGGGAAAGGCTGTGTCCGTCGATCTCGATGGTCTTGCCCGCCGCGTCGGGAACCGGCTGGCGGGCGGCCGCATACTCCCAGGCATCGTCAGCGGCAGGGGCGCAGCGGAGCCAGTGTTCCGCGGTCCTGCGCAGCGCGGGATCACCTTCCGAGCTCACGGCGAGGAGATGGCGGGACTTGTGCCCGGTCCCCGTGTCCCATGCCAGGTCCGGGTGTACGGCTGCGAGCCGTTCCTGCATCTCGCCCGCAAGTCCGCCCCACCGGCCGGTGTCCGCCCCGGCGCTGAACCGGGATGCGCCGTCAGCACTCCACCACTGCCAAAAGGCTTCCGCCGGATCCGCCGGCACTGCGGAATCCCTGCGCGTGAAAAGACCCATTTATCCCTTTCCCGGGCGCCCCCATGCCGCCCGCCCTGAACCTACCAGCGGATGGGCCGCGGATCGTTCGCCGACGCGCTGTTCGCTGCCCCGGCCCGTGTGGTCCGCCGCTGGCCGCCACAGCCGGGATGACCCCGCATGAAGGCCGGCACCTGCCCCATCCGTCCCTTTGCTAGGCTCGGCGGCATGAAATGGGATCCCCGGAAGTACACACAGTTCTCCTCGCACCGTGATCGGCCGTTTTTTGACCTCACGGCCCGCATCGCCGCTGACAGCCCACGCCGGGTTGTTGACCTTGGTTGTGGTCCGGGAACCCTCACCGCGGCGCTCGCCGCCCGCTGGCCGTCAGCGCAGGTCACCGGCGTCGACTCTTCGCCGGCAATGGTGGAGCGGGCCCGGGCGCTCGGGCAGGCCCCGGACAACCTGGACTTTGTGCAGGCGGGCATCGAGGAGTGGGAGCCGCAGCCCGGCACGGACGTGGTGGTCTCGAATGCCGCCCTGCAGTGGGTGCCGGGACACCAGGATTTAATGCGCCGCTGGGCCAAACAGCTCGACGGCGGCGCATGGCTGGCTGTCCAGGTCCCGGGAAACTTCGGTGCCCCCTCGCACGCCCTGATGCGGGAGCTGGCAGCCGGTCCCGAGTGGGCCGGGAAGCTGGACGGAGTCCTGCGCCATGGGGATGCCGTGGATGAGCCGGAAGATTATCTGGGGCTGCTGGTCGAAGCCGGCTTTGACGCTGATGTCTGGGAGACGAGTTACTCGCAGGTGCTTCCGGGCAAGGACCCGGTGCTGGAATGGGTGCGCGGAACCGCGCTGCGTCCCGTCATCGATGCCCTGGACCCGGAGGACTTCTCCCGCTTTGAAGAGCAGTACGCCGTGCTGCTGCGGGAGGCGTATCCCGCCCATGCATGGGGAACGGTCTTTCCGTTCCGCCGGATCTTCATGGTGGGACGGAAACAGGGCTGATCCGCCCAACACGGAGGCCGGGGCGGCTGCCCGGGGGGAGAAACGCCCCGGGAGGTCAGCCCCGGGAGTCAGGGATAGCGGCGCGCCCCGTGCGCCCGCTTCAGTGGCTTGGTGCGGGCAGCCTTCATCAGTGGAGTGTTGAGGGTATCGATCTGTTCATTGGCGTGGTCCTGGGTCCCGGCGCCTCCGCGGTCCCAGTGCCGCGCCAAATACAGTGCCCCGCCGATGGCCGTGAGCAGGAAACCGGTCACCAGCGCCGGGACGCTCAGTGACGGCAGCTGGCTTGCGGCCGCTAGGACCGCCAGGATGGGGATGACGGGACCCAACGGCAGCCGTGCGCCTGCTCCGGGCCACCTGCGGAATCCGAGCACGGCAGCCGCGACGCTCACCACGATCATGGCCAGGATGGCGGCGACGTTGGCGATGGAGACCACAAAGGTGGTGTCGTTGAGCAGCACCAGGATCACGGTGATGGCGGCCAGCAGCAGAACGCTGACGTAGGGATGGCCGCTGCGGCTGTTCCGTCCCAGCGCCGGCGGCACATCACCGCGTGCCACCATGCGCAGGATGATCTCGGAGGCGCCAAGGACGTTGGCGTTGGCACCGGACAGCGTGGACAGGCAGGCGGCGAAAGCCACCAGGAGGCCGCCCCAGGGTCCCATGACGATGTCCGCCGCCTGCGATACGCCGGTGGCCGAAAAATTCGTGAGGCCGCTCGCCATCATGGCCAGCACTGTTCCCAGATAAATTAGTCCGGAGACCAGAAGTGTCAGCAGGATGGCGCGCGGGACGGTTGTGCGCGGATTCTTTACGGATCCGGCCATGTTGGTGATGACGTTGAAACCGGTGTAGGCGGTGAACAGGAGTGCCGCGGCGGAGAACACTCCGCCGGTGCCCTGCGGCAATGGACGGTCGAGGTTCGCGGGCCGCAGCTCGGTCAGGCCCCAGACGGCGAACAGGACGAGCAGGGCAAGCTTGATGCCCACGATCCACGTTTCAGCCTTGGCGACCAACGCCGTCGGGCCCAAATTCAACACCGTCACCACTGCCGCGGCGGCGAGCGCGAGGGCCAGGGTGCCAATCGCCGGGAGGAAGTACTCGTGCAGGTAATCGCCGAAGGAGTCCACGAGGTACGCCACGATGGTGGCCCCGTTGAGGTAGAAGGCCCACATGACGATGAACCGCCAGAAGGGGCTCAGGATGGTCCCGACCGGCCCGTAGCCTGACTCGCCGTCCGCGGCCCGCGTGGACACCACAATGAAGGACAGGGCGCACAGGCTCATCACGATGCCCGCGATGATGTAGCTGATGACTGCACCCGGCCCGGCAAGGTTCACTGCCGTTCCGGACAGTGTAAAGACCCCGCCGCCCACAGTGGTGCCGACGCCGAAGGCCACGCAGGCCAACAGTCCGATTTGTGGTGTCGCGGCGCTGGCCGGACCGGACGTTGGTGACTGCGAATTTGCCACGGGTCCACGCTCTCATCCGGTCCGAAGGCTCCCTTTGGAGCGTAAGTCCGTCACTGAGCGGGGGTCAACGCGGCGGCAGGCAAACGGCCTGCTACCAGCCGCGTTCCTTCCACTCCGGCAGGTGGGGGCGCTCGGCACCGAGCGTGGTGCCGGCGCCGTGCCCCGGGTGGACGACGGTGTCATCCGGCAGGTATTCGAACACACGTTCTACTGTATCCGCGTAGAGGGACTCAAACCGCTCCGGGTCCTTCTGCGTGTTGCCCAGGCCGCCGGGAAAGAGGGAATCTCCGGTGAACAGATGGGCCGGGCCGCTGGGATCGCGGTACAGCAGGGCCACGGATCCCGGGGTGTGCCCGCGCAGCTTGATGGCCTCCAAGTCGAAACCGTCGAAGTTGCCGATATCCCCGTGATCCAGCGGCACGTCGGTGGGCACTTCGATGTCAGGGATGTCCTCGCTGCCGGCGGCGGTTTTGGCCCCGGTGGCCGCAACGGCGTCGGCGAGCGCCCGGACATGGTCCCAGTGGCTGTGCGTGGTGATAATCAGCTGCACCTTGGCGGGTACGGCGGCATCCGCCGCGGCTTCGGCCAGGAGTTCGCGGATCGCGGGAAAATCATCGGCGGCATCAATGAGTACCTGCGCCCCGGTGTCTTTGGCGGTAATGACATAGACGTTGTTGTCCATGCTGCCCACGGACCGGCTGCGGATGGTGACCTTCTCCAAATCAATCATGCCGGTAAGTCTAGTTCCGGGCGGCGGCTTTCACAGGGCAGGCGTGTCCGCGCTCGCCGATGCCCTCGCCACCGCCACACCCGAGGCGCCCGCCGATGGAGGCGGCACGGCTGGCCGGCCCTGTGAAAGCCGCCGCCGTCCCCGCCACCTTCGCCGTCTTCCCGCCGATGGAGGCGGCACGGCTGGCCGGCCCGACTCACCCGGCGCAACTCACCCGCCACCGTCCCCGTCCTCCCGCCGCCTGCCCAGCACGCGTTCCCAGTGTTTGTGGCTACTGATACAGATGGGGTCACACCAGCCCCGTGAGGTAACAAAGAGTGGGAACCTGTGCAGGAATGACCGCCCGCGACAGTGCAGGCTCGGGCGCAGGTACGGGCATGAGCGCTCGCCGGTGCGGCCCGGCCCGCCGTCGCCCGCTGTCAGCCGCGCCGGGGAACTTCCGTCCTAGCCCGCCGGCGGCAGCCTATTGCCTGCCCCGCGGCGGCGGCGTACGTTCGGAAGGTGCCGGTGCTGGAACCGGCCGGTCCGGGAGGAAAGCGTGCTCGTACGGCTTATCCGGCAAAACCTTGCACCCTACAAAGGTGCGGTGGCCGCCGTCGTTATCCTGCAATTTCTACAGACTGTGGCCACGCTGTATCTGCCCACCCTGAACGCTGACATTATTGACCGCGGCGTGGTGGTGGCTGACACCGGCGTCATCCTGGGCCTTGGCGGCTGGATGCTGGTGATCACCGCCGGGCAGGTGCTGTGCGCGGTTGCCGCGACCTACTTTGCCGCCCGGGTGGCCATGAGCGTGGGCCGGAACATCCGCGACAACCTTTTCACCACCGTTGAGTCCTTCTCGTCCCGGGAAGTGGGCGTCTTCGGCGCGCCCTCCCTGATCACCCGCACCACCAATGACGTGCAGCAGGTGCAGATGGCGCTGCTGATGACGTTCACCGTGATGGTTTCCGCTCCGATCATGGGTATCGGAGGGGTGGTGCTGGCGCTGAACCAGGATGTGCCGCTGTCCGGGATTCTGCTGCTGATCCTGCCGGTCCTGTTTGCGGTGATTGGCCTGGTGCTGCGCCGCCTGATTCCTCTGTTCCGCCGCGCGCAGAAGCAGATCGACCGGGTGAACTCGGTGCTGCGGGAACAGATCATGGGTGTTGCGGTGATCCGGGCCTTTGTCCGGGAGCGCACCGAAGAAGCCCGCTTCGACACTGCCAACACAGACCTGACCGGAACCCAGCTGCGGACGGCGCAGTACATGGCCCTGCTCTTCCCCGCCGCCATGCTCGTGGCGAACCTGGCCTCCGTGGCGGTGGTCTGGCTCGGCGCCTACCGCATTGACTCGGGGCAGATGCAGATTGGCGCCCTCACCGCGTTCATTGCCTACATCATGCAGATCCTGATGGCTGTGATGATGTCCATGTTCATGATCATGATGCTTCCCCGCGCAGCCGTCTGCGCCGAACGCATCTACGAGGTCCTGGACACCGAGAGCACGGTGCACGACGCGCCGGCTGCCGCGCCGCTGGTGTACGACGGCGGGACCCTGGTGTTTGACGGCGTGGGCTACACCTACCCGGGGGCGGAGGCGCCGGTGCTGCACGGGATTACCTTCACCGCCGAGTCCGGACAGACCACGGCCATCATCGGATCCACGGGGGCGGGGAAATCTACCCTGCTGAACCTGGTGCCGCGGCTGCTTGATGCCACCACCGGAGGAATCCGCATTGACGGACAGGACATTGAGGAAGTCACGCTGCATTCACTGCGCAGCGGCATCGGCCTGGTGCCGCAGAAGGCGTACCTGTTTGCCGGCACCATTGCCTCCAACCTGCGCTTCGGCAAACCGGAAGCGACCGACGCCGAACTGTGGGAAGCCCTCGAGATCGCCCAGGCCGCCGACTTTGTCCGCGCTTCCGAGGGGGTGCTGGAACACCGGGTGGAACAGGGCGGCGGAAACTTCTCCGGCGGCCAGCGGCAGCGCCTGGCCATTGCCCGGGCACTGGTGGTCCAGCCATCCATCTACCTCTTTGATGACAGCTTCTCCGCACTGGACTTCGCCACGGATGCCAGGCTGCGGGCCGCCCTCAAACAGCGCACCCGTAATTCCACCGTGCTGATTGTCGCCCAGCGCGTGAACACCATCACCGACGCCGGACGGATTGTGGTGCTGGAGGAGGGGCGGATCGCCGGACAGGGCACGCACGCCGAACTGATGGACACCTCGCCCACCTACCGCGAAATAGTCGAATCCCAGCTCACCGCCGAGGAAGTCCAGTGAGCGCCCCGGCACGCGGCGGCCCCCGCCCTGTGATGCGCGGCCCCGGCGCAGGCCATGCCCCGGCCGCAAAACCGTTGAATTTCCGGGCCAGCGTCAAGCGGATCCTGTCCCTCATGGCCCCGGACCGGCTCCGGCTGGCCCTGGTGATGGTTGCCGCCGTCGTCTCCGTGGCGCTCGCCGTCACGGCTCCGCGGATCCTGGGTGAAGCCACCAACGTGATTTTCGACGGCGTAATCGGTGCCGGCCTGGACCCGGGCGTCAGCAAGGACGAGCAGGTGCGGGAACTGCGCCTGGCCGGAGAGGGCCAGCTGGCGGACATGCTCGCCGCCATGGACGTGGTCCCTGGGGCGGGCGTGGACTTCGGCAGGCTGCGGATGCTGGTGCTGGGGGTGCTGGGCATCTACCTCGCAGCCTTCTTCTTCGGCTGGCTGCAGGCACGCGTGACGGCGCGGGTGGTGCAGAACGCCATGTACCGGCTGCGGAAGGACGTGGACGGCAAGCTCTTCCGGCTCCCCATGTCGCACTTCCAGCGCGAATCCCGCGGGGACGTGCTCAGCCGGGTGACCAATGACATCGACAACCTGGCCCAGACGCTGTCCCAAACCCTGACCCAGATCATCACGTCGGTGCTCACCATCGTGGGGGTGCTGGGCATGATGCTGTGGCTGTCCCCGCTGCTGGCACTGATCGCCGTGGTCACGGTGCCGGTCTCCGCCGTCGTCACCGTGTTCATTGCCAAGCGCTCGCAGGCGCAGTTCATGCAGCAGTGGAAGTCCACGGGTGAGGTGAACGGGTACATCGAGGAAATGTTCAGCGCCCAGGACGTGGTGAAGGCCTTTGGGCAGCAGGAGCGCGTGGTGGAGGGCTTCCGGCCGGCCAATGAGACCCTGTACCGCTCCTCCTTCAAAGCGCAGTTCGTTTCCGGCGTCATCATGCCCACCATGCAGTTCATCTCCAACCTGAACTACGTGGCGGTTGCCGTGGTGGGCGGCATCCTGGTGGCCAACGGGCGTCTCTCGATCGGAGGCGTGCAGGCCTTTGTGCAGTACAGCCGCCAGTTCTCGCAGCCGCTGGGTCAGATTGGATCGCTGATCAACATGCTGCAGTCCGGGGTGGCATCAGCCGAACGTGTGTTCGAACTTTTGGATGACCGGGAACAGGAGCCCGATCCGGCGGATCCGCTGACCCTGCCCGAGGTCCGCGGCCGCGTGGCCTTTGAACACGTGGATTTCAGCTACTCGCCGGACGCCCCGCTGATTCGGGATCTGTCCTTTGTGGCGGAACCGGGTCAGACGGTCGCCATTGTCGGTCCCACGGGGGCGGGGAAGACCACCCTAGTGAACCTGCTCATGCGCTTTTACGACATCGACGCCGGCCGGATCACCATTGACGGTGTCGACACGGCCCGGATGCGGCGGGACGACGTGCGCCGAAACATCGGCATGGTGCTCCAGGACGCGTGGCTCTTCGAGGGCACCATCCGGGAGAACCTTGCCTACGGCGCACCCGGCGTCACGGACGAGCAGATTGTCCAGGCCGCCAGGGCAACCCACGTGGACCACTTTGTGCGCTCACTGCCCGAGGGGTACGACACCGTCCTGGGTAACGACGGCGGCTCGCTCAGCCAGGGGCAGCGGCAGCTGATCACCATCGCGCGGGCCTGGCTGGCCAATCCGTCCATCCTCGTCCTGGATGAGGCGACCAGCTCCGTGGACACCCGGACCGAGATCTCCATCCGGCTGGCCATGAGCGCCCTGCGGGAAGCGCGCACCAGTTTTGTCATCGCGCACCGGCTGTCCACTATCCGGGACGCAGACGTGATCCTGGTGGTGCGGAGCGGGGAGATCGTGGAGCAGGGAACCCATGAAGCGCTGCTGGACGCCGAAGGATTCTACGCAGAGCTGTACCGCTCCCAGTTCGCCGAGGCTGCCGCCGCGGAGGAAACGGCGCCGGATGACGCGGGGGAGGGGGCAGGCTCTCCGCTGTGACCGGCCTCCCGGCGGAAGCCGCACCGGCGTGGCAAAATGGAACTGCAGCAAGTGGAAATGAACTCGCAGCAAGCCATGCCGCCGTAATCCCGGACGGCTCCAGCTCCCTCACCTGAAGGCGGTCCCATGAGCGACGACGTCCTGTCCTGGGTCCGCATCGACGGCACAAGCACCGTTCCCCCCTTCGAGCAGCTGAGGGTCCAGATCCTCGACGCCGCCAATGAGGGACGCCTCGCCGTCGGAACCCGCCTTCCACCGGTACGCGCGCTCGCCGCCCGGCTGGGCCTTGCGGTCAACACGGTGGCACGGGCCTACCGCGAACTCGAACAGGCCGAAGTGGTCACGACGCGCTCGCGGGCGGGCACCGTCATTGCGGCAGCGGGGGACAACGGACGGCGGCGGGTCGCCGAGGCAGCCGCCGTTTTTGCGGACTCCGTGCGCGCAAACGGCCTCGACCCGCAAGAGGCCATGACCTATGTTGAGACGGCTCTTCGCCTGCGGTGAACACTGCGGTGTCGAATACATCTTCGAACCAAACGGTGAACTACAGTGGAAATTGTGTCTACAGCTACCTCTTTGATGGCCGATAGTGCCAACGAGCCGCACCGCGGCAATGATCTTTCCCGCCTGGTCGTCAAGGGCGCCCGGGAACACAACCTGCGCAACGTGGACCTGGATCTGCCGCGTGACGCGATGATTGTCTTCACCGGCCTGTCAGGGTCCGGAAAATCCTCCCTGGCCTTCGACACGATCTTCGCCGAGGGACAGCGCCGCTACGTCGAGTCGCTGTCCTCCTACGCCCGGATGTTCCTGGGGCAGGTGGACAAGCCGGACGTTGACTTCATTGAAGGCCTGTCCCCGGCGGTGTCCATTGACCAGAAGTCCACCTCCAAGAACCCGCGGTCCACGGTTGGCACCATCACCGAGATCTACGACTACATGCGCCTGCTCTGGGCGCGCGTCGGCACCCCGTACTGCCCGGTGTGCGGCGAGCCTGTTTCGCGGCAAACGCCGCAGCAGATTGTGGACCAGCTGCTTGAACTGCCCGAAGGCACCCGGTTCCAGATCCTGGCTCCGGTGGTGCGCGGGCGCAAGGGCGAATTTGTTGACCTCTTCCAGGAGCTTGCAGCCAAGGGCTACTCCCGCGCCAAGGTCGACGGCAAGCAGGTCCAGTTGTCCGATCCGCCGAAGCTGGGCAAGCAGTACAAGCACACCATCGAGGTGGTGGTGGACCGGCTGGTGGCCAAGGACGGCATCCGGCAGCGGCTGACCGACTCGGTGGAAACCGCACTCGGCCTGGCCGACGGCCGGATCCTGGCGGACTTCGTGGACATCGACGAAAAGAGCGATGACCGGGTTCGGCCGTTCTCCGAGCACCTGGCCTGCCCCAACGAGCATCCGCTGGCCATTGACGAAATCGAGCCGCGGTCCTTCTCCTTCAATAACCCCTTCGGCGCCTGCCCGGTCTGCACCGGCATCGGCAGCCGCCTGGAGGTTGACGAGGAACTGGTGATTCCCAACCCGAACCTGAGCCTGGCCGCCGGCGCCGTGGCACCCTGGGCCCTGGGCAACGCAACCCTGGAGTACTGGAACCGGCTGCTGGCCGGCCTGGCCAAGGACATGGGCTTCTCCATGGACGTGCCGTGGAAGAAACTTCCGGCCAAGGCCCGCGAAGCCATCCTCAACGGCAAGGACCACAAGGTGGTGGTTCAGTACAAGAACCGCTTCGGCCGGGAGCGCAAGTACAGCACCGGCTTCGAAGGCGTCATCTCCTACATCCACCGCAAGCACCTGGAAACCGAATCCGACAGCGCCCGCGACCGGTACGAGGAGTACATGCGGGAGACCCCGTGCCCCGAGTGCGGCGGAGCACGGCTGAACCCGGCATCGCTGTCGGTGCTGATCAACGGAAAGAACATTGCCCAGGTGGCGGCCATGCCGCTGCGCGAGGCGTCAGCGTTCCTCAGCGGGCTTGACCTCACCGCCCGGGAAGCACAGATTGGCGACCAGGTCCTGAAGGAAATCCTGGCCCGCCTGACCTTCCTGCTCGACGTCGGCCTGGAATACCTCTCCCTGGAACGGGCAGCCGCCACGCTGTCCGGCGGCGAGGCGCAGCGCATCCGGCTGGCCACCCAGATCGGTTCCGGACTCGTTGGCGTGCTGTATGTGCTCGACGAACCCTCCATCGGCCTGCACCAGAAGGACAACCGCCGGCTGATCGACACCCTGGCCCGGCTGCGCAACCTCGGCAACACCCTGATTGTGGTGGAGCACGACGAGGACACCATTCACGAAGCCGACTGGGTGGTGGACATCGGACCCGGTGCCGGTGAGCGCGGCGGCGAAGTGGTGCACTCCGGCTCCCTGGCGGACCTGCTCACCAACGAACGGTCCCTGACGGGTGCGTACCTGTCCGGACGCCGCAAAATCGAGATTCCGGCCAAGCGGCGCAAGGTGGACAAGTCCCGCCAGCTGAAGATCGTCGGGGCGCGGGAAAACAACCTCCGCAACATCGACGTGTCCATTCCGCTGGGCGTCTTCACGGCCGTGACCGGAGTCAGCGGATCGGGCAAATCCACCCTGATCAACGACATCCTCTACAAGACGCTGGCCGCCAAGCTCAACGGCGCCAAGCACGTGGCCGGCCGGCACCTGCGCATTGACGGCCTGGAGAACCTGGACAAGGTCATCCATGTGGACCAGAGCCCGATTGGACGCACCCCGCGCTCCAATCCGGCCACCTACACCGGTGTCTGGGACCACATCCGCAAGCTGTTCGCGGAGACCAACGAGTCCAAGGTCCGCGGCTACCTGCCCGGCCGGTTCTCCTTCAACGTCAAGGGCGGACGCTGCGAAGCATGCCACGGTGACGGCACGCTGAAGAT
The DNA here is from genome assembly GCF_038405225.1 of Arthrobacter citreus. NCBI lineage: Bacteria > Bacillati > Actinomycetota > Actinomycetes > Micrococcales > Micrococcaceae > Arthrobacter > Arthrobacter citreus. The sequence goes on from NZ_CP151657.1 coordinate 1,245,731, forward strand.
TGAAATGAACTTCCTGCCGGACGTGTACGTGCCCTGCGAGGTGTGCCACGGCGGACGGTTCAACCGCGAAACCCTTGAGGTGCACTACAAGGGCAAGAACATCGCCGAGGTCCTGGGCATGTCCATCGAGGAAGCCGCGGAGTTCTTTGCCGCGTTCTCGCCGATCGCCCGGCACCTGAACACCCTGGTCGACGTCGGACTGGGCTACGTCCGGCTCGGCCAGCCGGCCACCACGCTCTCGGGCGGCGAGGCGCAGCGCGTGAAGCTGGCGGCGGAACTGCAGAAACGGTCCAACGGGCGCAGCGTGTACGTCCTGGATGAGCCCACCACCGGGCTGCATTTCGAGGACGTCCGCAAGCTGCTGCTGGTCCTGCAGGGATTGGTGGACAAGGGCAACACCGTGATCACCATCGAACACAACCTGGACGTCATCAAGAGTGCCGACTGGATCATCGACATGGGCCCGGAAGGCGGAAACGGCGGCGGACAGGTCATTGCCACCGGAACACCGGAGAAGGTGGCCACCTCCGAGGTAAGCCACACCGGCCGGTTCCTGGCCGAATTGTTCGAAAAGCAAAAGGGAGCGGCATAAGCGGAGCCGGCGCGTCAGCATAAGCCGCGCCACCGGGTAATTGCGGGCTCTGCCTTGCTTTGACCCGGCCGCAACGGAAAGAGGTATTCCCCCAGGGGAATGCCTTTTTCCGTACCCGGGCACAGGTGTGGGAAACTGTCCCGGTGAAAGAATCCCGGCTCTTAGTGCTCTTTGACCTGGACGGAACCCTCGTGGATCCGGCAGGCAGCATCACCGGCGGCATCAGTGCCGCCCTCGCAGCGTGCGGCCTGCCCGTACCTCCGCCGGAAGACCTGCAGCGCATGGTCGGACCGGCACTGATCACATCGCTGCGGGAAATCGCCGGTGTGCCCGAAGAGCGCATCAGCGAGGTCGTGGCGTATTACCGGGCCGGATACCGGGACACCGGAATGGCACAAAGCCGCCCCTACCCGGGCATCGCGGAAGCCGTCCAAGCGCTTCGCGACGGCGGAGCCGCAGTGGCCGTTGCCACCCAGAAACCCGAGCCGCTGGCCCATGAACTGCTCCGGGTGCAGGGCCTCGACGGGCTGTTCGACTCCGTGCACGGCTCACCCGCGGACGAGCAGGCCGCCGCCGCACTGGACGGCAAAGCCTCGATCATCCGGGCCGCGCTTTCACGGCATTCCGGCACGTATGACCGCGCCGTCATGGTGGGGGACCGCCGGCACGACATCCACGGCGCGGCTGCCAACGCGCTGGACTGCATTGGCGTGTCCTGGGGGTTCGCCGCCGACGGCGAGCTTGCAGCAGCCGGTGCCTGCGCCGTCGTCGACTCGGCGGGGGAACTGCTGGCGGAGCTGGAAAGCCACCGTGCGCAGGAAAGGGACTGCGCGCATGGGCGTTTATGACCTGACCCGGGCCTCAACCCGCGGACTCATTGCCGGACTGTGCCGGCCCACCGTCATTGGCCTGGAAAACGTTCCGGCCAGCGGTGCCTTCATCGTGGCCGCAAACCACCTCTCGTTCCTGGACAGCGTCCTCACGCAGGCCCTGATGCCCCGGCCCGTGGCCTTCTTCGCCAAGGCCGAGTACTTCACCGGCACCGGCGTCAAGGGTGCCGCCATGCGGACCTTTTTTGAAGGCGTGGGATCCATCCCGGTGGAACGGGACCAGCAGGCCGCGTCGGTGGCGGCGCTGAAAACGCTGCTGGACCGGCTGGAGCAGGGCAGCGGCATTGGAATCTACCCGGAGGGCACCCGCTCCCGGGACGGACTGCTGTACCGCGGCCGGACCGGCGTTGGCTGGCTGGCCCTGACCTCCGGCGCCCCCGTGGTTCCCGTAGGGCTGATCGGCACAGAGAACCTGCAGCCCGCGGGCAAAAAATGGATCAAGCCGCAGCACTTCACCATGAAGGTGGGCCGGCCGCTCTACTTCCAGAAGACCGGACCGGACCACGCGCTGCCCGCCCGCCGGCAGGCCACCGACCGGGTCATGGACGCCATTGCCGAACTGTCGGGGCAGGAACGCTCCGGCAGCTACAACCAGAGCAAGCCCGAAGGCTAAAGCCGGCAGCACGGTTCAGCGCCCCGCGAAAGCGGCGCCGGCCTGCGCAGAAGCGTCCGGCAGCAACCGTAGGATGGAAACGTGGCAGATCCAGCAACATACCGGCCGAAGACGGGGGAGATCCCCACCGCCCCAGGCGTTTACCGTTTCCGTGACGAGCACCGCCGGGTCATCTACGTCGGCAAAGCCAAGAACCTCCGCTCCCGCCTGAACTCATATTTCGCCAACCCGCGGGGCCTGCTGCCCAAGACGCGGGCCATGGTGCACACCGCCGCCAGCGTCGAATGGACAGTGGTCGGCACCGAGCTCGAAGCGCTGCAGCTGGAGTACACCTGGATCAAGGAATTCAACCCCCGGTTCAACATCATGTTCCGGGACGACAAGTCCTATCCCTACCTCGCCGTCACCATGGGGGAGAAGTATCCCCGGGCGCAGGTCATGCGCGGGGACCGGCGCAAGGACACCCGCTACTTCGGACCGTTCTACCCCGCGAAGGCCATCCGCGAAACCCTGGACACCCTGCTGCGCGTTTTCCCCGTCCGCACCTGCAGCTCCGGCGTTTTCAAGCGTGCCGAGCGCACCGGCCGGCCATGCCTGCTCGGCTATATCGACAAATGCTCCGCCCCCTGCGTCGGCCGGATCAGTCCCGAAGACCACCGCCAGCTGGCCGCCGAACTGTGCGACTTCATGTCCGGTGAGGGCAAGCGGTTCATCGGCACCCTGGAAAAGGAAATGCAGGCGGCCGTGGCCGAGCTCGACTATGAAACCGCAGCCCGGCTGCGCGATGACATTGCCGCCCTGCGCAAGGTGTTCGAACGCAACAACGTGGTCCTCAGCGAAGACACCGACGCCGACATCTTTGCGCTCGAGGAAGATGAGCTCGAAGCATCGGCCCAGGTGTTCCATGTCCGCGCCGGACGGATCCGCGGACAGCGCGGCTGGGTGGTGGAAAAGGTTGAGGACGCGGACACCGGGGACCTGGTGGAACACCTGATCCAGCAGGTCTACGGCGAGGCCGCCGCCACTGACCGCATTCCCCGCCAGGTGCTGGTTCCGGCGCTTCCCTCCAACGCTGATGAGCTGGGACAGTGGCTCTCCGGGCTGCGCGGCGCCCACGTGGACATCCGCGTTCCACAGCGCGGCGACAAGAAGGCCCTGATGGAGACCGTGGCCCGCAATGCCGCCGACGCCCTGCGCCTGCATAAGAGCCGCCGGGCCGGGGACATCACCACGCGCTCCGCGGCGCTGCAGGAACTGCAGGAAGCCCTGGACCTGCCCGTGGCACTGCTGCGCATCGAGTGTTACGACATCTCCCATGTGTCCGGCACCAACGTGGTGGCGTCCATGGTGGTGGCCGAGGACGGCCTCCCGAAAAAATCGGACTACCGGAAGTTCTCCATCACCGGAGAGGCGGCGCGGGATGACACCTCAGCCATGTATGACGTGATCTCCCGGCGGTTCCGCAACTACCTCGCCGAGAACGCGGACCCGGCCGCCGAGCCCGCACCGGCTCCCGCGGAGCTCCCAGCTGAACGCGCCGGAACCGACGTCCAGCCGCTGACCGACACGCTCACGGCGGCTCCGCGGTCCAAGTTTGCCTACCCGCCGAACCTGGTGGTGGTTGACGGCGGCCAGCCCCAGGTGGCCGCCGCCTCCCGTGCCCTCGCGGATCTGGGCATCACCGACATTTACGTGGTGGGCCTGGCCAAGCGGCTGGAGGAAGTCTGGGTGCCGGACAGTGACTTCCCGGTGATCCTGCCCCGCGCCTCCGAAGCCCTGTTCCTGCTCCAGCGAATTCGGGACGAGGCACACCGGTTTGCCATCACCTTCCACCGCCAGAAGCGTGCCAAGTCCATGACGGCGTCCCTGCTGGACGAGATTTCCGGCCTCGGGCCGGCCAAACGTGCGGCCCTGCTCAAAGAGTTCGGTTCGGTCAAGAAGCTGCGCAGCGCATCGCCCGAGGAGCTGCAGCGCGCGCCGGGCATCGGTCCGGCCCTGGCGGCGTCGATACACGCGCAGCTCGCGGCCAAGGGCGCCGGACAGGACGCGGCCCCCGCCGTAAACATGACCACCGGCGAAATCATGGAAACTTAGCTAGGCTGGGTAATCGGCTTCTTTCCCTGCGGCAGCTAACCGTGCGGAGCCGCACGGCTGCGCGGGAACCATGGCAGAAACAAACCAGCACGGCACACTGTGCCCTGCTCTGGATGAAATCCTAAGGACGGGACGACGGACATGAAGGAACAGGACGCGCTGACCCCGGTCAAGCCCGCCGAATCGGAACTGCTGGTGGTTACCGGCATGTCCGGCGCCGGACGCAGCACGGCCGCCAACGCCCTCGAGGACCACGGCTGGTACGTGGTCGAAAACCTGCCGCCGATGATGCTGGGCACCCTGACCGAGCTGGTGTCCCGGATGCCGCACTCCATCCCCAAGCTCGCAGTGGTCATCGACGTCCGCAGCAAGGAGCTGTTCCAGGACATCAGGGAGGCGCTCAGCGGCCTCCGGGCGGCCGGCGTTTCCTACCGGCTGCTGTTCCTGGACGCCGAGGATGAAACCCTGGTGCGCCGCTTCGAGCAGGGCCGGCGCCCGCACCCGCTGCAGGAGGACGGCAGCATCCTTGACGGCATCGCAGCCGAGCGGGACGTGCTGAAGGAGCTGCGCGAATCATCCGACGTCGTGGTGGACACCTCCAAACTGAACGTGCACGCGCTGGCCACCACCATCACCGAGCTCTTTACCGAGTCCGGGCCGATTGTGCTGCGGCTGAACGTGATGAGCTTTGGGTTCAAGTACGGCCTGCCGGTGGACGCGAACTATGTTGCCGACGTCCGCTTCATTCCCAACCCGCACTGGGTTCCGCAGCTGCGCCCGCACACTGGCCTGGACGAAGACGTGCGTGAGTACGTGCTCGCCGCGCACGGAACCCGCGACTTCCTGGACCGCTACGTTGATGCCCTGGAGCCCGTCATCGACGGGTACCGGCGGGAGAACAAGCACTACGCCACCATCGCCGTCGGCTGCACGGGCGGAAAACACCGCTCCGTGGCCGTTACCGAGGAGCTGGCCAAGCGGCTTGCGCAGCTGCCACACGTGACGGTGAGCGCGCACCACCGTGATCTTGGACGCGAATAGATGGCCTTTCTGACCGGCCCGCTCCCGATGATTCCGCAGACGGGGGCGGCCCGCGACGCCGGCGTCAGCGACGGCTCTCCGGCCGTGGTGGCACTGGGCGGCGGGCACGGGCTGTCCGCGTCGCTGTCTGCCCTGCGCCTGCTGACCACGGACCTGACCGCCGTGGTGACCGTGGCGGACGACGGCGGTTCCTCCGGCCGACTGCGCCATGAGCTGGACGTGCTTCCGCCGGGTGACCTGCGGATGGCCCTGGCGGCGCTCTGTGATGACACTGACTGGGGTCGAACCTGGCGCGACGTCATGCAGCACCGTTTCCAGTCCCGTCCCGGAGTCAACGGATCGCTGGACAACCATGCCCTGGGCAACCTGCTGATCGTGACCCTGTGGGAGCTGCTGGGGGATCCGGTGGCGGGCCTGCAGTGGGCCGGGGCCCTGCTGGGCGCCCGTGGCCAGGTTTTGCCGATGTCCACCCAGCCGCTCACCATCGAGGGCGACGTCCTGCGGCGGACGGCCACGGGCGAGTACCTGGAACTGGTGACGGGGCAGGCCCGGCTGGCCACTGCCGGAGCGATGGGCAAGGTCAGCGAGGTCCGTCTCACACCGGCGGATGCCGCTGCCTGCCCCGAAGCCGTCACGGCCATTGAGCGGGCCGACTGGGTCATTCTTGGTCCCGGTTCCTGGTACACCTCGGTGTTGCCGCACCTGATGCTGCCGGAGCTGCGGTCAGCCCTGACCCGGACCAAGGCCAAGCGGTGCCTGACCATGAACCTGACGAACGAAACGAAGGAAACGGCCGGGATGTCGGCACTGGACCATCTCGCGGAGGTGCGGCGGTACGCCCCCGGACTCCGCGTGGATGCAGTGCTTGCCGACCCCGGTGTCATCGAAGACCGCGATGCGTTCAGTGCGGCGGTTGCCGCGATGGGCGGGCGCGCCGTCTTCGGTAAGGTGGGGGCAGCGACCGGGCGGCCGATCCATGATCCGCTGCGCCTGGCCACCGCCTATCACGATATGTTTGGGGAGAACTAGGAGTGTATTTGTGGCGTTGACCGCAGCAGTAAAAGAGGAACTTTCACGTCTGGATGTGAAAAAGTCCTCCGTCCGCAAAGCGGAAGTATCAGCCTTGCTGCGATTTGCCGGAGGACTGCACATCATTTCCGGGCGCATTGTCATTGAAGCAGAAGTGGATTTGGCGTCCACGGCCCGGCGGCTCCGGGCCGCCATTGCCGAAGTCTACGGCCACGCCTCGGACATCGTTGTGGTGTCCGGGGGAGGCCTGCGCCGGGGGAACCGGTACGTGGTGCGCGTGGTGAAGGACGGCGAGTCCCTGGCCCGCCAGACCGGACTGCTGGATGCCCGCGGACGACCGGTGCGGGGACTGCCCTCCGTGGTGGTCAACGGATCAGCCGCCGACGCCGAGGCCGTATGGCGCGGTGCGTTCCTGGCCCACGGTTCGCTCACCGAGCCCGGCCGGTCCTCCTCGCTGGAAGTGACGTGCCCGGGACCCGAAGCGGCCCTGGCACTGGTGGGCGCAGCCCGGCGGATCGGCATTGCCGCCAAGGCCCGGGAAGTGCGCGGCATCGACCGGGTTGTCATCCGCGACGGCGACACCATCGCCGCCCTGCTCACGCGCATGGGAGCCCACGACGCACTGATGGTCTGGGAAGAGCGCCGCATGCGCAAGGAAGTCCGGGCCACCGCCAACCGGCTGGCCAACTTTGACGATGCCAATCTGCGCCGCTCGGCCCAGGCCGCGGTTGCCGCCGGCGCCCGCGTGGACCGGGCGCTGGACATCCTCGGGGATGACGTGCCCGAACACCTGCGCTACGCCGGAGAGCTGCGGGTTGCCCATAAGCAGGCCAGCCTGGACGAGCTGGGGCACCTCGCCGAACCGCCCATGACCAAGGACGCGATTGCCGGCCGTATCCGCCGTCTCCTGGCCATGGCCGACAAGCGGGCGGCCGAATTGGGCATCCCCGGCACTGAGGCCAATGTGACTCCTGAGATGCTTGACGAGTAGCGTGGAAGCATAGGATGGACTAAGCATGCTGCCGTTTGGCGGTACCTGTATTTCCGGGTGGAAACACCGTCCGGATAAACGATCCGACCTATTTTCCGACTCTTACAGGAGGATTTTGTGAACGAGTACACTCTGCCGGAACTGCCGTACGACTACGCGGCACTGGAGCCGAACATTTCGGCCCGCATCATGGAGCTGCACCACGACAAGCACCACGCAACGTATGTTGCCGGTGCCAACACCGCGCTGGCCCAGATGGCTGAAGCACGCGAAAAGGGCGACTTCGCCACCATCCCGAAGCTGTCCAAGGACCTGGCGTTCCACCTCGGTGGACACGTCAATCACAGCATCTTCTGGAACAACCTCTCCCCGGAAGGCGGCGACAAGCCCGTTGGCGAGCTCGCTGCAGCCATCGATGACTTCTTCGGATCCTTTGATGCCTTCCGCGGCCAGTTCACTGCTGCGGCCACGTCGCTGCAGGGTTCCGGCTGGGCACTGCTGGCCTACGAGCCGCTGGGCAACAACCTGGTCATCGAGCAGCTGTACGACCAGCAGGGCAACGTCCCCGTGGGCACCATTCCGCTGCTGATGCTGGACATGTGGGAGCACGCCTTCTACCTGGACTACGTCAACGTGAAGGCCGACTACGTCAAGGCCTTCTGGAACATCGTCAACTGGGCCGATGTGGCCACCCGCTTCGAGGCCGCCCGCACCGGCGCCCACACCCTGGTGCTCCCCGCGTAATCAGCACTGCGGGGCCGAATTCGGTGCCCTGCCGGTACCCGGGACAGGCCCGGCGCGTAAGATGATTGCGAGGGTCCCCGCCGGGCCGCACGGCTCGGCGGGGCCTCCCGTCCCGGCCGGCCAGCCTTGCCGCTGGCCGGCCGGACCGGGAGGCATCCCCGCAGCGCCAACCCCTGTCAGACCAGTGGCCTGAGCACGCACAAGGTCACGTTTCCGGTACACCCGCAATCAAGGAGACAGAAAAGTGACTACTCGTGTTGGAATCAACGGCTTCGGACGCATCGGACGCAACTACTTCCGCGCAGCACTGGAGCAGAACGCCGACCTCGAAATCGTGGCCGTCAATGACCTCACCAGCCCTGAAACCCTTGCCCATCTCCTGAAGTACGACTCCGTCACCGGCCGCATCGGCGCCGACGTGGAAGTGCGCGGCGGCGATTTGATCGTCGGCGGAAAGACCATCAAGGTCCTGGCCGAACGGGACCCCGCCAACCTTCCCTGGAAGGACCTCGGCGTTGACGTGGTCATCGAGTCCACCGGGTTCTTCACCAAGGCCGAAGATGCCAAGAAGCACCTCGATGCTGGAGCCAAGAAGGTCCTGATCTCCGCTCCCGGCAAGGGCGCTGACCGCACCATCGTGATGGGCGTCAACGACGGCGACTACAACCCGGAGACCGACAACATCGTCTCCAACGCATCCTGCACCACCAACTGCCTCGGGCCGCTGGCCAAGGTCATCCACGAAGCGTTCGGCATTGAGCGCGGCCTGATGACCACCGTCCACGCCTACACCGCGGACCAGAACCTGCAGGACGGCCCGCACCGCGACCTCCGCCGCGCCCGTGCCGCAGCCCTGAACATCGTTCCCACGTCCACCGGCGCCGCCAAGGCCATCGGCCTGGTCCTTCCGGAGCTCGACGGCAAGCTGGACGGCTTCGCGCTGCGCGTTCCGGTGCCCACCGGCTCCGTCACGGACCTCACGGTCACCCTCGCCCGGGAAGCCTCGGTCCAGGAAATCAACGACGCCTACAAGGCGGCCTCCGACGGCGCGCTGAACGGCATCCTGCGCTACACCGACGAGCCAATTGTGTCCTCGGACATCGTGACCGACCCGGCGTCGTGCATCTTCGACTCGGGCCTGACCCGGGTGATGGGCAACGAGGTCAAGGTGGTGGGCTGGTACGACAACGAGTGGGGCTACTCCTGCCGCCTGGTGGACCTGACCACACTGGTTGGCTCCTCGCTCTAGCGCAGCGTCCCGAACACAAAACACCCCCAGCCCAGCCCCCAAATGCCCGCAAGGGACGTAAAGGTAGACATGACAGTCAAGACACTCGAGGAACTGATCAGCGACGGCGTCGACGGTCGGTATGTACTGGTCCGCTCGGACCTGAACGTGCCCCTGGACAACGGCCGGGTGGCCGACGACGGGCGCATCCGCGCGTCCATCCCCACCATCGGAAAGCTGGTGGAGCACGGTGCCAAGGTGATCATCATGGCGCACCTGGGGCGGCCCAAGGGCACTCCCGATGAGAAGTACTCCCTGCAGCCGGCCGCCGACCGGCTGGACGAACTCGCACCGTTCGCGGTCGAGTTCGCCGCAGACGTGGTGGGCGACAGCGCGCACGAACTGGCTGCCTCGCTGGCCTCCGGTTCCGTTCTGGTGCTCCAGAACATCCGGTTCGACCCGCGCGAGACCTCCAAGAATGACGACGACCGCCTCGCCCTGGCGCGGGAACTCGCCGGGCTGACCGGAGACAACGGGGCGTATGTGGATGATGCCTTCGGTGCCGTGCACCGCAGGCACGCCAGCGTGTACGACATCGCCGAAGTCCTGCCCGCGTACCAGGGTGACCTGGTGCACACCGAAGTTGAGGTGCTGAAGCGGCTGACCGAAAACCCCGAGCAGCCCTACGTTGTTGTCCTGGGCGGATCCAAGGTTTCGGACAAGCTTGCCGTGATCGAGAACCTCATGGACCGCGCCGACTACCTGCTGGTGGGCGGCGGAATGGTGTTCACCTTCCTCGCCGCGCAGGGATACAAGGTGGGTGCGTCCCTGCTCGAGGCGGACCAGATCGAAAACGTCAAGGGCTACCTCAGCCGGGCGAAGGAGGTGGGCTGCGAGTTTGTGCTGCCCACCGACATCGTGGTGGCCGATAAGTTTGCCGCGGATGCCGACGTCGACGTGGTGCCTGCGGACGCCATGGAGGACAGCCGCTTCGGCGCCTCGGGCATCGGCCTGGACATCGGCCCGGACTCCGCGGCCGCCTTCGCCGAGAAGATCGGTTCCGGCAAGACCATTTTCTGGAACGGGCCCATGGGCGTGTTCGAGTTTGACGCCTTTGCCGACGGCACCCGCACCATTGCCCAGGCGCTGAAGGACTCGAGCGGCTTCTCCGTGGTGGGCGGCGGAGACTCAGCCGCCGCCGTCCGGAAGCTCGGCTTCAGCGACAGCGACTTCGGGCACATTTCCACCGGAGGCGGCGCTTCCCTGGAATACCTCGAAGGCAAGAAACTTCCGGGACTGACCGTCCTGGACCAGTAACACCGGGGTGCGGGCCTGCTGCCGGATGGCGGCGGGCCCGCACTTCCATGTCCGCTCTTCCCCGCCCGGACACCTCCAACCAACCCCTATATATTCCCCAAGAAACCGGAGCGATGATGACCACCTCGACCAACGGCAAGTTTGACCGGACACCGCTGATCGCGGGCAACTGGAAGATGAACATGGACCATGTCCAGGGCATCACTCTTCTGCAGAAGCTGGCCTGGACCCTCAAGGATGCCCAGCACGACTACAACCGCGTGGAGGCGGCAGTCTTCCCGCCGTTTACTGACCTGCGCAGTGTGCAGACGCTGGTCCGGGGCGACAAGCTGGACCTGGAGTACGGCGCCCAGGACCTGTCGCCGAAGGACTCCGGCGCGTACACGGGCGACATTTCCGGTGCCTTCCTGTCCAAGCTTGGCTGCAAGTACGTCCTCGTGGGACACAGCGAACGCCGCACGGTCCACGGTGAGACCGACGAACTGCTCAACGAAAAGCTCAAGGCCGCCTACCGCAACGGCCTGGTGCCGGTGCTGTGCGTGGGCGAGGGCCTGGAAATCCGCCAGTCCGGCCAGCATGTGCAGCACACCCTGGAGCAGGTCCGCCGGGACCTCGAGGGCTTGGACGCCGAGCAGGTATCCGCCCTGGTGATCGCTTACGAGCCGATCTGGGCCATCGGCACGGGTGAAGTGGCCGGTCCTGAGGACGCCCAGGAAATGTGCGCCGCCATCCGCGCGGAGATCGCTGACCTGTACGACGACGCAGTGGCCGCCAAGACCCGTCTGCTGTACGGCGGATCGGTAAAAGCCGCAAATGCGGCGAGCATTCTGAAGCAGCGCGACGTCGACGGCGTGCTGGTGGGCGGCGCCAGTTTGGATGTGGCCGAGTTTGCTAATATTGTCAGGTTCGAACAACACCTGGTGACCGACTGATTTGCAGCTGACCTGCACCGCAGCGCACGTCTCCAATCCATGAGTCACCCCCGAAAGGCCGTAAGTGGAAATTCTGAAGATTGTCCTGCTGGTTCTTCTTGCCATCACCAGCCTGTTGCTGACGCTGCTCATCCTGCTCCATAAGGGACGCGGCGGCGGCATGTCGGACATGTTCGGCGGCGGCATGACCAGCAGCATGGGTTCCTCCGGGGTGGCCGAAAGAAACCTGAACCGCTTCACCGTGATGCTTGGACTCTCCTGGGGAGCGGTCATCATCGCCCTGGGCCTGATCCAGCGTTTCTCCGGCGAAGCATAGTCCCTGCAGCAGGAAGCCCAGTCCCGGCAGCAGGAACAGCGGACAGCTTAACGTCAAAAGCCCCGGAGATCCACGAGGATCTCCGGGGCTTTCGCTTGGGTGCTTTGGCCTGCGGCGGGCTAGTCTTCTTCGGAGCCGGGGCCGGTCCCCTCAGGGTCCAGCAGCCGCTCGGGCAGCTGGGAGGCGGCCGCCTGGTCAATCAGCCAGCGCGTTTTGGTCCGCCCCCGGGCTCCGGCCGCGGGAACCTGGACCGGCCCGGCACCGGCGAGGGCCAGGCCCACGGCACCGGCCTTGTCCTCTCCGGCAACGGTCAGCCATACCTCTTCGGCCGTGTTGATCGCCTCCAGCGTCAGCGATACCCGCTCCGGCGGGGGTTTGGGAGCATTCAGCACTGACACCACCGTTTCCCCGGTCGTGCGGATGCCGGCCATCTCCGGGAACAGGGACGCGATGTGGGCATCCGGTCCAACACCGAGGAGCAGGACATCAAAGCGGGGGAGCCGCGGGTCGATGGACTCGAAACCCGCCGGCAGCTTCTCGCCGGCGGCCTCCGCAGCCAGCGCCCGCGCGTACTCCGACGCGGCGTCAGCCACCGAGGCGGCCTCTTCGGTGGACGGCACGGGGTGCACCCGCTCCGGGGAGACCGGCAACCGTGACAGCAGCGCAAGCTGGGCCTGCGCCGCGTTGCGGTCGGAAGAGTCCGTCGGCAGGAACCGCTCGTCACCCCACCAGAAGTTCACCTTGGACCAGTCCACGGCGACGCGTGCCGGGGAGGTGGCAACGGCGTCGAGCACTGCGATTCCCACGGTTCCCCCGGTGAGCACCACCGTGGCCACGCCCCGCCGGCTCTGCACATCCACCAGCTTGGTAATGAGCCGGGCAGCAGTGGCCGTGGTCAGTGCCTCGACAGTGGGATGGATGCTCACTCCGTTGGGCGAATAACTCATGCGTTGGTCCCTTCCTGGGACAGGCACGCTGCCAGGCCCTTCGTCAGTACTTCCCCGTACACTTCATCAGGATCGAGCCGGCGCAGTTCCTCGGCCAGGCAGTCGCGCAGATTGCGCCGCGGAAGCGATATCTGCTGTTCCGGCTGTCCGGGCTGGCTCAGGTGCGCCGTGATCTGGTCCGGGCGCAACAGTTCCACGTTACCGGCGGCCCGCTCGAAAACCACCTGGTGGATGCCGGTTCCAGGCTCACCTTCAATGATCTTCACGGGAACCCGCAGGGCGTGCTTCAGCCAGGCTGCAAGCAGGAAGGTACTGGCCGAGTCGGAGGCTCCGGCCACCGTGACCGCCTGGACGGGGTCAGGGCCGGCACCGTCCAGCACCGCTGCAAGCTGGATCCGCCAGTTGGTGAGCCGGGTCCAGCTCAGGTCGGTGTCGCCGTCGGCATAGTCCTCGCCCAGGGCGAGGAGCGCCTTCTTGGGATCGGCCTCGGTGGCGGCGTCGGTGATCCGGCGGTGCGCAATGCAGCCCAGGGGCGTCTGGGAAGGGTTGTCGGGCACGCCGTGCGGCCACCACACGACAATCGGGGCATCCGGCAGCAGCAGCGCCGACACCAGCGAAACGCTTTCCCCGGCAAGCTCTCCGTAGCCGGACAGGACAATCACCTCGGAGGCGCCGGCGTCGCCGCCCACGCGGATTTCGGCGTCGAGGCGGGTCTCCCCGTCATGCGATCCCTCGGCCAGGACGATAATCCGGCAGGGGTGCTCCCGGCTGGCTTCGTTGGCGGCCGCGATGGCCTCCTCAACGAAGTCGGGCTGGGTGTCGACCACGAGGGTCAGCACGCGTCCAAGCGTGACCACCCCGCCGCGTTCGCGCATGGCAACTATTTCCTTGGAAACCTTGGACGTTGTTGTGTCCGGGAGTTCTACAATCACGGCCTTCTCCAGGTCCTTCCGTCTTGGGCGAGCAGTTCATCAGCGGAGTCCGGACCCCAGCTTCCCGGGGCATACGGCTCCGGCTGGGTGTCCAGCGACGCCCAGTACTCTTCGAACGGATCGACAATCTTCCAGGACAGCTCCACCTCCTGGTGCCGCGGGAACAGCGGCGGTTCACCCAGGAGCACATCGAGGATGAGGCGTTCATAGGCTTCCGGGCTGGACTCCGTGAAGGAATGGCCGTAGCCAAAGTCCATGGACACATCGCGGACTTCCATCTGCGTGCCCGGCACCTTGGAGCCGAAGCGGATGGTGGCGCCCTCATCGGGCTGGACCCGGATCACCACGGCGTTCTGGCCAAAATCGTGGTCATTGTGATCCCGGAACAGCAGGTTCGGTGCGCGCTTGAACACCACCGCGATTTCCGTGACGCGGCGGCCCAGCCGTTTGCCGGCCCGCAGATAGAAGGGGACTCCGGCCCAGCGGCGCGTGTTGATGTCGAGGCGGACGGCAGCGAACGTTTCCGTGGTGGAGTCGGGGTTGAAGCCTTCCTCCTCGAGGAAACCGGTGACCTTTTCCCCGCCCTGCCAGCCGCCGGTGTACTGTCCGCGCGCCGAATGCTTGGACAGGTCCGCCGGAAGCCGGACGGCAGCGAGGACCTTTTCCTTTTCGGCCCGCAGGTGATCGGCGTCGAAGGAGATGGGTTCCTCCATGGCCGTCAGCGCCAGCAGCTGCAGCAGGTGGTTCTGGATGACGTCGCGGGCAGCGCCCACGCCGTCGTAATAGCCCGCACGTCCGCCGATGCCGATGTCTTCGGCCATGGTGATCTGGACGTGGTCCACAAAGTTGGCGTTCCAGATCGGTTCAAACATCTGGTTGGCAAAGCGCAGGGCCAGGATGTTCTGGACCGTTTCCTTGCCGAGATAATGGTCGATGCGGAACACCGAATCCGCCGGGAACACGGACTCCACGACGTTATTGAGCTCGCGCGCGGACTGCAGGTCGTGGCCGAAGGGCTTCTCGATGACCACCCGGCGCCATTTGCCTTCGGATGTTTCGGCCAGGCCGTGGCTGGACAGCTGCTGGCAGACCTGCTCAAAGGACTTTGGCGGCACCGACAGGTAAAACGCATGGTTGCCGCGGGTGCCGCGTTCGGCGTCGAGGGACTCGAGCGTCTCCTTGAGCTTCCCGAAGGCGTCGTCGCTGTCGAAGCCGCCCTCGACAAACCGGACGCCCTCGGCCAGCTGCTTCCACACGTTCTCGTCAAAGTCGGTGCGGGCGTGGGCCTGGACGGACTCCTTCACCTGGGCGGCGAAGTCCTCGTTGCTCCATGGGCGCCGGCCGAAGCCCACAAGGGAGAAGCTGGGCGGCAGCAGGCCGCGGTTGGCCAGGTCGTACACGGCCGGGATGAGCTTCTTCCGGGCCAGGTCTCCGGTGACACCGAAGATGACCAGCGACGAGGGCCCCGCGATCCGGCTGAGCCGGCGGTCGCGGGGGTCCCGCAGCGGGTTGGTGGATCCGTGCTTGTCATCCGCCGCCATTTAGTTGCTGCCGCCTTCGGCACCCAGGGAACGGACGGCGTCCTCGACTTCACGGACGCCCTGTTCACGGTTGAGCAGGTTCAGGCGCAGCACCGGCCGGCCCTGGTCGGCCAGCACGGACGCGTCGCCGGCGGCCTGCGCGCTGATGAGCTCCCCGAAGGTGAAGGGCCGTCCCGGGACGTGTTGGTCCTCCTGCGGTGCTCCGGTGATCTGCAGGTAAACGCCCTGGGCGGGCCCGCCCTTGTGGAACTGTCCGGTGGAGTGCAGGAACCGCGGTCCCCAGCCGAAGGTCACCGGGCGTCCGGTGGCTGCTGCGAGTTCGGGACGGATCCCGGCGAGTTCCGCCTGCCCGAACCGGTCCAGGTATGCGTGGATGCTCAGGTAGCCGTCGGAGCCGAGCTGGGCCGTCAGCGCCTTCAGGGCCTCGGTGAGGGTTTCCGCGCCGCCCAGCAGGGCAGCCGGGCCGCGGACCTCAACGGAGCCGTCGGTGAAGGCCGGCTCGGTGGGTTCGGGACGGGCGTCCAGCATGCCGCGGGCTGCCACCTTGGCGGCCTCGACGTCGGGCTGGTCAAAGGGATTGATGGCAAGGAGCCGGCCCGCGACGGCGGTGGCCACCTCCCAGAGCATCATGGAGCCGCCGAGGGTTCCGGCCACAACAGCCTGGTCCCCCTCCGGTGCGGCGTCGGAGTCGACGGCCACGAGGCGCACGGTCAGCACGTCAGCGGCCCCCGAGGTGATTTCCGGTGCGCCGGGCTCGACGACGACGGGCAGCAGCCCGGTGCCGAGCTTTCCGGTGGACTCGGCGATGAGCTGTTCGGCCCAGTCGGGGAAACCGGCCAGACCGGATCCCTCATCCACAATGACAACCTTGTTGCGCAGCGGATCGGTGCCGCCGAGGGCGGCTCCGAGCTGCAGTCCAATGTTGTCGCCGTCGTTGTCGCTAAGAATTTCAAGTGCGTCTTCGGCGTCGTCCAGGAGCGCCCCGATGTCCGCACCGGCAAGGCCGGACGGAACCAGGCCGAAGGCGGTCAGCGCCGAATACCGGCCGCCAACGTTCGGATCGGCGTTGAAGACGGCGCGGTAGCCGGCGTCGCGGGCGGCGCCGTCCAGCGGGGAACCGGGGTCCGTGACCACCACAATCCGGGACTTGGCATCGATCCCGGCGTCGGTGAAGGCCTGCTCAAAGGTTCGGCGCTGGGAATCGGTTTCCACCGTGGAGCCGGACTTGGAGGAGACCACAATGACGGTCTCCTCCAGCCGGTTCTGCAGGGCGGCCCGGACGGCGTCCGGGTCAGTGGAGTCAAGCACCGTCAGATCAACTCCGGCGGTGCGGGTAATGACCTCCGGGGCCAGGGAAGAACCGCCCATGCCGGCGAGGACCACGCGGGTCACTCCCTCGGCGGCCAGTTCTTCCCGGAGCCCGAGAATCTGTCCTACGAGCGGCCGGGATTGCGCTGAAGGATTCAACCATCCGAGGCGGATGGAAGCTTCCGCTTCGGCGTCGGGACCCCACAGGGTGGGATCCTGGGCGAGGAGGCGGGCGGGGACGTCATCACGAACCAGTGCAGGTACGTTCTTTTCGACGGCGGCCAGCGCAGCTCCGGCTGCTTCGAAGGACAGTGTGGTCATTTTTCCTATGCCTCTTTTGCCTTGTCCAGTGCGGTCTTCACGGTCTCCAGGAGCTCTCCCCAGCTGACCACGAACTTGTCCAAACCTTCGGTTTCCAACTGTTCGACAACGTCGGAGTAGGAAACGCCGAGGGCATCCAGCTGGTCCAGCAGTTCGCCGGAAGCGGCGTAGGTGCCGCTGACGGTGTCTCCGGTCACCTCACCATGGTCGGCCGTGGCGTCCAGCGTCTTTTCCGGCATCGTGTTGACGGTGTGCGGAGCAACCAGCCCGGTCACGTACAGGGTGTCCGGCAGGGCCGGGTCCTTGACGCCGGTGGAGGCCCACAGCGGACGCTGGGCGTTGGCGCCGGCGGCAGCCAGCACCTGCCAGCGCTCGGTGGCGAACTGCTCTTCGAAGACCTGGTACGCCAGGCGGGCGTTGGCCAGGCCGGCCTGCCCCTTGAGCGCCTTGGCCTCATCGGTGCCGATGCCGTCCAGGCGCTTGTCGATCTCGGCGTCCACGCGGGACACGAAGAACGAGGCGACGGAGTGGATCTTGGACAGGTCGTGTCCGTTTTCCTTTGCCTGCTCAATGCCCACCATGTAGGCGTTGATGACTTCGCGGTAGCGCTCCAGCGAGAAGATCAGCGTCACGTTCACGCTGATTCCGGCAGCCAGCGTCGCGGAGATCGCGGGCAGGCCTTCCTTGGTGGCGGGAATCTTGATCAGCACGTTGTAGCGGCCAACCTTGTCGAACAGTTCGCGGGCTTCCTTGATGGTGCCCTCGGTGTCCCGGGACAGCCGGGGGTCAACCTCGATGGAAACGCGGCCGTCCACGCCGTGGGTGGCCTCGGCCACCGGTGCGAAGACGTCGCAGGCCTGGATGACGTCGTCGGTGGTGATTTCGAAGACGGCCTTGTCCACGTCGGCGCCCGAGCGGGCAAGCTGCTGGACCTGCGCGGCGTAGGATTCGCCGTTGGCCAGGGCTGCGGCAAAGATGCTCGGGTTGGTGGTCACGCCAACCACGTTCTTGGTGTCAATGAGGTCCTTGAGGGAACCCGAGACGATGCGTTCGCGGGACAGGTCGTCCAGCCAGATGGATACGCCGGCTTCGGAAAGCTGCGCGGTAGGGGTGGAAGTCATGAATTATCTCCTTGTTGCTGGAATTACTTCTGGTCGCCGGTTTCGGTGGACTCTTCACCCGAGGGAGCGGCAGTGGTGCCGGCCGGCGGGGTGTCCGAACCGTGGGCAGCAGCCAGGGAATCCCGGGCCGCTTCAGCCACGGCCTCGGCGGTGATGCCGAACTCGCGGTACAGGGTCTTGTAGTCGGCGGAGGCACCGAAGTGCTCCAGCGATACGCTGCGGCCGGCGTCGCCAACCAGCTCGCGCCAGCCCTGGGCGATTCCGGCTTCCACCGAGACGCGGGCCTTGATGTCCTTCGGCAGGACGGCTTCGCGGTACTCGGCATCCTGCTTGTTGAACCACTCGACGCTGGGCATCGAGATGACACGGGCGGCAATTCCCTCGGCAGCCAGGGCTTCGCGGGCCGCTACGGCCAGCTGGACCTCGGAGCCGGTGCCGATGAGGATGACCTCGGGGGTCACCACGGCGCCGTCACGGACTGCTTCGGCCAGCACGTAGCCGCCGCGGGAAACGCCGTCGGCGGAGGCGAAGGACTCAGCCGTGGCTGCGCCGTCGCCGCGTTCGTACGTGGGAATGTTCTGGCGGGTCAGGACAATTCCGGCCGGATTCTCCGTGTTTTCGAGGATGGTCTTCCAGGCCACGGCCACTTCATTGGCGTCGCCGGGACGGACAACGTCCAGTCCCGGAATGGCGCGCAGCGAGGCGAGCTGCTCCACCGGCTGGTGGGTGGGGCCGTCCTCGCCCAGGCCAATGGAGTCGTGCGTCCAGACGTAGACGGACGGAACACCCATCAGGGCGCCGAGGCGGATGGCGGGGCGCTGGTAGTCGCTGAAGATCAGGAACGTGCCGGAGAACGCGCGGGTGCCGCTGTGCATGGTGATGCCGTTGACGATCGCCGCGGCGGCGTGTTCGCGGATGCCGAAGTGCAGCACCCGGCCGTACGGGCCGCCGGACCAGGCGCTGGTCTGCCGGGAAGCGGGGATGAAGGAGGGCGATCCCTCAATGGTGGTGTTGTTGGACTCGGCCAGGTCGGCGGAGCCGCCCCACAGCTCGGGAAGTACCGGGCCAATGGCGGAGAGGACCTTGCCGGATGCGGCGCGGGTGGACATGTCCTTGCCGGCGTCGAACTCGGGCAGGTTCTTTTCCCAGCCGGAGGGGAGCGTGCCGTTGCTGATGCGCTCGAGGAGGGCGGCGCCGTCGGCGTTCGAAGCCTTCCAGGCCTCAAAACGCTCATCCCATTCGCGGTGCGCCTCGGAGCCGCGGGATACCACCTGGCGTGCGTGCTCCAGGACGGCGGAGTCCACGTCGAAGGACTTCTCCGGGTCAAAGCCCAGGGCTTCCTTCAGCGCGGCAACTTCATCCTTGCCCAGGGCTGAACCGTGGATCTTGCCGGTGTTCTGCTTGTTCGGCGCCGGGTATCCGATGATGGTGCGCAGCGAGATGATGGACGGCTTTGACGTCTCCGCCTTGGCGGCGAGCAGCGCGTTGTACAGTTCGGCAACGTCTTCGACGTATTCGCCGGTCTTGGTCCAGTCCACGCGCTGGGTGTGCCAGCCGTAGGCCTCGTAGCGCTTCAGGACATCTTCGGTGAAGGAGATGTCGGTGTCGTCCTCGATGGAGATGTGGTTCTCGTCGTAAATAACGACAAGGTTGCCAAGCTCCTGGTGGCCGGCCAGCGACGAAGCCTCGGACGTGACGCCCTCCTGCATGTCGCCGTCGGACGCGATCACCCAGATGGTGTGGTCGAACGGGCTCTCGCCCTGCGGCGCGTCGGCGTCGAGCAGGCCGCGGAGGCGGCGCTGGGCAAACGCGAAGCCCACGGAGGAAGCCAGGCCCTGGCCGAGCGGTCCGGTGGTGATTTCGACGCCGGCGGTGTGGCGGTACTCGGGGTGGCCCGGGGTCTTGGAGCCCCAGGTGCGCAGCGACTCGAGGTCACCGACCTCCAGTCCGTAACCGGACAGGAAGAGCTGGATGTAGAGCGTCAGCGATGTGTGCCCGGGGGAGAGGATGAAGCGGTCCCGGCCGGTCCACTGCGGATCCGAGGGATCGTGGCGCATCAGCTTCTGGAACAGCAGGTACGCTGCCGGCGCCAGGCTCATGGCAGTTCCCGGGTGTCCGTTGCCGACCTTCTCGACGGCGTCTGCTGCCAGCACGCGGGCAGTGTCCACGGCCTTCCGGTCCAGATCTGTCCAGGTCAGTTCTTGCTCTTCCATATGTGGCACGTTTACCGGGCCCCTCTCTACTACGCATGACCGGCGCATCAAACGCCGGAGACTCCTGAACACGCTGGTTTTTCCAGTGCATCCGCTTGCTTAACCACCACAACAGCCGGAGCGGCAGAATCCATACCGGAAGACGGCATGTTTCTGTGCGCCCGGCGCTGCCCAGCGGCAATTTACCCGCCGCGGGAAAGGTCCGCTCCAACCTTATCCCGTAGGCGGGATCAATGGGCGTAACGTTTCCTTGACAGGGACTGCCGCGGCGCGGAGGCCTCCTGCGGGGGCAGATGCGGGCTCGGCGCAGGCGCGGCGGTTCAGGGCTTCGTTTTCTACAGCCGATAGAGGCTATGATGATGGTGGACTTTTCCGGCCCAGATTGGATGATGTGATCGCCCCGTGACAACGCAGCAAGCCCCCGCCGACCTTCCGGTGTTCACCGGCAAGATGACGGCAGGCCGTAAGCTCCGTGCTTATGTGGCTCTCACCAAGCCGCGGGTCATTGAACTGCTGCTGGTGACGACGCTGCCCACCATGATCTTCGCCGAGCGCGGACTGCCGGGCCTGTGGCTCGTCGTGGCCACCATGGTTGGCGGTGCCCTGGCGGCAGGCAGCGCCGGTGCGTTCAACTGCTACATCGACCGCGACATGGACAAGCTGATGAAGCGGACCAAGAACCGGCCGCTGGTGACCGGCGAGGTTTCCCCGCGGGAAGCGCTGGTTTTTGCCTGGATCCTTGGCATCATCTCGATTGCGCTGCTCTGGTTCGGCGCAAACCCGCTGACCGGCCTGCTCGGCGTCGGCGCCATCCTCCTGTACGTGGTCTTCTACACCCTGATCCTCAAGCGCCGCACCACCCAGAACATCGTATGGGGCGGTGCCGCCGGCTGCATGCCCGTGCTGATCGCCTGGGCCGCCGTGACCAACAGCGTGGAATGGCCGGCCTTCATCCTGTTCATGATCATCTTCCTGTGGACGCCGCCGCACTACTGGCCGCTGTCCATGAAGTACGGCGAGGATTACCGCAACGCATCGGTTCCCATGCTCGGAGCGGTGGCCGGCGCCAAGCTGGTTTCGGTCCAGGTTGTCCTGTACGCCTACGCCACCGTGGCCTGCTCGCTGCTGCTGGTTCCCGTTGGCGGCGCCGGCTGGGTCTACACGGTCGCGGCAGTCCTGAGCGGCGTCTGGTTCCTCGCTGAGACACACCGCCTGCACAGCCGCGCACAGCACGAAAACGTCACCGACAAGACCGCCATGAAGGTCTTCCACGGCTCCATCAGCTACTTGACCATCCTGTTCCTGGCGCTGGCCGTGGATCCGTTTGTGGGCGGTCCGCTGCTGTAGGCGCTGCCGGGCAAAGTGCCGCGCGTTGAGGCCGGCAGGCAGCCGGACTCATCCAGGACCAATAACGAGTAAAGGGAAGGGCCGGAGAATCAACTCCGGCCCTTCCCCTTAGCTTTGGTCACTTCATGCGGCCGGGCAGCCGTTAGCGCTTCTCGCAGGCGATGCCGTCCTTATCCCGGTCACTCTTGGCGTTGGCGGCATACACAGCGTTGTTCTTGGTGAAGTTCCTGACCGGCTTGGTTTTGCCGGCTACCCGGTCCACGGCGCCGGATTTGCCCACTCCATGCGGATACACGCGGTTCAGGGCTGTGCAGTTCGCATACTTCTTGGCGGCGGGGGCCTTGGCCGCTGCGGCTGCCGCGACCCTGTCGACGCCGGCAGGCGAAGCCGCGGCGGCCGGCACGGCGCCCAGTGTCAGGGTCAGTGCTGCTGCGGCCAGCAGGGCCGCGCCGCTGCGGCGAAGGCGTGCGGCACGGGTCATCATTTTGGGCATAGTGGGCCATTCTTGATGGAAGGAGGACGTAAGAGAACGCTCTGACGCCTCGGTCACACTACCCTGAGCCGTCACATGTGCGGCGCGGAAGGCCATCTCCGGTGCCTGCGTGTCGCGTTCACACCGAATCCAGTCCAGCGAACTGAGGCAATCCGCGGGGTTCCCGTTTCCGGTAGTTTGGCGGACGGGCGGACGGCTGACGGGCGGACGGGCGGGCAGCTGATCATGAGCCCGCGAGCAAGCTGAAAGACCGGAGGAAGCTCCGGTCCTTTTTACGCGTGGGATCGTGTTTGGAAATCCTTCGTGCAGATATGGGGCTTTGGCGGGATCCTTAGTGCAGATCAGGGGCTCAAAACGTCCAAAACAGGGGTTTTGGTCCCGTTATCTGCACGATAGATGCAGCTCCTCAAGCCCTGCAGAAGTGTTGCGGCCCGGCCGCAGCAAAAACACCATGGGCCGGACTCCCGAAGGAATCCGGCCCATGGTGGGTGGCTTACAGCCCTAGATGTCTTCAGTCCAACCCTCGACGGGCGGCAACCTACCGCCGCACGTTCGTCTTGGAAGCATCGCCAGTGGAAGCAGCCCCCTTGGAAGCGGTACCGCCGGCAGGGGCACCGGCATCGATGCCTGGCACTTTCTTGGAGAACCCGGTGAACACCACATGGGCGGCTGCGGCCGTCAACAGCGATGCGCCGAGCATGTGCAGTCCCACCAGAACGATCGGCAGGTGCAGGAAGTGCTGGGTGTAGCCGATAACCGCCTGGACCAGAACCACTGCGGTCAGCAGCAGCAGCGAGGAACGAAGCCGTCCGTCGGTCGCATGGCGGTACACCAGGTAGAGGGCCACGATGAGGGCAAAAACCAGCAGGTAAACGGGCACTACGTGGATCCGGGTCACCAGGTCCGGATCCAGCCCGTTGCGGGCCGCGCCGTGATCGCCGGCGTGGGGGCCGGAGCCCGTCACAACGACGCCCAGCAGCACGGAGAGCCCCGAGAGAACCCCCAGCGCACCCAGCAGCGGACGCAGGGTGCGGTTGGCCAGCGGACCGTTTGCGGATGCCAGCTGCCGGGGAGTGAGCCACGCGCGGTTGACCAGGACGGTGGCCAGCACAATCAGGACCATCGACACGATGAAGTGTCCGCCCACAATCCAGGGGTTCAGCCCGGTCCATACGGTGATCCCGCCCAGCAGGGCCTGGGCCGGAATGCCTGCCAGCAGGAAGACGGAGAGCTTGAACAGGTCGCCGCGCTCGGCCCGGGCCTTCCAGACGCTGAAGACCATGGCGAAGGCAATGGCGGCCAGCACAAAAGTGAGCAGCCGGTTGCCGAACTCAATAATCCCGTGCACGCCCATTTCCGGGGTGGTGGTCAGCGAGTCAGGGGTGCACAGCGGCCACTCCGGGCAGCCCAGCCCCGAGGCGGTCAGCCGGACAGCGCCGCCGGTCACGACAATTCCGATGTTGGCGGCCAGCGAGGCAACGGCCAGGGCACGCACCGTCTTCGACGCGGCGGGCGCACCGGATGCGGGGGAGGAATGTACCGGCTTACCGGTGGATGTGGGGATCACAGAATCTAACTCCATTTAAACCATCGGACAGCAGCGAGGCCGCCCAGGATTGTCCACGCCAGCAGGATCAGCATGGCGGGGATATTGAAAACTGCGTCAATCAGTGCTGACCTCATGGCTTCTCCGAGTGCGGCGGAGGGCAGGATCTGGACGAAAGGCTGCATCACGTCGGGCAGGTTGACCGCCGGAATGATGATGCCGCCCACTGCTGCCAACAGTATCCACAGCAGGTTGGTCACGGCCAGTGTTGCCTCCGGACGGGCGGTGCCGGCCACGAGAAGACCCAGCGCCGTAAAGGCGGCGGCCCCCAAAAGCAGCGACACCAGGGCAAGCGGAATTCCTGACCAGGACGGCTGCCAGCTGAAGAACGCGGCAACGATGCTCACCACGGCCACCTGGATGACCAGGACGGCGACGACGGCGATGCCCTTGCCGGCGATCAGCCCGGTTTTCCCCAGGGGAGTGGTGGAAAGGAAGCGCAGGACGCCGTAGCGGCGGTCGAAGCCGGTGGCGATGCCCTGGCCGGTGAACGCGGTGGACATGGCGCACAGGGCCAGGATGCCCGGCGTCGCCATGTTCACCCTGGACGTGCCGTAACCGTCCAGGATGGGCGTAACGCACAGCGCCACCAGTGCCATCAGCGGCAGGAACACGGCGAGGATCAGCTGTTCGCCGTTGCGGAGCATGGTCAGCGCCTCGTAGCGGCCCTGGTTCAGGATGCGGGCCGGCAGGGATGCGGGGGCGCTCATCGGATTTCCCTTCCGGACAGGTCAAGGAAGACGTCTTCCAGGGAACGCGAGGCCATGTGGACGGCCGCCGGAAGCAGGTCCAGGCGGGCCCACCAGGAGGCCAGCGTGGCAAGATCGGCAGGCGTGATGACACCGCGGAGGGTGTAATGGCCGGGCACGGGCTCGGCGGCCGTCAGATGCGGGAGTCCGGCGCCGGACAGATCAAGGCCGGGTGCGGCGTCGAACGTCAGCAGCCGCTGTTCGGCGAGCTCGCCGGTCTGGGCGGTCAGTTCCGCCACCGTGCCCTGCGCCACGGTTTTGCCCGCATCGATGATATAGACGTAGTCGGCGAGTCTCTGCGCGTCGTCCATCAGATGGGTGGTGAGGATGATGCCGAGGCCTTCGCTGCGCAGTTCCGCAATCAGGTCAAAGACAATCTGGCGTGACTGTGGATCCAATCCTGCGCTGGGCTCATCCAGGAACAGCACTTCCGGACGGCCGATCAGCGCGGCCGCCATGGCCAGACGCTGCTTCTGCCCGCCGGAGAGCCTGCGGATGTTGGAATTGGCGAAACTGCCGATGCCCAGCCGGGCCACCAGCTCGTCAACGGGACGGGGATCGGCGTACATGGAAGCAATGTGGTGCAGCAGGGGAACGGGGCGGGCCGACGGCGGGAGGCCGCCGTCCTGCAGCATGACGCCCACGCGGCTGCGCAGCTCGGCTCCGGCGCCGTAGGGGTCCTGGCCCAGCAGGCGCACTTCGCCGCCGTTGATGGGCTGCAGGCCCTGGGCGCATTCAAGGGTGGTGGTTTTTCCCGCGCCATTGGCGCCGAGCAGGGCAGTGACTGACCCGCGGTGGGCGGTGAAATCCACGCCCGCCAGCACGCGGATCATTTTGCCGTCGAGACCGGCTACCGGACCGCAGTCCTTAATCAGGCCCTTTATGGTCAGGCAGGGTTCATCGTTAGGCACTGTCATATTCTACGTTAGGTAGTACAGCCGGATGCACCCCGGTGGAGGACGAGCGGAGGACGCGTGGAGGACGCCGGGAGGCGGCCGGAGTGAGGCCGCTGCGGAGGGGAAGCCTGTCCTTAGTGGATTGCGGGAACAGATTAGGTCATGCTTGTGTTGTGTATTCTATGAGCAACTCTGAGCCGGAGGCAGTGGCCAAGCCGGCAGCAGCCCGCGAAGCGGAGGAGCGCACCCGGGACCGTGTCCTGGGCGCCGTGCTGGAGCACGGCCCCGTCAGCGCCGCGGAACTCGGTGAACGGCTGGGCTTTACGCCTGCCGCCGTCCGCCGACACCTCGACGCGCTGTCCACCCAGGGCCTGATCGAAGTCAAGCGGGTCAGCAACCCGTCCTCGGGTGCAGGACGTCCGGCCCGCCGGTACGTGCTGAGCGCGCAGGGACAGGCGTATCTGGGGAACGACTACCTGGACATCGCCACCGAAGCCCTGCGCCAGCTGGGTTTGGCCGCCGGACCTGAGGCGATTGAAAAATTTGCCGCAGACCGCTTCGCCCGGATGGAAGAGCGCTACCGTCCGACCGTTGAGGCAGCCGGCCCGGCAGTGTCCGACAAGGCACAGGCCCTGGCGGCAGAACTGACCAAGGATGGATTCGTCGGATCCACCACCATGATCGGCACAGCCAAGCAGCCCAGCACCCTGCTGAGCGTGCAGCTGTGCCAGGGGCACTGCCCCATTCAGGGACTTGCCAGTGCCTATACGGTCTTCTGCGACAAGGAAACCGAAGTTTTCGCCCGCCTGCTGGACGTCGACGTTCGTCGTCTGTCCACGCTGTCCCGCGGGGGTCACGTATGTACGACCCATATTCCCGTGGGTCGAACCGGGTCAACGGCGCACGTCCCCGTGCACGCCGCGACCAACCAGTCCACATCCATTCATCAGCAAGAAAGGCCGTGATGACGGATCAAGTAACGCAGAAGTCAACGGCGCCCTCATCGGTGCCGGAGTCTGTGATTTCAGACATCCTGGAAAAGAACCCCGAACTTGAGGGCATTGGCACCTACGAGTACGGATGGGCAGACTCCGACGTCGCGGGTTCCAACGCGCGCCGCGGGCTCAGCGAGGAAGTCGTCCGGGACATCTCGGCGAAAAAGAGCGAGCCCCAGTGGATGCTGGACCTCCGCCTGAAGGGCCTGAAGTACTTCGACCGCAAGCCCATGCCGACCTGGGGCGCAGACCTCTCCGGCATTGACTTCGACAACATCAAGTACTTCGTGCGCTCCACCGAGAAGCAGGCCAACACCTGGGAAGACCTGCCCGAGGACATCCGGAACACATACGAGAAGCTCGGCATCCCCGAAGCCGAACGCGGACGCCTGGTCTCCGGCGTCGCGGCTCAGTACGAGTCCGAGGTTGTCTACCACCAGCTCCGCGAGGATCTGGAACGCCAGGGCGTCATCTTCCTGGACACCGACACCGCGCTGAAGGAACACCCGGAAATGTTCCAGGAGTACTTCGGCACGGTCATCCCGGTGGGTGACAACAAGTTCGGTTCGCTGAACACCGCCGTATGGTCCGGCGGATCCTTCGTGTACGTCCCCAAGGGCGTCCACGTGGAGATCCCGCTGCAGGCGTACTTCCGCATCAACACGGAAAACATGGGCCAGTTCGAGCGCACGCTGATCATCGCCGACGAGGACTCCTACGTCCACTACATCGAAGGCTGCACGGCGCCGATCTACACCTCGGACTCGCTGCACTCCGCAGTCGTGGAAATCATCGTGAAGAAGGGCGCACGCGTCCGCTACACGACCATCCAGAACTGGTCGAACAACGTGTACAACCTGGTGACCAAGCGCGCCATTGCCCACGAGGGCGCCACGATGGAGTGGATCGACGGCAACATCGGTTCCAAGGTCACCATGAAGTACCCGGCTGTCTACCTGGTGGGCGAGCACGCCAAGGGTGAAACCCTGTCCATCGCCTTCGCCGGCGAGGGCCAGCACCAGGACACCGGATCCAAGATGGTCCACATTGCCCCGAACACCAAGAGCTCCATCATCTCCAAGTCAGTGGCCCGCGGCGGCGGCCGCGCCGCATACCGCGGCCTGGTCCAGGTCCGCGAAGGCGCCAAGCACTCGGCCAACACCGTGCGCTGCGACGCCCTGCTGGTGGACACTATCTCCCGCTCGGACACGTACCCGTACGTGGACATCCGCGAAGATGACGTCACCATGGGCCACGAGGCAACCGTGTCGCGCGTGAGCGAAGAACAGCTGTTCTACCTCATGTCCCGCGGCCTGCCCGAGGACGAGGCCATGGCCATGATCGTGCGCGGCTTCATCGAGCCGATCGCCCGTGAGCTGCCGATGGAATACGCCCTTGAACTCAACCGCCTCATCGAACTCCAGATGGAAGGAGCCGTCGGTTAATGTCGAAGCTTAACGACGTCGTCGAAACCGTGACCGAACAGGTCAGCAAAACCGTAGAGGGTGTCAAAGCCCGGATCGGTGCCCCCTCCGGGGACAGCCGCATCCGGATTGACGGATTCACCGAAGAGGGCGAGAACCTCTCTCCGCTGAACGAATCCTCCGCGGTTCTCGGCGGCGACAGCAGCAAGTCCCACAGCCACGGCGCAGGGGCAGGCATTCCGGACAGCTCACGCGCCGGACGCCTGACCTCCTACAACCGCGGCGACTTCGGCAAACTGACCGGACGTGAGGAAGACTGGCGGTTCACCCCGCTCAAGCGCCTTCGCGGCCTGCACACCGCTGAACTCACCGGCACCGCCCCCGAGGTGGCCGTTGTGGCCCCCGAGGGCGTGCTCGTGGAGAACGTGGCCCGCACCGATGCCCGCATTGGCTCCGCCGGCATCCCGGAGGACCTGGTGGCAGCCGCCGCCTGGGAAGCCTTCACCGAAGCCACCGCCGTCACCATTCCGGCCGAAACCATCGTGGACGGCAGCGTCACGCTGACCATGACCGGGGCCGGCAAGGACCCCGCGGCCCAGCACATCGTCATTACCGCGGAGAAGTTCTCCAAGGCAGTGGTGGTCCTGGACCACAAGGGTTCGGCAACACTGTCCCAGAACGTGGAGATCGTTGTCGGCGACGGCGCCGAGCTCACCGTTGTTTCGGTCCAGGACTGGGACGACGACGCCGTGCACGCGTCCGCCCAGTACGCCAAGATTGGCCGCGACGCGAAGTTCAAGCACGTTGTCGTCAGCCTCGGCGGCGACCTGGTGCGCATTACGCCGTCGTCGCGCTTCACAGCCGTTGGCGGAGACGTGCAGATGTTCGGCCTGTACTACGCCGATGCCGGCCAGCACCTGGAGCAGCGCCTGTTCGTGGACCACGCGGTCCCGAACTGCAAGTCCCGCGTTATGTACAAGGGTGCGCTGCAGGGCCGCGACGCCCACACCGTATGGGTGGGTGACGTCCTGATCCGCAAGGAAGCAGAAGGCACCGACACCTACGAGGTCAACCGCAACCTGCTGCTGACCGACGGCGGCCGTGCCGACTCCGTGCCCAACCTGGAAATCGAAACCGGCCTGATCGAGGGCGCCGGCCATGCCAGCGCCACCGGCCGGTTCGACGACGAGCACCTGTTCTACCTGATGGCCCGCGGCATCCCCGAGGATGTTGCACGCCGCCTGGTGGTCCGCGGGTTCCTCAACGAGATCATCCAGCAGATCAAGGTTCCGGCACTGGAAGAGCGGCTCACCGAGGCCGTCGAGCGCGAGCTCGCAGCAGTCGAGAGCTAGTCGGCGTTCCCCGGGAGCCGCACGGCTCCCGGGGAGTGCCCCCACACTTTTTGAAGCTTAAATACGCACCAGAGCGTGCAAAGGAGAAAGCGTAACTCGTATGTCTACTCTCGAGATCAAAGATCTTCACGTCAGCATTGAGACCGAACAGGGTGTCAAGAAGCAGATCCTGAAGGGCGTCAGCCTGACCATCAACACCGGTGAGACCCACGCCATCATGGGCCCCAACGGCTCCGGCAAGTCCACTCTGGCCTCCACCATCGCAGGTCACCCGCGCTACACCGTCGACAGCGGTTCCATCACGCTCGACGGCGCCGACGTCCTGGACATGAGCGTTGACGAGCGCGCCCGCGCCGGCCTGTTCCTGGCCATGCAGTACCCGGTCGAGGTCCCCGGTGTCACCATGACCAACTTCCTGCGCACCGCCAAGACCTCGCTCGACGGCGAAGCCCCCTCGCTGCGCCACTGGACCAAGGACGTCAAGGCGGCCATGAGCCAGCTGCGCATCGACGCCGACTTTGCCTCGCGCAACGTCAACGAAGGCTTCTCCGGCGGCGAGAAGAAGCGGGTGGAAATCCTCCAGCTCGAGCTCTTCCACCCGAAGTTCGCCATCCTCGACGAGACCGACTCGGGCCTGGACGTTGACGCGCTGAAGGTTGTTTCCGAAGGCGTCAACCGCGAGCACGCCAAGGGCGAAATGGGTACGCTGCTTATCACCCACTACACCCGGATCCTGCGCTACATCAAGCCGGACTTCGTCCACGTGTTTGTTGACGGCCGGATTGCCGAGCAGGGCGGCCCCGAGCTGGCCGAACGCCTGGAAGAAGAAGGCTACGACCGCTTCACGGGCGCCAACGCGACGGCGGCCACCGCCACCGCGAACGCACTGAAGGCCTAGGCTGTACACCTGTCCGCTACAACTGCCAAGGAGCAGATGATGAGTGAGCCGAATCTGGCCCAGACATCCCTCGAGGATGTCGAAGAGGCCCTGAAAGACGTTATCGACCCCGAACTGGGCGTAAACGTTGTTGACCTGGGTCTGCTCTACGGGCTGCGGTACGCCGAGGACGGCGCACTGCTGATCGACATGACGCTGACCACCGCGGCATGCCCGCTGACCGACGTGCTCGAGGAGCAGGTTGGCCAGGCACTGGACGGCGTTGTTGACGACTGGCGCCTGAGCTGGGTCTGGATGCCGCCGTGGGGTCCGGAAAAGATCACCGACGACGGCCGCGACCAGATGCGCGCGCTGGGGTTCAATATCTAGGACCGCAGCACCGGTAACAGCGGCAGGGGCCGCTTCCCCGACACGGGGAGGCGGCCCCTGGTTCGTTAACCGCGGTTCCGTCAGACGGAGCTGCTAGCCTGTGCCCCATGGGGAAATCGGGGCATTTTCATGATGAGTATTTGGCGGCCTGGAACGAAGCCATGGCGTCCGGGGACAGCGGACCCATTGAGGCCTTCCTGTCGCCGGATTACCACGGCTGGCTGGGACAGGCGGCGGCCGCGGCGGAAGCTTTCGACGGCGCGGCTGCCCGGAACGGTTTCCAGGACGCGGTGTCCGGCATGCGCGGCAGTACGGTGCACACCGGCTTCCGCACGGTTGCCCCGCGTGGCCGGGATGAAGCCGTGGTGTTCCACGAAATGACGTACCGGACCGGAGATGTCGTGACCGCCCGGGCGCTGCTGATGGAGTCCTGGCGGCTGGAGAACGGTCGCTGGCTCCTCTGCCGCGACTTCACCGAAGTGAATGTCGGGACGCCGGAATAGCTCCTTGGTTGCTCCCTAAGCGGTTGCTGCGGCCTAGGCTCCCGGGCTGTCCAGATTCGCGGCGCTGAAGGTGTCGCACGCGCCGATTCCGCCGTCGCTATTCTCATAACCCTGCATAAACCACGCCTGGCGCTGGTCCCCGGAGCCGTGCGTCCAGCTCTCCGGATTCACCTGGCCGGTGGCCATCGACTGGATCCGGTCATCACCAATGGCCGAGGCCGCTGACAGCGCGTCCTGGACATCGGCCGGTGTCAGTTCCGCGAGGAAGGGTTCGGAGCTTCCCGGTGCGGGAACGGAAGCGGCCGCACCGGCCCACATCCCGGCGTAGCAGTCGGCCTGCAGCTCGGTGCGGACCGCGGCTGATTCCGCGCCCTGCGGATCCCGGGCGGAGGCGCCAAGGACACCGGTCAGGTTTTGGATGTGATGACCGAACTCATGGGCCACCACATACTCCTGGGCCAGCGGTCCGCCGGAGGCGCCGTACTGGGCCACCAGCTCGTCAAAGAACGCGGTGTCGTAATAGGTCTGTTCATCGGCCGGGCAGTAGAAGGGCCCGACGGCGGCGGTTGCGGACCCGCAGCCGGTGGACGTTTGGCCGGTGAACAGGGTGACGCCGGGCTCGGTGTAGGTGAGTCCCTCGGCGGCCAGCGCCGGCTGCCAGAAGCTGTCCAGGCTTTCGGCCGTGCCAACAATCCGGCAGTCCAGGCGCTCGTTCGCGTCCGCGCCGTCGAGGCATTCGCTGATGGACTGGGAGCTGCCGGATCCCGCCGTGCTGTCGGCTCCGTCGGTGATGCCCAGGCCGTCCACGACCTCCGGCCCAAAGATCAGGGACAGGATCAGGATCAGGCCGCCGCCCAATCCTCCGCCCACGGCAAGTCCTTTGCCTTTGCCCCGGCGGTCCCGGACCCGGGAGGAATCCAATCGTGCGTTGTCGTTAAAACTCATGACGGTAATTATCCCCGACGATCAGTGGGCTGATGTTCGGCCGGCTCACCGATGCCGCGGGCGGCGAGGGCGTCACCGGTCTGCTGTGCATAAGCCACCGCTTTGATGACCACGGGGACCGTCAGCGCCCGGGGGTTGCGTTCCAGGCCACGTGCCATGGCGGAGTGCCGGACATCGCGGGCGGAGCCCAGCAGGAAGGGAATGCTGCGCATCATGAGGGCCAGCGTCAGGCCGAAGCGTTCCGGATCCGCGCCAAGGAAACGCAACGGACGGGCCAGTGCCACCATGCCGTCCAGCAGATCCTGAACCGGTGTGGTCAGGGTCAGCAGCCGGGCGGCAGCCACGCAGGCGAAAATATTGCCGGTCACCAGGACAGCCGTTGCCGGGCCGGCGCTGAACGCCTGGAAAACACCGAGCAGCAGCAGTACCGGCCACATGAGCTTCAGCGGACGCCATGCTTCGGAGAACATCCTGGCGGCGGTATAAACCCCGGCCAGCAGCACGATCCCTCCACCGAGCACGGGCAGCGACCCCGCGGCCAGGAGCCCAAGGGAGAACAGGACGACGGCGGACGCCTTCAGGGCCAGCGGCGCCCGGTGCACGGGGGAGCTGCCGTGCCGGTAGGAGCCCAGCAAATCGGGTGCGCTTCTCACGTCAGCATCACCGTGCCCCCAGGGCCAGGGTGCGGTACGCATCGATGGCCTGCTCCGGGCCGCCGTCGCAGACAATCCTGCCGCCGTCCACCACCAGCACACGCTGTGCGTCGGCAGCGAAATCGAGGTCGTGCGTGGTGTAAATGACCTGCTGGGGCAGCTCCGCGAAGACCCGACGGAGCCTGGCGGTGTTGCGCAAATCCAGGAGAGTGCTGGGTTCGTCGGCAACGAGGATGGCAGGATCAACGGCCAGCACGGAGGTCAGGGCCATCAACTGGCGTTCACCGCCGGACAGGTCGTAGATGCTGCGGTCCGCCAGCTCCAGCAGGCCCATCGCGGACAGCCGTTCCTCGGCCGCCGTGCGCCGTTCTTCGCGCCGGCGGATACCGGCGCGAAGTGAGAGCTCGACGTCGTCGCGCCCCGTGGGCATCACCAGCTGGGAGAGGGGGTCCGTGAAGACAAATCCGACCCGGCGCCGGATCCGGCTGCCGTGTTGTGCCGTGTCCAGCCCGTCCACCGTGACTGTGCCGGTGTCGGGGAGCAGCAGGCCGTTGATGAGTTTCAGCAGCGTGGATTTCCCGGACCCGTTGGCGCCAATCACGGCGATCCGCGGTTCAGCCAAATCAATGCTGATCCGGTGGAGGATGGGAGCCGGGCGCGGGGTTCCCGGGGCGCTGCCGGCATCGTCTGGCAGCACCGAAACATCCCGCAGCGAGATCATTGGCATCAGCGCGGCTTCGGGGCCAGGCGTGGAAAGGCCGTCAGGACGCTGACTCCGACCGCGGCGGCCAGCAGGTTTTTCAGGACATCGCCGGGCCAGAAGGCCATATCCGCGGCCAAGGCAGCGGGGAAGTCCAATTTTGCGTTTAGCATCAGGCTGGAGATGCCGAGGGGGTGGATGACCAGGAAGCTGGTCACCATCGCGGCGGCAAACAGGAGCGGGAACCGGGCGCGGCGGGTGCGGCGCAGGACCAGGCGGGCCAGCAGTCCCACGAGGAACGCCGCCGGCAGGAAGGCCAGCAGGTATCCGGCCGACGGACCGGCCAGCACTCCCAGTCCGCCCCGGAAACCGCTGAACACCGGCAGCCCGGCCAGCCCGGCCGCCAGGAACAGGCCAACCGCTGCCGCCCCGCGGGTCGGACCGAGAATAATGCCGGTCAGCATGACGGCCAGCGTCTGCAGAGTGATGGGTACTCCGGGGCCGAGGGGAATGCCGGGGAGAACCGAAAACGCAGCCGTCAGTGCGGCAAAAACCGCAA
Source organism: Arthrobacter citreus (assembly GCF_038405225.1). Lineage (NCBI taxonomy): Bacteria > Bacillati > Actinomycetota > Actinomycetes > Micrococcales > Micrococcaceae > Arthrobacter > Arthrobacter citreus. Next base: position 1,279,390 of record NZ_CP151657.1, read on the forward strand.
TCAGGGAGAGGTCACCGGAGGTCCAGCGGCGGCGCTGTCCCCGGACCCGTCCGGAAGTGGCTGCCGGAGCAGTGGGATCAATGGTCATCTGGCCTCAGTTCATAGAAGTTCTACAAGGGTGATGCGTCTCACCCGGTGCCGGGCATCAGCGCTGTCTGCCTGTCAGGGCGGGGGAGTGGGGTGGGCTCCGTTCTCGACACTAGCCGGGGCAGGTGGATATTCCTTTGGAGCTTTTCTACAAATGCGCCCGGGACGGTAGACTTGAAAGGCTGCTTCCGCAGTTCAGCCTCTATCCCCAACCCCCTCGAAAGGTCCACTGAGTGATTGCCGTATCTAATCTCGAGCTCCGTGCCGGCGCACGTTTGCTCATGGAAGCGGTTTCATTCCGTGTTGACAAAGGCGACAAAATTGGATTGGTGGGCCGCAACGGAGCGGGCAAAACCACCCTTACCAAGGTTCTGGCCGGCGAAGCACTGCCGGCCAACGGCCATGTGAAGCGCGTCGGGGAAATCGGCTACCTGCCGCAGGATCCGCGTACCCCGGACATGGAGCAGCTGGGCAAGGACCGGATCCTCTCCGCCCGCGGCCTGGATGTGGTCACGGCGCAGCTGAAGAAGTGCCAGGACGAGATGGCCAGCGACGACGAAAAAATCTCGCGCAAGGCCATGAACCGCTATGACCGGCTCGAAGCTGACTTCCTCGCCGCCGGCGGTTACGCCGCGGAATCCGAGGCCGCCACCATCTGCGCCAATCTGGCCCTGCCGGACCGCCTGCTGAACCAGCCGCTGAGCACCCTCTCCGGTGGCCAGCGCCGCCGTGTCGAGCTGGCCCGGATCCTGTATTCCGACGCCGAGACCATGCTCCTCGATGAGCCCACCAACCACCTCGACGCCGATTCCATCGCTTGGCTGCGCGAGTTCCTGAAGAACCACACCGGTGGCCTGATTGTGATCAGCCACGATACGGCGCTCCTTGAAGCCACCGTGAACAAGGTCTTCAGCCTGGATGCGAACCGCGCCACGATCGACATCTACAACATGGACTGGAAGCGCTACAAGCTGCAGCGCGAGACCGACGAACGCGCCCGGAAGCGCGAGCGTGCCAACACCGAGAAGAAGGCCGGCATCCTGCTGGCGCAGGCCAACAAGATGAAGGCCCGTGCGTCCGGCGCATCCGCAGCCCAGAGCATGCTCAAGCGCGTGGACCGGCTCATGGGCGGCCTGGACGCCGTCCGTGCCACGGACCGCGTTGCGGCCCTGCGCTTCCCGGATCCGGCACCCTGTGGCAAGACCCCGATGATGGCCGAGGGCCTGAGCAAGAGCTACGGTTCGCTGGAAATCTTCACCGACGTGGACCTGGCCATCGACCGCGGCTCCAAGGTGGTCATCCTGGGCCTGAACGGTGCCGGCAAAACCACGCTGCTGCGCATGCTGGCCGGCGTGGACACTCCGGACACGGGCAAGGTCATTCCCGGATTCGGCCTGAAGGTTGGCTACTACGCCCAGGAGCACGAAACCCTGGACACCGAGCGGACGGTGCTGGAGAACATGCGCAGCTCCGCTCCGGATATGGACGACGCCGAAGTCCGCAGCGTCCTGGGATCCTTCATGTTCAGCGGCGACGATGTGGAGAAGAAGGCGGGGGTTCTCTCCGGCGGTGAAAAGACACGTCTGGCCCTGGCCACCATCGTTGCCTCCTCCGCCAACGTCCTCCTGCTTGATGAGCCCACCAATAACCTGGACCCCGCTTCCCGAGCGGAGATCCTGGGAGCCCTGAGCAACTACTCCGGGGCAGTGGTGATGGTGAGCCACGATGAGGGAGCGGTGGCAGCACTGAACCCCGAGCGCGTGGTCCTGCTGCCGGACGGCGACGAGGACCATTGGAATGACTCCTACCTGGATTTGGTGACGCTGGCCTAGCGGCCCACACCAGCAACAGACCGGGCCTGCCCGGGCACCGCGGCGGCCGGACTCACGTTCCGGCCGCCGTTGGCATGTCCGGACATTGTTGTGCCCGGACAAGGCCCCGGCTCGCCGGCACATAGGCTCCAGTGCGGGCATTCCTGTATGTGAACTCGATCCGGCAGCCGCTCAACCTGCCCCGACCGGCGCACTGGTTCCCAGTCTTTGTTCCCTCCCGGTGCTGCCGGGACCCCACCAGCCACACAGGCCCCAGAGAGTGGGAACCCGTGCGGCGAAGCCCCCGAAGCCATCCGCCCATAAGAGGGGGCAGCCTCCTCAGAGGCGTAGCCTCCGGGGGAGGGACCGGACGCGGACGGTTCACCCTCCCCGACCAGCACACTGGTTCCCAGTCTTTGTTCCCTCCCGGTGCTGCCGGGACCCCACCAGCCACACAGGCCCCAGAGGGTGGGAACCCGTGCGGCGAAGCCCCCGAAACCATCCGCAACCAGGAGTGGTTGGCCGCCTCAGAGGCTTAGCCTCCGGGGGAGGGACCTGATGCGGACATTTGCCAACCGGAGGAGCGTTTGCCCCAGAAGAGCGTTTGCTCCACGTCCAGCAGGGCGGTGAGGCCGTCAGGATGGGGGAGAGGTGCCTAGCCTGGCTCCGCACCCGGGCAGGGAGTAGGCGTCGTCAGGGCCAACTGCGGCACTTATTCTCAGCGGCCGGTAAGCGTGGACAGCCGGGTTCCTCTGGGATCGCACTCTCCTCGGATGTTCATTTCCTATCCGTTTCTATCCATAAATATAAAGTTTTTCGGATATGCCCGCTATGCTGTGTGGTATGCACAGTGCCTCAAACCCGTACTCACCCGGTGCCGGCCGGACACCTTTCGAACTGGCTGGCAGAACAGCCTTGATGAATGATTTCGACCTGCTGATTTCCCGTGCGGCGGCGGGACGCACGGACCGGGGGATCGTGCTGCACGGGCTGCACGGAGTGGGAAAGACGGTGTTGCTCAACGACTTTCGGCGCCGGGCGGAGGAGGCCGGATTCCTGGTCGTCTCCCTGGAGGGCAGGGATGCCGACGGCGGACCCAAGGCCGTCCGCGCGAAGCTGGCCCGCGGGCTGCTGCAGGCCGGACGGAAGGCTGCGTCCCGCGGCGGTACGGCCGCACTAAATGCCGCGCTGGGAACCATTGCGTCCTTTGCCGACGGGCTCCAGGTCAGCGGCATTGACGTGGGTGTTGGATCCCGGACCGGCCGCGGGGACTCAGGTGCCTTCGCCGTGGATCTTGAGGAAACAGTGGAGGACACCGCCGTCGCTCTCGGAAAGCGGAACTCGGCGCTGATCATCGTGGTGGACGAAATGCAGAACCTTGACCCGGCACTGCTGTCGGCGCTGCTGGGCGCCCAGCACCAGGCCGGGCAGCGGGACTGGCCGTTCTATCTGGTGGCCGCAGGGCTGCCCAATCTTCCCTCGACCCTAAACCAGTCGCAGCGGTACGCCGAGGGCCTGTTTACCTACCGGAGCGTTGGCGCCCTGGACCGCGAAGATGCCGGATCCGCCCTGACTGTTCCCGCCCGGGAACAGGGGGTCAGCTATGACCCGGAGGCATTGGATCTGCTGCTGAACGCCGCCGGGGGATACCCCTATTTCCTGCAGGAGTACGGGTCCGCCGCGTGGGAATCCGCACCGCGCAAGCGGATCACGGCCGAGGACGCCCGGGTGGCCGTGGAAATCGGCCGCGCCCAGCTGGACCAGGGATTTTTTCCGATGCGCTGGCGCCGGGCCACCAAGGCGGAGCGGGAGTTCCTGCGGCTCATGGCGATGGACGGCGCCGCCGGTTCAAGCACGGCTACGCTGGCAGCGCGCGCCGGAAAGAAAATGACGTCCATGACGATGACGCGCGGTTCCCTGATCCGTAAGGGCATCATCTATGCACCGTCCCTGGGGCAGGTGAACTTCACGGTGCCCGGCATGGCCGAATACGTGCGGCGGGTCACCGGCTAAGACACCGGCTAAGGCGCCGGCTGGGATGTCTGCGGCTGGGATGCCTGCAATCAGCCGGATGGGGGTTGGCAGCTCACGACGGAGTGGTAGCTTGTGGCCATGCGCCGGTCACCTGAGGGTTGTCCCGATCCCTGGCCCGCCGGTCCGGTGGTTACCCCTCCGGTTCTGGTGGCACAGTCATGGTCCGATGCCGTGTTCCTTCACTGGCGCATACCCGCTTCCGCGGCAGAGCGGTACATGCCGCCGCTGGTGAAGCCGGATGTGTTCCTTGGTTCCACCTGGGTGGGGCTGATCGGCTTCCGGCTGCATGGAACGCGGATTGGCGGTGCGGTGCCTGTTCCCTGGCTTGGATCCTTCACCGAAGTAAATGTTCGCCTCTACACCCGCGGAGCGGACGGTTCGCGGGGCGTGCTTTTTCTATCCCTTGACGCTTCGCGGCTGGGTACTGTCCTGGCGGCACGCTCAATCGGCGTCCCCTACGTTTTCTCCCGCTGCCGGCCACGTCACGGCCCGGGGGATGACGTCTTCGGTTACGACGTCAAGCGCTTCCGCGGCCAGGGGTCTTCCAGCTTTGCCGTCCGTCCGGATTTCACCCGTCAGGCCGGGGACCGGCTGTCCCTGGAACTGACGGCCCGTTTTGGTGCCCACGCGCGGCTGGCAGGCCGGACACTCTTTGTGCCCAACTCCCACCGTCCCTGGCCGCTGCAGCCCGCACGCCTGGTCTCTTTTGATGACGGGCTGCTGCGTTCCTCGGGATTTCCGATGGCAGGCCCGCCTGAATCGGTGCTCTTTTCGCCCGGCGTGCGGACGGTCTTTGGCCCGCCGCGCGCTGTCCAGCGTTCCGGTGCCGGACGTACAGGCGGATGATTCAGCGCCGGCGGCCGTGCCGCATCCGCTTTGAACGGTTCCCGGCGTCTCGGTAGGCTGGAGGTTTTGAGCCTGATTGAGGTTCAGTTCCCGGTACCAAGGACGGCACAGCTATTTCTTCCTTATCTTCCACTCCTCTTCGCCGCTGCCTGACAGTGGGTGTCCTGTCGCTGGGGCTGGTTCTGGGCGGATGCTCAGGACCCCCGGCGGACACAACAGGTTCGGACACTCCGGATGTTCCTGCGGTGAGCCTGAGTTCCGACGACGCAGCGAGGGGTGTCTTCGACGGGGGAGCGGCCACGGCATCCCTTGCCGCGAGCTCCGCGTTCTTCACGTCCAGCCCATCCGCTGTGGTGCTGGCTCCTCCGGCGGCGCCGTCCCAGGCGCCGGCGGCACCTGCGGAACCGGCACCGGCGGCATCAACAGCTGCGGCACCGGAAGGTCCGGCACTGACCGGTCAGGCGGCCGCGGCTGCCGCCGGACTGGGCATCCCGCTGCTTGTGGCGGAACCAGGCAGCGAGCAACTCGTCGCAGATGAGCTGGACCGGCTCGGCGCGGCATCCGTCATCACCTATGGCGCACCGGCAAGCGGGTGGACGCCTGCCGTGGGCGACAGGACACAGGTGCCAGGCCCCTCCGACGCCGCCGGGTTCGCTTCCGTCCTCGGCCTCGAGACGGAAGCTGCTGATGGGGAAGCCGCCAGTACGGAACCTGCTGCTGAGGAGACCCTGGTGGCCCAGGTTGCTGCCATGGCGCAGGGGGAGCGGCTCGCGGTTCCCGGGTTGCAGGCTCCCGCCACTTCCGCGTCCAACAGTGCTTCGCCGTCCAACAGCTCTCCGCCTTCCAGCAGCGCCTCGTCGCCGGACACCGCCTCGCCGTCCGAAACCGCAGGCGAGCTCCCAGACTTCGCGCCGGCGCCGCGCCCTTCGGACGCCGTGGTGCTGACCACCGCCGACCCGGCGTCGGCCGCCGCCGTCGCCACCGCCCGGGCGGCGGGCGCTGAAGTGCATCTGGTGGGCACAGCGGATCCCCGGGCGGATTCGGCAACCATCGCCCTCCTGCGCAGCCACCGCGGGGACGCGATCTACGCCGTCGGGGAGGCCTTTGGCGGGGCGGAGAACTTCACTGCCCAGACTGCCGTCGCGCTGGATGCACCCGAGCTGCCCGGCGGCGGGCAAACGGTGTTTCCCGGCCGGAGAATGATTGCACTCTACGGGCACCCCAGCGGACCGAGCCTGGGTGTCCTGGGTGAGCAGGGTCCGGCGGAAGCGGTCCGCAGAGCCCAGGAAACCGCGGCGCAGTATCAGCCCCACAGCGAAGAGCCGGTGATCCCTGCGCTGGAAATCATCACCACCGTGGCCAGCTCGGAAGCCGGGGATGACGGCAACTACTCTGCCGAAACCCCGGTGGAGGAGCTGCGGCCGTGGGTGGAAGCTGCCGGGGAGGCGGGCGTTTACGTGGTGCTGGACCTGCAGCCGGGGCTGAGCACCTTCCTGGACCAGGCGGTCCGGTATGAAGAGCTGCTGCGGCTTCCGCATGTTGGATTGGCGCTGGACTCGGAATGGCGGATAGAGCCCGGACAGCGCCACCTGGAGCAGATCGGGTCAGTGGATGCGGCCGAGGTAAACGACGTCTCCGCATGGCTGGCCAGCCTCACCCGCACAAACGTCCTCCCGCAAAAGGTGTTCATGCTGCACCAGTTCAACCTCTCCATGATCCGGAACCGGGAGCAGCTCAACGTCAGCCATCCGGAGCTTGCCGTGAGCCTGCACGCCGACGGGCACGGAACCACCGGGCAGAAACTGGACACTTGGAACGTCCTGCGCAACGGGCTGCAGCCGGAGATCTGGCCCGGATGGAAGAACTTCCACGACGAAGACACCCCCATGCTGACTCCGGAGCAGACCTTCACGCAGGTCAGCCCCAAACCTTGGTTCGTCTCCTACCAGTAGGTGTCCGGGCGCAGGGGAGCGGCCCGCCGTGCGTTGGCCGGCAGGGCCGCCTAGTAGCCCTGAGCGTCCAGCAGTGCGTCCTCTTCGTCCTCCTGGGTGCTGCCGCGCTGCCTGCGCGGGCGCCGCCGGGGAGAGGGTGCTGAATGGGCGGCGTAGATCTCGTCGTCGTCGTATTCGTCGTCGTCCTCGTCCTCTGCGGCATAGCGCCGGTTCAGCGCTTCCTGCCACGCCGCATAACCGAGGCCGATGAACACCATCACGCCAAACGCGAACCACTGCATGGCGTAGGACAGGTGCGGGCCTTCGTCCACGGACGGCTTGGGCGCTGCCTCGGGGACAACCTCCGGCGAGGGATCTTCGCTGGCCATCAGGCCGTAAGCGCCCTGCTTCAGCTCGTATCCCACCTCCTCCTGGTACTTCGCCAAGTCGATTGATGCCAGCTGGCCTTCGGGTGCACCGCGCTGCAGCGTGGGTTCCGCGGGCTTGATGCGGGCGACGACGGTGACTTCGTCGGAGGGGGCGGCAGGCACGGTGTCGGGCCGGCCGGCTTCATCATTGCCGATGGGCAGCCAGCCGCGGTTGATGACGACGGTGGTTCCGTCGGACAGCTGCAGCGGCACCACCACTTCATACCCGGCCCGGCCACTCAACGGCCGGTTCCGGACAATGCGCTGGTTATCGAAGTCGTACACACCGGTCATCTCCACCGGAAGCCATTCTTTGGCCGGGTCATAGCTCGTGAACAGGTCAGCTGCATCGGCGAAGGCGACCGGAGCGGCGTCGTAGTTGTTGACCACGTTGCCGATGTCTTCGCGGATGGCATCCCGCCGGTCCAGCTGCCACAGTCCCAGGGTGGTGCAGACCGCCGAGACCAGGCACGCCAGGGCAAACCATCCCAGCCAGCGGCTGGAGAAGAGGAAGCGGTACATTTACGCGCTCCCGGGGTGGGTGTCCGGTGAATCCTGCGCCGGTGATGCATCCACGCCATCCAGCGGAAGTGTTTCCTTCCACAGGTCGCGTGTCTGCAGGTATTCCTCCAGCCAGCCGCGGTGCTCACCGCACGCCAGCCATGTCTTGCGCCGTTCCGGGGTGTGGATCCGGGGGTTGTTCCACAGCAGGCGCCATGCTGCCGGCTGCCGGCACCCCTTCCGGGAGCACACGGCGGGAGCCCCGGAATCCGGGCCGGCCGGCCCGGATCCGGGGAGGGGATTGCCGGCGCCGGTGGTTCGTGCCAACTGGTCAAGAAGGTTCATGCTGTGGGTGGTGCCTTATCTTCGTGGGTGCCGTCGTCGGGTTTGTGGTCATCGGCTGGCTCATCCTCGACGAGCTCACCGCGCAGCAGCGTGGTTTCCGGGGATTCCCGGTACTCCTGCGGCCGGGGCGCCTCAAGGGCGGGCGCGGGGAGCGTGTCGATCATGGACTCCGATGCCGTCATGTTGCGGGTGTCGGACCCGGCGTTGGCGATGATGACGGCAAAGTAGGGGAGGACAACGGCGCCGGCAATGACCACCCAGAGCAGCCACCCATGGACGACAAACAGCAGTCCCAGACAGACGATGCGGATGCCCATGGACACCGAATATTTGATCATGCGTGCGCGCATCTCATCGGTGTGCGCCGTGCGGGCATCGGTGATCCGGGGGATCGGAGCGCCGCGGCTGGATTCCTTATTCATCACTCTCCCAAACAGATTTCCCCATTCTCTCACTCGAACCTGTGATGGTGAAGTTCGTTCCGGCCTTAGCTAGGATCGAGTTCATCCAACCCCCACTCCCAGCGGAGGAAATCTGTGCAGAACAACACCACCGAGCCGTCGACCGGCCGCAGCGTTTTGGTTACCGGCGGCAACCGCGGCATCGGCCTGGCCATCGCCCGGGCGTTCCTGGCCAACGGCGACCAGGTAGCCATTACCTACCGCAGCGGGGACGTGCCTGACGGCATCCTCGGCGTCAAGGCCGACGTCACCGACATGGCCTCAGTAGATGCCGCTTTCACCGAAGTCGAGGCAGCCCATGGGCCCGTTGAGGTCCTGGTGGCCAACGCCGGCATCACCCGCGACACCCTGCTGCTGCGGATGAGCGAGGACGACTTCACCGATGTGGTGGACACCAACCTCACCGGCGCCTTCCGGGTGATCAAGCGTGCGTCCAAGGGCATGATCAAGCTGCGCCGCGGACGGGTTGTCCTGATCTCTTCCGTGGTGGGCCTGTACGGTTCTCCCGGCCAGATCAACTACGCGGCGTCCAAGGCGGGCCTGGTGGGTGTTGCCCGCTCCCTGACCCGGGAGCTCGGCTCGCGGAACATCACCGCCAACGTCGTCGCTCCGGGCTTCATCAACACCGACATGACCCGCGCGCTGCCGGAGGAAACACAGAAGAGCTACCTCTCCTCGATTCCGGCCAAGCGGTTCGCTGAGCCCGAGGAAGTGGCCGGTGTTGTGCGGTGGATCGCCAGCCCGGAGGCCGCGTACATCTCCGGCGCCGTGATCCCCGTGGACGGCGGACTGGGCATGGGCCACTAGCCCAAACCTTCTCCCGCAGCCAACGTCCCCCGGGCATTCCTTGGAGGTTTCCACTACTCCGCGGAGCCCGGGGGACTGGCAGGATGGGATGAGTTTCGTACACATCTTGGATACTTTCCACAAAACTTCACGAAGGAGCACCATGGGCCTGCTGGACGGCAAAGCTGCCATCGTCACCGGATCCTCACGCGGCATCGGAGCCGAGGTGGCCAAATTCCTGGCCGCCGAGGGAGCCGGCGTGGTGGTCAATTACCGGCAGAAGGCCCCCCGGGCCAACAAGGTGGTCACCGGCATTGAGAACGACGGCGGCCGCGCCGTCGCCGTGGGTGCTGACCTGACCTCAGCTGAGGGTCCGGCGGCCCTGGTCTCCGCCGCAACGGAGAATTTCGGCGGCCTGGACATCCTGGTGCTGAACGCCTCCGGCGGCATGGAAACGGGCGTTGAAGAAGACTATGCCCTGAAGCTGAACCGCGACGCACAGGTCAACATGCTCACCGCAGCCCTTGAGGTCATGCCGGCCGGATCACGCGTTGTGTTTGTCACCAGCCACCAGGCGCACTTCATCAATACCGTGCCCACCATGCCCGAATACGAGCCGGTGGCCCGCAGCAAGCGGGCCGGCGAGGACGCGCTGCGGGACATGCTGCCGCAGCTCGAAGCCAAGGGCATCACCCTGGTGGTGGTCTCCGGGGACATGATCGAAGGCACGGTCACAGCCACGCTGCTGGACCGGGCCAACCCCGGCGCCATCGAAGCCCGGCGGGTCGAAGCCGGCCGGCTGTACTCAGTGCAGGAATTTGGCGCCGAAGTGGCACGCATGGCCACCGCCGATGTTGCCTCCGGCCACACCGAATACGTGGGCGGCGCTGACTACCTCGGGGTTGCCGGCTAGAACCTACAGCTTCACGAAGTGCTGCACCACGTCCAGCTGGGGCAGGTTCAGCACGGCATCAGCGGCGGCTTGCACTGCCGGCTTGGCGTTGAACGCCACGCCCAGGGCGGCCGCCGCCAGCATGTCCAGGTCATTGGCGCCGTCGCCCACCGCAATGGTGTGGCGTTCCTCGATGCCCAGTCCCGCTGCCCACTCGCGCAGGGCCCGGGCCTTGGCGGCACGGTCAACCACGGGGCCGTCCACGGTGCCGGTCAGCACACCCCCGGCGATCCCCAGCAGGTTGGCCCTGGCATGGGTCAGCTGCAGGCGCGCGGCAAGCGGATCGAGCACCTGGCTGAAGCCGCCCGAAACCACCGCCACCGCATGCCCGGCGGCGAGGAACTCCTTGACCAGCGCCTCCGTGCCGTCGGACAGCTCGATGCGTGCTCCCACCTCATCAATCACGGAGACCGGAAGTCCGGCCAGCGCCCGAACACGCTGGTGCAGGCTCTGGGTGAAATCGAGTTCGCCGCGCATTGCCGCCTCGGTGACCGCAGCCACCTCCGCCTCCCGGCCCGCGTGGGCAGCGAGCAGCTCAATGACCTCCTGCTTGATCAGGGTGGAGTCCACATCCATGACCAGCAGTTTCCTTCCCGGCTCCAGCAGGGATGAGGGCACGACGGCGGTCTGCGCGCCGCCCGCCGCATCTCCCAGCGCCGCCGCGGCCGCGGTGACCGCCATCCGCAGCGTCTGGATCCCGCCGTCGTACCCCACCACCAGTTTGGTGACCGCGTAGCCGTCACCGGCTGCGTTCTCCAGCTCCAGAATGCTGCCGCCCACTGTGCCCACGGCCTGCTGGATGGTGGAGAGGTAGGCATCGGGCAGCTCCCGGCCGTAGCTCACCACGCCGTACTCCGGCACGGTGCCGGGCTGGGTGGAGACAGGAGCTTCCGGGGTGTTCTGGGCGGGCATCGTGATCCGTTTCGTAGGCAGGGAAGGTGGTGCTGCGGGCCGGCCGGTTCGCGCGCCGGGACCGTCCGGACAGGTAGGAGTCCGATACGCCGCGGCGCCGCGTTTAGCCATCGGCCCTTTCTTTAGCCTAATGTCTAGTGCTATGAGTGATGTTCTTGAATTTGCTGCCGTGAGTGTCGTTCGCGGCGGCAAGACCCTGTTGGATGCCGTTGACTGGCAGGTCAAGGAGGGGGAGCGCTGGGTCATCATGGGACCCAACGGCGCGGGGAAAACCACTTTGCTGCAGATTGCCGGCGGACGCATGCACCCCACCCGCGGCGTCGCGGGAATCCTTGAGGAAGTCCTCGGAGCCGTTGACGTCTTTGAACTCCGTCCGCGGATCGGCCTGGCCTCGGCGGCCCTGGCCAACCAGATTCCGGAACACGAAACCGTGCTCAACGTGGTCCTCACCGCCTCCTACGGCATGACCGGGCGCTGGCGGGAAAAGTACGAGAAGCTTGACGAGCGCCGCGCCTTCCACCTGCTCCATGACTGGGGCATGTCCACCTTCATGAACCGCACTTTCGCCTCCCTCAGCGAGGGGGAACGCAAGCGCGTCCAGATTGCCCGCGCCCTGATGACGGACCCGGAACTGCTGCTGCTGGACGAGCCGGCCGCCGGGCTGGACCTCGCCGGCCGCGAGGACCTGGTGGCCCGCTTGGCGGACCTGGCCCGCGACGAGGAAGCTCCCGCCATGGTCCTGGTCACCCACCATTTGGAGGAAGTGCCCCCGGGCTTCACGCATGCCCTGCTGCTGCGCGACGGCGGAGTGGTTGCCTCCGGGCCCATCGACGGCGTCTTCACGGAGGAGAACCTCAGCGCGGCCTTCGACCTGCCGCTGGTGGTGCAGCACGACGGCGGACGCTGGTCCGCCACTGCACGCCGCTGACCCGGGCCCGCTATTTTGGCGAACGTCCTGTGGAAGCGGTGCCCTGAGTGACGCTTCACCACCTTCACACTGCCGCTGACCCGCGCGTCGCGGATTACACCAACCTCACCGACACCGCATTGCGCCGCCGCCGGGAACCCGGGGAAGGCCTGTACATTGCCGAGTCATCCAAGGTCCTTCGCCGGGCCCTGGATGCCGGACACCGGCCGCGGTCCTTCTTCCTGGCGGAGAAGTGGATCCCCGACCTGCAGGACGTGCTGGACCGGTATCCCGATGTCCCGGCCTACGTGGGAGCCGCGGACACCCTCGAAGAAATCACCGGATTCCATCTGCACCGCGGCGCACTGGCCGCCATGGAACGGCCGGCGCCGCTGGAACTGGCGCCACTGCTTGCCGCCGCGGGGCGTGTCGCCGTCCTGGAAGACATCGTGGACCACACCAACATTGGTGCCATCTTCCGCTCCGCGGCGGCACTGCAGGTCGACGCCGTCCTGGTCAGTCCGCGCTGCGCCGACCCGTTGTACCGGCGCGCCATCCGGGTCAGCATGGGCGCTGTCTTCCAGGTGCCGTGGGTGCGGCTGACCGACTGGCCGGGTCAGCTGGAAACCCTGCGTGACGCAGGATTTGTCACGGCGGCCCTGGCTTTGGGCGAAAATTCGCTCAGCTTGGACGAGCTGAGCGCCCGCCGCGATGAACGGCTGGCCCTGGTGCTCGGCACCGAAGGTGACGGGCTGGCCGCCGGGACAATCTCCGCCGTCGACCTCAGCGTCCGGATCCCCATGAGCGGCGGAGTCGACTCACTGAACGTGGCCGCCGCGAGTGCCGTGGCGTTCTGGGAATGCCGGCCGCGGCAGTACTAGCGGCAAATAGTCCACTTTCCCTTACCCTCGACCGGCTTTAGTGCAACACTTGCGGCGTCACTGCAATCCTCCGCATATCGTTCTGGGGCCGCCATGCGAACACGTCACAGCCGGATTCCTTCGATCCGGCCACTGCCCGGCGCCGATCGTCCAGGCGGTTCCGGGTCTGCCAGCCGGGCCGCCGCCGCGGCAGTGGCATGCGTTGTGATGCTTTCCCTGGCCGCCTGCGGACCCACGGCCGAGCAGCTGAAGGCACGCGAAAGCGTCACCAGTGCTGCACCGGTCCCGGCTGCACCCAGCCCCACTCCGGCCGCGCCCACCCCGTCCGTCCCAGCGGCACCCAGCCCCGAGCCGCCGCCCACACCCGAACCCCTGAAAGTGGGCGTCAGCGGCAGCCAGGCCGGCATGGCGCAGCCGGTCCAGGATGCATGCCAGTTCCTGCTGCGCCGGGATCCGGCCGCCTTGCCCGCTGACGAAGCAGCATCCTGCGTGCGGGCTGCCATGGATGCCGGCGGCGGAGCAACCCAAACCCTGGAAACCTCATCCAGTTGGCTGCCGCCGGGGACACACACCCTCGAGTTCACCACCGCACCGGAGTTCGCCCTGACCCTGGAAAACCCGGACCTGGACCTGCGGATCACAGCCGGCGCCGGCGGTGGCAGCGTCGACACCGGGGGAGGGCGCATCGCTGCGGACCCCGGCGGCACCCCCGAGGAAGCGTATGCGGCGGTGCTGGCCTCTGCGGCGGAACTGACCGTGAACCCGGAGCGGGTGGCTGAACTGATCGCCGGATCGGCGGCACTGACCGTGGATTATGACGCGGTCCTCAACGGTGCCGTGCGCACCAAAATCAGCGGAGTCCGGCCCGGCGGCCGCACCGATGACATGATGCCCACGGAAGTGACGCTGTGGCTGGATGACTATTACCGCCCGGTGCGCTTTGAACTTACCGGCCGGGTCCGGGGCATCACCTCCAGCATCACCGCCGTTAACAGCGGGTGGGCCTCCTAACCCGGTGCTGATGGCCCGGCCGGCAGGGACGTCCGCTCCTCCGGCGGCTTTAACCTGCACCGCGGAATGCGGTATGCTGAATTGCTGATCCCCGTGGAAAGTGCTCAACCGCTGACCATGGGGGCATTCCAAGCTTTCAACCACCAGTGCCTGGCAAAATCCAGGCACCAAAAGAAGGTAATACATTGAAGTCTGATACCCACCCTAAGTATGGCCCGGTTGTCTTCCGCGATCTCGCGTCCGACACCTCTTTCCTGACGAACTCCACGGCTACTTCCGCCAAGACGGTCGAGTGGGAAGACGGCAACACCTACCCCCTCATCGAGGTGGAAATCTCCTCCGCATCGCACCCGTTCTACACGGGCAAGCAGCGCATCATGGACTCCGCCGGCCGTGTCGAGCGCTTCAACGCACGCTTCAAGGGCTTCGGCGCCAAGAAGTAATCCGTTCGCAAAGAACAGCAGAGCTTCTAGACTAGGAAGGCCCGCCCGGATATCCGGGTGGGCCTTTTTACTTGGGACAAGGAAAATGAATGAGCAGCAGCACTGAGCAGGACAACGGCCGCCGCCACGGGGAGTTCAAAGTGGCCGGCGGCAAACTGGTAGTGGTGGACCTGGATGTCCGCGACGGGAGGCTGGCCAACGTTTCGCTCAGCGGCGACTTCTTCCTTGAACCCGACGACGCCCTGCTGAACATCAACCAGGCGCTGGAAGGTCTGCCGGAAGATGCCTCCGGAGCGGACATTGCCGCTGCCGTGCGGCGGAACCTGCCGGACGACGCCGTGCTGTTCGGCTTTTCACCCGAGGCCATCGCCACCGCGGTACGCCGGGCCCTGGCGAAGGCCACGGGGTGGAATGACCACCAGTGGGAGATTATCGGTCCCACGCCGCTGTCCACGCCAATGCACGTGGCCATGGACGAAGTCCTTGCCGAAGAGGTTGGTGCCGGCCGGCGCAATCCCACCCTGCGGTTCTGGGAATGGGAAACGCCGTCAGTGGTGATCGGCAGTTTCCAGTCGCTGCGCAACGAGGTTGATGC